>JAZUOX010000048.1:0-26263 GCA_045604905.1 Clostridia bacterium
GGGAAGCTGTCACCGTCAAGTGGCTAATGAGGTGTTATCAAGCAATTAGTGTTTAATAAAATGGCTACAAACTGCAGTTTGTAGCCATTTCTGCTTGTTTTCACCGAAGACGCCCTCTACCGTATCCACATACGCCGACGAGTTCGTATTCGATGAATTTACCTTCCTTTTTCGATATCTGCCAGCGTGTCGATAGGTTTATCGACACGCTGAAGCCTCCGGGTAAAATTACCCGGAGGCTTCATTTTTTCTAGGTTATATCAACTTTTATTTAAGGAAAACATTATCTACGAGTGCTGCGGTATCATATATAGAGTCGCCAACATCATATGTTGTGAATGATATAGTAACCAATTCACCCTGATAATCTGATATATCATAAGTAATTGTTTTCCAACCGGTGTGATACGTTGTTTCGTCTCCACCATCAAAGTTAATTCCATCTATTTCTTTCCATACTGCTTTGTTTACAGATTCCATTACTATTGATTCAGTCTTATTGTCCTTAACAGTTACTAACTGAGCAATAAATTTGTCATCATATTCAGAACCAACATATTCCATAGGTTCCTCTGAAACAACATTGTATGAGAAGCAAATCTTCTTTATATTCTTAGGAACTTTAAATGTTTGATACAAAACACTTCCTTCTGTTGCTTCCATATAATCTGATGTACCGGAACCTATACCTGTTGTCAAAATAGCCATCTTGTTCTTATCCTGAGGAGTAAGGTTGCCTAACTTAGAAAGTATTCTGACATCACCTTTTCTTTTCCAGCCACTGAAATAAACAGAATCTTCATAACTGCCGTTTTCAAAATCATTATTTAAAAGATAAGCATTTTTATTTCCACTAAAGATAGGATAAGCTGTAGGTCCATAGCCTTCACGACCAGGAAAATAATCGTTGTCGCCATTTATTTCTTTCGCTTTTTCAAAAGAATCCCCGGCTGTCAATCCATCAATGAGACCATCGATATAAGACTTCATGAGTTCTCTGCTGTAATCAGCCATTACTGAATTATGGAATCCAATTACATTTTCTGCAGACACATTCAATATAGCATTTGCCATTTGATTTACTACATTACCGTAAGCACCGTAAAATTCACAGTTTTCTCCAAAAACGAATGAACCATCCAAATCACCTGAATCGTAATACGCATCCCAGAAATTAGGTAAGATTGTATACACTGTTCCGCCTTTTACGCTTACTTTACCAATGTTAAATAATTTCAAATCATTCTTATACAGTTCGTCTTTAGATTTTGTAGATAATTCATGCAAAATCAAAGATGGTACAGTCTGCTGAGAACCATTATATTTATATGTTAAAAATGCACCATGACCACTGAATATAATAATCTCATATCCTTCAAGATTTTTATAATTTTCTACAGTTGTGTCCCATATAACAGTGGTGTCCACGCCCTTACTTTCCCAATCATTCTCTGTATCAACATAGAAAGGTCTGCGATAATATGATGAATCCCAAGCCTGATCAAATGACCAAAGAATGATTGCTTCGGCATCAATTGTATCTTCAACTTCAGCTGCATTTTCATCCTCAGCTTCGCCCATGAGCTCTAATGCATCTTCTGAATTGCGATTTGCTAAATCAGTTTCGATTCTATTAAGAGCTTCGTCAGAAAGTTCAATACCGTTTTCTTCAACACCGTTTTGTAATTCATTCCAATCCTTCAGAATTATAGTACCAAGTGCACCGGATTCATACAAGAACGTATATGAAGATGTTTCTTCATCGAAAGATATAGAATTTTCTTCAACAAGACCTTCTTCAACCAAATCACCAAGTAATTCGTTTGTTAAATCCACTCTTTCTTCGATTTCCATCTCATCAAATTCAGGATTTGAAAATACATCTGTTTCGATTGAATTATCAACTATTTCCATATTTTCAATCTGTTCATTTGTCATACTTTCAATGACAGAAACTTCCAGTTCGTTTGAATCTATGTTACTTGTTCCGGCACCTATAGCCTTGAATTTGTAAGTTGTTGCACTATCTATATCCAACTCAACAAAGCAGGTGTAAATGTCATCGTTTGAGAATTCATCACCGTTTTCTGTGTACTGACCATCATCAGACATAGCCTTTACCACATTACCGTCAGCATCATACAGTGATACAGATTCAATTGAGCCGTCATTGCTGATAATTTTTGCATAGAAAAATACTTCTTTGGCATTGGAATCAGTAAAGATAGTAGTTTCACTTGCTGTCAACTCGATTGAAAGAGGGATTATTTCTACCCAACTTGCAAACAATGTTGTGTCAGCTTTGATCTTTGTAGTAAATGCAAATTCATTAGTGCATTCTTTTTCTGTATACCAGCCACCAAAAGTAAATCCTTCTCTTTCAGGAACTACAGGTTCTTTCGCTTTGCTACCTTTTTTCACGGTCTGTTCTTCAGGAGCACCTGTTGCACCTTCGTAGTTAAGGTCGAATGATACGGTGTACTTTTCAGAGGAGCTTCCGCCTCCACCGCCACCGCCGCCACCGCCGCCACCGCCGCCGGAGGAGGTTTCTTTCTTAATGGTGTATTCAACGGTCATAACATCTTTGGAAACGATTCCGTCCTTAACTGCAATAGCTTTAAGAACAGCTGTTTTTGTGATAGAGATTTCCTTAGTATACTTTTCGCTCTTTTCTGTAGGAGTTGAACCATCTGTTGTGTAATAGATAGTTGCATCCTTTGTCTTTGTTGAAAGAGTTACTTTCTGTGTACCTTTGTACTCACCTGCAGCCTTTGAAGCAACAGGTGTTTCGGGAATTTTAGATATTTCAGCTTTTGTTGCAAGTCCGTTATATGTCATGACGGCAACGTCGCCACGAGTTGAGGGCATCCCCTTCCCTCCAAGAAGATTGTCAGTAATCTTCTTTTCTTCAGCAACCTTTATGTAGCCTGCTGCCCAGTCTTCAGGATTTAATTCCACATCATCACCGTAACCCAATGTGCAAACAATCATCTTAATTGCTTCTTCATGCTTTACGGGATCTGCAGGACGGAATTTACCATTTCCGTCACCGTTAATGATATTCTTTTCTGAAGCAAGGTTAATATAGCCACTTGCCCAATGTTCTGCCTCAACATCATCAAACTTTGTGGTGCCCATTGCTTTTTCAGCTGCGTCCTCCAGATCAATCATTCTGCAAACAATCGCAGCCATTTCAGCTCTTGTAATTGATTTTGTTGCACCGAATGTTCCATCAGGGTAACCGGCTAAAACATTCAGTTTAGCAAGTGCAGTAGCCGCATTTGCATAGTAATCTGTTGCCTTCACATCAGAAAAAGCAGTTGCGTCTGCTTCTGCAGCAAAGATATTCATGGGAGCAACCGTTAAAAGCATTGCAAGCACCACGAATATGCTTAATAACTTTTTCATTAATTATCTTCCTTTCATTTTTTTGTTTTGGTTTCCGCTGATAACTGCTAATACACTCTGAAAAGCATTTCCTCCTCCCCATGTTGTCTTACAGTAATTCGAAGCGGATTTATTTAAATTTAATTTAACTCTTTTTTATATTATCCAGTTCACGCAATATTCTATTACGCAAATTATCAAGAAGCATCTGTGTTTTTTCTCTGTCATCCCATATTGCATAATCTATAACATAGGCAATTATGGAATAAATGAAAGTTTCAGCCTGCAGATGCGAACACTCAAAAACTCCCATCAACTTTCCAGCATACCTCTCGTAAAGAAGCCTGAAATCATTTGCTTTGTCACGCATTCTTACGCCAAACACAGGGCTCGTTGTAAGTTGTATACCTACACGCAACTCGTACTTATATTTTTCTACTTCATCAAGCAACTCTTCAAAAAACAAATCTATGTCTTTTGTATGATTAAACGTAAACTCAAAAAGCGCATCAACCACTTTTGAAAGGCCGTATTTTCCGGCACTTATCCAGATATCATCCTTATTTTCAAAGTAATGATAAAGGCTACTTTGAGCAATCTTTGTATCACGGCACAGCTCCCCGACCGTGGAATGTTCAAGCCCCTTTTTTAAAAGATACTGCCAGGTTTCTTCAATTATTTCTCTTTTTCTGTTTTGCATAGAAATGTTTTCCACAAATTCCATCCCTTTCACATCTTAACTTAACCATTTCAGTGTAATGGTCATTACAAACGATGCTAAAAAGTCTTATAACGCACTATACAAACCATAGAAATGATTATATTCCTTATTACATGTTTTGTCAATATGTTTTTACATATTTGTCAATTATTTGAAACAGATATTTTAACGATAATTGTAATGAATATTCCAATATATCAGGACTAAAAAATAAGCGTGCCGACACGGAAAACGGCGGTGCTTCTTAGAGATGAATCGGTTTTGGCTTGATCTTTTTTGTTAATAGTGCGCAAAAAAATGCAGACATACGTCAGTATGCCTGCATTTTTTATGACTTCTCTAAACTAAAAAATCTCTAACCCAAAACTGCTTTGCACCATAAAAATCTTGTTTTTGAGTGCAGAACAAGGCAAAAATTGGAGTAATCCTTGACGGATTGCGAGAATTTTTAACACAGTTATGTGCCAAAAACATGGTTTTTAGGCGGTTAATCCCTAAGAAGCACCGCTTTGTGTTAATTCCACAAACTTTTTTCAATTTTCTTCATAATAATTTTCTTTACGCTTTCATTGATCCTATCCTCGGATATCTCACCTCTGCTGACTGCATCAACTATTCCCCTATGTGTTGCAAATACATCCTTTGGCATAAGAATCATATCGTTACCTGCTTTGACTGCAAGTACACCTATATTTTCAGGAGAATAGTGCTCTGTGATTGCCCCCATGCGAAGCGAGTCAGTTATTATAATACCGCCGAATCCAAGTTCGTCTACAAGCATACCGCTTATAACTTCCTCTGATATAGAACAAGGGAGCTTGTCCTCAGTAGCATTTGTAAGAGTCATATGTGACATCATAACGAAATCCGCACCTGCATCTATACCTGCCTTAAACGGCAGAAACTCCGTACTGCGAAGTTCGTCTAAAGTTCTGGGGTTTGCAGAATATCCTGTATGTGAGTCCACGGTTGTAGCACCTGCTCCGGGAAAATGTTTCAGCGTTGCCGAAACACCGTTTTCCTCAAGTCCTTTTACGACATTTTCCACCATTACAGCAACATTTTCCGCATCATAGCCAAAAGACCTCGTTCCTGTTTCTACATTATCGCGGCTTACAAGCACATCTGCCACCGGAGCAAAATCAACATTGAAGCCAAGCTGTTTGAGGTCATTCGCAAGCTCGAAACCTACTTTATACGCTGTTTCTCCATCCTCAGTTGCTCCTATTTCTGCCATGGGAGGTTGCTTTTTAGTACCCATCTCAGGCTTTGAACCAAGCCTTGATACAATCCCACCCTCTTCATCAACACTTATAAATAGAGGTATTTTTGAATAGCCTTGCGTATTTCTGATAAGTTCTTCGGTTTGTTCTCTGTTTTCAAAATTCTGACTGAAATATATTATTCCTCCAACAGGACATTCTTCCAGTGCGGTTTTAGTCGTTTCTCCTGCCTGTGTAGCAACAGATACTCCAGTAATATCCTCCGGAGCCACAAACATCATCTGCCAGACTTTTTCTTCAATTTTCATCATAGATATGATTTTTTCTGCTGCCACTTCCGAAGATTGTTCAGTAACGATTTTTTCTGTGTTTTCCGTATCCGGAATCACAACAGCACTGCAAGCGGTTAATATGATTGAAACTATAAAAGCAATAGCTGTTTTTCTCATATGAATTATCCTTTTATTTTATTTTGAGTGTCTTCTACGAGCTCTTTAATCTTGTTTTCAACTGCATCTTTACTATCTGCACAATATCCGAAATAAAGTTTCAGCTTAGGTTCTGTACCGCTGGGACGAATTGCAATCCATCCGCTTCCACCGGAAAGTTCAAGATACAGCATATTGTTTATAGGTTGATTTATAGGCTTCTGTGTGCCGTCAGAATATTTAATAACTCCCTCTGTATAGTCGCGGACTGCGTCAACTGAAAGACCGCCAAGCATTTTGGGACAGTTATCACGAATGTTATTTATCATTTTTGCAATTCTCGCAGGACCTTCAACGCCCTCCTCAACTATGCTTACACCGGTTTCTTTATAATAGCCGAATTTTTTATAAAGATTTTCCATAGCATCAAAAAGCGTCATATTCTGTTTTTTATACCATGCTGCCATTTCAACAATAAGCATTGACGCAACTACCGCGTCCTTATCGCGGGCATATGTTCCGCTAAGATATCCGTAACTCTCCTCAAATCCCAAAACAAATGTATTCGAGCCCGTATCTTCAAATTCTTTTATTTTTTCTCCGATGAATTTAAAACCGGTGAGAACTTCTATAAGTTCTGCTCCGTAGTATTCTGCTATTGGGCGTACCATTTCCGTAGAAACAACAGATTTAATAATTGCAGGGTTTTCGGGCATAGTACCTTGCGTTTTATGCTGAGAAAGAATGTAATCTGTAAGTAGAGCTCCAACCTGATTTCCGGTGAAAGTTACATACTCTCCATCTTTATTTCTTACAACTATTCCCACTCTGTCGCTGTCGGGGTCTGTTCCTATGATAAGGTCTGTATTATGCTTCTTTGCAAGTTCAATAGCTAACTTGAAACCTTCCTTATCTTCCGGATTAGGGCTTTTGACCGTTGGAAAGTTACCATCCGGAAGTTCCTGTTCTTTTACCACTATAAGGTTTTTAAGACCACACATTTCAAGAATTCTTCTCACAGGAATATTTCCGCTGCCGTGAAAAGGTGTATATACCACGGAAAAATCATCTGCAACATCCGAAATGGCATTAGGGTTAACTCTTCTCTCAAAAACTTTATCAAGATATACTTTATCAACATCTTCGCCGATATATGTGAGAAGTCCGGCCTTTACAGCATCATCCTCGTTCATCCTCTTAATGCCGGTAAGCATATCTACTTTTCTGATTTCCTCTGTAACCGAATCAGCAGTCTCAGGTGCCAGCTGTGCACCGTCATCACCACAAACTTTGTAACCATTATATTTAGCAGGATTATGACTTGCTGTGATTACGATACCTGCAGTAGCGCACAAATGACGTATAGCAAAACTCAGTTCAGGAGTAGGACGAAGTGACTCAAAAAGATATACTTTAATATTGTTTGCACAAAGAATCCTTGCCGATTCAAGAGCAAATTCCGGACTGAAATTTCTGGAGTCGTATGCAATAACTACGCCCTTTTTAGCATCTCCATGCTTTTTGATGTACTCACTGAACCCCTGTGTTGCTTGACCAACAGTGTATATGTTCATCCTGTTTGTTCCCGCACCGATTACTCCGCGAAGTCCTGCCGTTCCAAAATCAAGAGATTTATAAAATCTTTCCTCAATTTCTTTCTCATTACCTTCTATTTCAAGAAGTTCAAGTCTGAGATTTTCATCAAGTCCTTTGTAATTTTTCCATTCGTTAAAAGTTGACATACAGTTCATTTTATTACCTCCTGCTTATTTGTTTTTCTTATCATTCTTTTTATTAAAAATGTAGCTGTGCATCCCGCCAAAGCTCCAACTGTATCAATTAAAACATCTCTCAGCTCTCCGGATCTTCCTTCAACAAAGCTCTGATGAATTTCATCACTGCAGGCGTACAGCATAGAAACTGTTACAGCGATTATAATTACTTTTTTGTCGTTTATATTATATTCGCACAATAAAAGATATATAAGCAACCCAAGCAATGCATATATCGAAAAATGTGCACCTTTTCTGACTATAAAAGTCATATTTTCCCGTATAACAAACATCTCAGACTCTGTGATAGAATTATCAAAATCAAAAAAAGAAATTATTTTCTCTATAAAACTTGCGCTGGTTTTCCTTGACTCTGTTGCAGCTTCCGAAGAAAAAGAAAAAATCAGTGTCATACAACCAATTACAAGAATCCACAGGATTATCTTTTTAAACATATCTTTCACCAAATATTATAATACACTTTTTTTGCTAAAAAGTCAACCTGCGTTTCAAGTTTGCACATTTAACAAGAATTCTTCTTTTTCATATAATAAATATGGAGGTGCTTTATGGATAATTACGTCTTAATGGCACTTATAGCGACGTTAGGCACATGGCTTTTAACAGCATTAGGCGCCCTGACAGTCGTATTTTTCAAACATCCTGAAAAAATTATAATGAATCTTATGATGGGATTTGCTGCGGGAGTTATGATTGCTGCAAGCTTCTGGTCTCTTCTATTACCTGCACTTGAACGGTCAGAATCATTTCATTTTCCCGGATATTTAATATTAACATTCGGTTTTTTATCCGGAGCGATTTTTATATGGGCATCGGATAAAGTGGTAACAAAGGCTCAGAAAAAGTTTTCTGAAGGTACCTCTTCAAAAGACAGATTAAGCAGAATAATTATGCTGGTACTTGCAATAACACTGCATAATATTCCTGAAGGTCTCGCCGTTGGAGTAGCGTTCGGTGCGCTCAGTAATGCTCCTCCAGAAGCTTTTATGGGGGCAATTTCTGTTGCTGTAGGCATCGGCCTGCAAAATTTTCCTGAAGGTGCCGCTGTGTCGTTGCCACTGAGACGGGAGGGATATTCAAGAAAAAAGAGTTTCCTTATCGGGCAGGCATCCGGCATGGTGGAGCCAGTAGCAGGTATTCTGGGAGCGATGCTTGTATTATATACAGAGACACTTCTTCCTTTCGCTCTTTCTTTTGCGGCAGGCGCTATGATAATCGTGTCTGTTCATGAGCTTATTCCGGAATGTCAGAAAAAGCGTGGGAAATATCCGTATTTTTCTACTATGGGAATAATAATGGGATTTGCAGTTATGATGCTCCTCGATGTAATGTTGGGGTAAAAGGTTATGTAGTTCATTTTTTTATTTTAAATTTTTATGCACAAACGTAATACAGCTAAAAAAGGTGATGGAATCCATCACCTTTTTTACACTACACCCTTCTGTAACATAATATTTGCATAGAGCGCTGTTTCGCCAGTTGCAATTATACAGTATGCCTTTTTAGCTTCTTCATAAAATTTAAATCTTTCAATTTCGCAGAAAGCGTCAACACCGCGGCTATCTTCCTTTGAAACGATTTTCTTATACACATCCCAGATTGGTGTTTCAACTGTATCTCCCGGAGTTACCTGCATAAGCGACACCGGTTTTTCAACATAGGTGTCAAGCGGGAATAGTTTTAGTATTGCCTCAAGCAGTTCCGGCACACCATGACCATCTGCACGGACAACTCTTGCATTTTCACCAACAGACTCCGATGGAAAATTACCATCAGCGATAACGATTTTATCGCTGTGCCCCATTTCACACAAAATCTTAAGAAGCTCCGGAGAAATGATCGGGGGGATTCCTTTTAACATTTTAACAACTCCTTTTTATTATTTTGTCGTGGTTATTCTGTTTCTATACCCTGTTCTTTAAGCCATAGCTTTTCTTTCGGTGTAAGAACTGCGTTCTTTAATAAGTCCGGGCGTTTTTTTGCAGTTCTCAAAAGGCTCTGTTCACGGCGCCACTTTTCAATATTAGCATGGTGACCGCTTGAAAGAATCTCCGGAACTGTTCTTCCCATAAATTCGGGTGGACGCGTATACTGTGGATATTCCAGAAGCCCATCGTAATGACTTTCTACGCTTGCAGTCTCCGCGCTGTCAAGCACACCCTCAACCATACGGGAAACAGTGTCAATCAGCACCATTGCCGGAAGCTCTCCTCCGGTAAGAACATAGTCTCCGATAGATATTTCTTCATCAACAATTTCTTCAATAATCCTCTCATCAACACCTTCATAATGTCCGCAAAGAATAACAAGGTGCTCATAAGTTGCAAGTTCTTTCGCTTTACACTGATTTAAAACATTTCCCTGCGGCGACATATATATGACATGAGGAGCCTTTTCTCCCGCAACACTTTTATATGCCCTGTATATAGGTCCCGGCTGCATTACCATACCGCCACCGGCACCGTAAGGATAGTCGTCAACACGGTTATGTTTATTTTCTGCAAAATCCCGGATATTAATATATTCTGTTTCAATTATTCCTTTATCAATCGCTCTCCCGATAATACTTTCACCAAGAGCAGACATCATTTCAGGAAACAACGTAAGTACACTGAATTTCATCATATCAATCCTTCTATAGGGGTTATAGATATTTTTCCGTCATTTGTATTAACTTCATTCACAAATACGGGAATATTTGGAATAAGCACCTTTGTGCCGTCTGCTTTTTTTATTTCAAGAAGATTGGATGCATTATTCTCTATAACATCAGTCACTTTACCAAGTTCACTTCCATCAGGAAGAAAAGCTTTAAGACCGATAAGCTGGAAAAAATAATACTCACCGTCAGCAAGCACAGGCAAATCTTCTTCTTTTGCATAAAGCTTTGTGTAGCGCATTTTCTCAGCCTGTTCCATTGTATCTATACCCTCAAGATTAAGAAGCACTGCACCTTTCTGAAATCTCCAGGAAGTAATTTTTACAGGTGAGCCGTCTTCTTTATATACGGTTTTTACCTTTTTGAAAAACTTTTCTCCGTCTGTATAGTGAAGCGCCTTTACTTCACCACGAACACCGTGTGTATTTACAATTTCCATTACATATATCATATTTATCACCCTATCAAATACATTTGTTTGATACATTTTCAAGATTTATAATTTCGTCCACAATGCCGTCATAAAATTCCGGCTCATGACTTACGAGAAGTACCGTTCCGCGGAATTCTTTGACAGCTCGTTTAAGCTCATTTTTTGCCAAAACATCAAGATGATTTGTCGGTTCGTCAAGCACAAGAAGATTGACCTCTTTCAGCATAAGACGGCAAAGTCTCACTTTAGCATTTTCACCACCTGAAAGCACTTTAACAAGAGAAGTAATATGTTCTGTTGTAAGTCCGCATTTTGCCAAAGCTGCCCTCACTTCAGCATTGGTCATAGATGGATATTCGTCCCATATTTCCTGAAGAGCAGTTTTATCTGACGCTACTTCTTCCTGTTCAAAATAACCTTCCTGTACAAACTGGTCACGGGTAACAGTTCCCTCAAACGGAGGAATAATACCGAGAAGCGTTTTCATAAGAGTAGATTTACCTATACCGTTAGTACCTTTGACAGCGATTTTTTTGTTACGTTCTACAATCATATTTATAGGGCTCGTAAGAGGCTCATTATAACCAAGAACAACATCCTTTGCTTCTATAACAACTCTGCCCGGAGTCCTTGCGGTTTTGAATGCAAATGTTGGTTTAACCTTTTCAGGTGCCAGAGTTATTATATCCATCTTATCCAGTTGACGTTGTCTGGACCTTGCCAAAGTGGCGGTTGCGGCTCTGGCTTTGTTTTTTGCAACAAATTCTTCAAGGTCTGCAATTTCCTTTTGTTGTTTGTTATATGCCTGCTCAATTTGTCTTTTTTTAAGGTCATACATTCTCTGAAAATCGTTGTAATCACCTGTATAGCGAGTTAAAATGCAATTTTCTATATGATAAATAACATTTACGACTTTGTTAAGAAACGGAATGTCGTGTGATACAAGGATGAAAGCGTTTTCGTAATCCTGGAGGAATTTAGTAAGCCAGTTTATATGATTTTCATCAAGGAAGTTTGTCGGCTCATCAAGAATAAGAATCATAGGATTTTCAAGAAGAAGTTTTGCAAGAAGCACCTTTGCCCTCTGCCCCCCGGAAAGCTCTGTTACGTCACGGTCAAGACCGATTTCGTTAAGTCCAAGGCCATTAGCACACTCGTTAATTTTTGTATCGATAACATAATATCCGGATGTGTCGAGTATATCTTGAATTTCCCCTACTTCTTCCATCATATCAGCAACTTCACTGTCTGAAGCATCTCCCATTTTTTCATAAATCGAAAGCATTTCCGCTTCAAGCTCAGTAAGATGTCCGAAAGCATCACGAAGGATATCTCGGATTGTTTTCCCTTTTTCAAGGGTTGAATACTGATCAAGATATCCTGTTGTAATATGTTTACACCACTCAATTTTTCCTGAATCCGGTGAAAGTTTACCTGTTATTATATTAAGGAAAGTGGATTTACCCTCACCATTTGCTCCTACAAGGCCTATGTGTTCCCCTTTAAGCAGTCTGAAAGATGCATTGTCAAGTATTTCTCTGCCCCCGAAGCCGTGTGTTACATTTTCTACATTTAATATACTCATAGATAATTCCTTTTTTATTTTTTCTTTGATTATACAACATTTTACCATTTAAATCAACATTCATAGTTAAAATTTTCATATGTAAAATTTTGTTAATTTGTGTTGATTTTAGTCGTGTATTGTATTAAAATGATTTTATAGTCCTACTTTTATCACCAAGGAGTGTTCTGATGAGAATTTTTAAAACCTTGCTGACATTTATGCTAATTTTTATATTATTACTTTCCGGATGTTCAAAACAAGTGTCTAAGGAAATTTCTTATCCGGAAGTTGAAAAAGTTGCTGAAAACACGGAAAACACACTATCTCCCACTCCGGCAGATGCTACCTCTCCCGACGCCTGGAATATTAAATGGGATATTTTTCAAAACGGAACTCTTGTAGATGAATACACAAGGGAAACTCCCATACACTTTAAATATCCGGAGCATTATTCATCTGTCGAAGGTATTACTACTTTTCGAGGAAACAATTACAGAAATGATGCAGCATTCGGAACAGCAGATATTTTTTCAGAGTCTCTTGAAATAATGTGGAATAATCCCATCGGTAGTCTTGGTGAATGGTCGGGCTGCGGTTGGTCCGGTCAGCCTATTATTGTCCGCTGGGATGAAAATACAAAAGAAATAATGAACATATATCCTGAGAAAAAGGCAAAAGTAGGTCTTACAGAGGTTATATATGCAACTCTTGACGGAAACATATACTTTTATGATATTGATGACGGGAAACCCACAAGAGACAAGCTTACTGTTGGTATGACTTTTAAAGGTACCGGCACTCTTGACCCGCGAGGTTATCCGATAATGTACATTGGTTCAGGCATAGCAAACAGCAAAGCACAAAGAATGTATGTAATAAATCTTATTGATACAACAATCTTATATGAACAGGGCGGAAACGATTCTGCAAGTTACAGAGGTTGGTATGCATTTGACTCTTCTCCTGTTCTTCATGCAGAAACAGATACTCTTTTCTGGCCCGGAGAGAATGGTATTCTGTATACGCTGAAACTTAATACTGTATACAAACCCGAAGAAAAATTAATCTCTGTGAGCCCGGAAAACGTTGCTAAAATCCGTTATAAAATAGGTCATCCGTCAAAAAGTGGCAGATGGGTCGGATTTGAATCAAGTTGTGTTACAGTTGGAAATTATCTTTATGTCGCCGATAATGTGGGAATGCTTTTCTGTATTGACATTAATACTATGAAGCCTGTATGGATACAGGATATACACGACGATACTAACGCTTCCCCCGTTTTTGAATGGGACTATGACGGTAACGGTTATATCTATATTGCTCCGTCACTGAGATGGACAGCCTCAGGCGGAAAAGGCACTACAAAGTTATTTAAAGTTGATGCCCGAACCGGTGAAATACTGTGGTCAATCCCTTATGACTGCATAAGACATGACGACACATCCGGCGGTGTGCAGTCAACTCCGGTTGTTGGGCGAAAAGGCTCAGACCTTGAAGGGCTAGTATTTTTCAATGTAGCTTTTTCTCCTTCGGGATATTCCGGAAAGCTCGTAGCTATTGACAGCTCTACCGGTGAAAAAGTTTGGGAACACGATATGAAAAGTTACACATGGAGTTCTCCCGTTGCTGTATACAATCCGGAAGGCAAAGGATACATAGTAATATGTGACTCGGTAGGTAATGTCAAACTTATTGATGGAGCTGACGGTGATTTGTTATCAACCGTGAATATAGGCTCAAATGTCGAATCCTCTCCCGCAATTTTTGAAAACAAGATTGTTGTCGGCACAAGAGGATGCAGAATATATGGCGTTGAAATTAGTTAAACAGAAATCTTGAAACGGTGCGATACTTAAATCGCACCGTTTTATTATGCCTGCTTTGTAATTATTTTCGCATAAACTGTGTTGTCTTGCACCCAGGTGTAAACACAAATCACATTTCCGGTATTGTTTTTAAACTTGAAATCAAGCGAATCATATGCTACCGTAGCATCTGTTCCGGGGGCATAACTTACAGTTTCACTGTGAGGATGACGTTCAAGAATTTTCATACCTGCTGCTGTTGTTGCCATATACAGAGTACTGCTCACCTGGCAGATTCCTCCTCCTGTACCGTAGCTTTTTTCACCGTGAAATATTATAGGTGCTTCCTTAAATCCACGATGAGTCGTTCTTTCCCCGACTATTTCATTAAAGCTGAAGGTTTCCTCCGGATAAACCAGCGTTCCACTGATTTTTTCACAGGCAAGTTTAATATTGTGTACCCTGTTTTCTCCGTCGTCAAGTATAGCGGTAGATGATTCACCTAATACGTTTTCACTAATTTGTGTTGAATAGATATTTTGTGTCCGTTCTTTTCTGTCAGTGCTGTTTTCAGGTGTTTTTGTCTTTTCTCCGCAGGATGTGATAAGAATTGCAAAAAGCGAAAGAACAAAAATTATTTTCATAACAAAACCTCTTTCTCCGCTTATTATAAGCAGAAAAAGAGGTTTAAAACATGTTATTTTTTGTTATTCTGATTTTTTATCAATTCTTCAAAAATCAGTTTGTGCTTTGTAAGATAGTCTGCAGTGAGAACAAAACTATCTTCGTTTACGAGAATTTCATTCTCGTAAATAGGATACGGTATGGCAACATCACCTGAATCATATCCGAATTCTTCGTAAGCTACCTCGCTTTTACAGTTTTTACAGATTATTCCGGTATTTGAAGCATTATTTTTGAAATGAGCTTCTTTACCATACTGCATATAACAGCCTTTACAGTTGTTAAACGCAAGGCGGTAGCTTCCGTCAGTAAGCTTTACTGTTATCACATCTGTACCAAGCTGTTTTATATGGATAAAACTTGCTTTCGCGTCTGAAATATCACTTTTATGAATTGTAACATCAGTAATATTTCTACTGATATTTTTTTCAATCATAAAAGCTATAATCGCAATTATAGCGAGCGCAATAACTCCGAGAAGTATCTTCTTGTGTCGGTTTCTATTCTGTTCTCTTACTTTTTCTCTTATATTATCCATCTATACAGCTCCTATTAGTTTTATTTAAAATATTTTACTGCAGATCTGAACATTCCCATATCATAATTACCTTCAACATTCTTGTAAAGGTTTTCACCAACACGCTCACTGTGACCCATTTTACCGAGAACACGTCCATCAGGTGAACAAATACCTTCAACTGCACAGATGGACCCGTTGGGATTATACTGAATGTCATAGGTTGGATTACCGCCCAGGTCAACGTACTGTGTGATTACCTGACCATTTGCTGCAAGTTCTTTTATAAGAGCTTCGTCAGCAAGGAATCTGCCTTCACCGTGAGAAATCGGAACAGAGTATATATCCCCTACATTTGTTTCCATAAGCCAGGGTGATTTGTTGGATGCAATTCGAGTATTAACAATCTTAGACTGATGTCGTGAGATTGTATTGAATGTAAGAGTAGGGCTGTTTTCGTCAGCTTCACGGATTTCCCCATAAGGCACAAGACCAAGCTTAATAAGTGCCTGGAATCCGTTACAGATACCTGCCATAAGACCGTCACGATTTTTGAGAAGATCCATTACAGCTTCGCTGATTTCCTTATTTCTGAAGAAGGCTGTGATAAGCTTACCACTACCGTCAGGCTCATCTCCACCGGAGAAACCACCCGGAATAAATACCATCTGTGACTCTTTAACTTTCTTTGCAAATTCAGACACTGACTCTGCTACATTTGCTGCTGTAAGGTTATTAAGAACGAAGATTTCCGCCTTTGCGCCGGCACTTTCAAATGCCTTTGCGCTGTCAAATTCACAGTTAGTTCCCGGAAATACAGGAATAAGCACCTTAGGTGTTGCAATCTTAAGAGAGGAAGCCACTGCCTTTGCACCGCTGTAACTGAATACGGGGGCTTCCTTTTCGGAAGTCTTAATATTGCAGTGGTAAACTGATTCAAGTTTGTTTTCATAAATATCGCAAAGCTCTACAAGTGAAAGGACTTCACTGCCAAGTGCAATTTCATCCTTATCGGTTGTCTGTCCGAGAAGTGCCATATCTGCAATTTCTTCTGTTGCTTCAAGGATAAATGAGCCGTAAGAATAACCGAAGATTTCCTCTACGCTTACACCATCAGCAAACTTAAATCCGATGCCGTTACCCATAGCCATTTTAAGGACTGCTTCCGCAATACCGCCGTATGTGGGGGTGTATGCACTTACAACTTTTCCTTCACGAACAAGAGTGCTTACACGGTCAAAAATTTTCTTAAGAGATTCTGCCACGGGAAGGTGGTTTTCGTCATATTCGGGTTTAACGATATATATATTTCTGCCCGCTTCCTTGAATTCGGGAGAAATGATGTCCTTGACATTATCTGTCGTTACAGCAAAAGAAACAAGTGTGGGAGGAACATCAATGTTTTCAAAGCTACCGCTCATTGAATCCTTACCGCCGATTGATGCAATTTCAAAATCCTTCTGTGCTTTATACGCACCAAGAAGAGCTGCCATAGGTTTACCCCAACGCGCTGGGTCAGCCTTTGGTTTTTCAAAGTATTCCTGGAATGTAAGGTATACTTCGTTAAATGAGCCACCGTGTGCAATGAGCTTACATACAGATTCAACAACTGCAAGATATGCACCATGATAGGGACTCTTCTCTGTGATAAATGGATTGTAACCCCATGACATAATACTGCAGGTTTCAGAATTTGTATCAGGCATTGAAATCTTATTTACCATTGCCTGAACGGGAGTTCTCTGGAACTTACCGCCAAAGGGCATAAGCACACTGCCTGCACCGATTGTGGAGTCGAATCTTTCGGAAAGACCACGCTTTGAACATACGTTAAGGTCCCCTGCAAGTGCCTTGTAGTTTTCTGCAAAGCTACCCTTAACTTCCTTTTTATAGCATTCTGCTTTTGCGGGAGCAATATCAATATGCTTTTCAGCACCGTTTGAGTTAAGGAACTCGCGGGAAATATTTACTATCTTCTTTCCGTTCCAGTTCATTACAAGGTAGGGATGCTCTTTAACTGTAGCAACGATTGTAGCTTCAAGATTTTCTTTTTTTGCAAGTTCGCAGAATTTTTCCGCATCCTTAGCTTCTACAACAACAGCCATTCTCTCCTGAGATTCACTGATTGCAAGCTCTGTACCGTCAAGTCCCTCGTACTTCTTGGGAACTGCATTAAGGTTGATTTCAAGACCGTCTGCAAGCTCACCGATTGCAACAGACACACCGCCTGCACCAAAGTCGTTACAGCGCTTTATAAGGCGTGAAACCTCTTTATTTCTGAAAAGACGCTGGAGCTTTCTTTCTTCGGGAGCATTACCCTTCTGTACTTCTGCACCACAACTTTCAAGAGATGAAAGATTGTGGGATTTTGAAGAACCTGTTGCGCCACCGCAACCGTCACGACCTGTTCTGCCTCCGAGAAGGATAACAATGTCACCGTCCTCGGGACGTTCACGTCTTACGTTTTCTTCTGGAGCTGCTGCAATAACCGCACCGATTTCCATACGCTTTGCAACGTAACCGGGATGATAAATTTCATCAACCTGCCCTGTTGCAAGACCAATCTGGTTACCGTATGAGCTGTAGCCGTTAGCTGCAGTTGTAACAATTTTTCTTTGGGGAAGCTTACCCTGCATTGTTTCGGATACAGGAACGAGAGGATCAGCCGCACCTGTCACACGCATAGCCGCATAAACGTAGCTTCTGCCTGAGAGGGGATCACGGATAGCACCACCTATACATGTAGCTGCACCACCGAAAGGTTCAATCTCTGTGGGGTGGTTATGTGTTTCGTTCTTGAAAAGGAGAAGCCACTTTTCCGTTTTTCCATCCTTTTCAACGTCGATTTTTACTGTACAAGCATTGATTTCTTCTGATTCGTCAAGTTTCTCGAGCTTTCCTGCTTTTTTAAGGCACTTTGTTGCAAGAGTTGCAATATCCATAAGGTTAATAGGCTTTGTTCTGCCCAATTCCTTACGGTCGTTAAGATACTCGTCATAAGTTTTCTGCAGTACATCATCCTCAAACTTAACACTGTCAATAGTTGTGAGGAATGTTGTATGACGGCAGTGATCTGACCAGTATGTGTCAATCATTTTGATTTCAGTAACAGTAGGCTCACGTTTTTCTGACAGGAAATATTCCTGACAGAAAAGGATATCGTCTATATCCATTGCAAGTCCACGGTCATCAATAAATTTCTGAAGCTCTTCCTTTGAAAGAGCGCAGAAACCGTCAAGAACCTCAACCTCTGTAGGAATATCGTACTCTGTTTTAAGTGTTTCGGGAAGCTTTAGTTCTGCTTCTCTAGCTTCAACGGGGTTAATTACATATTTCTTGACAGCCTGTAGGTCGCTATCAGCAATATTTCCGTTTATAACATACACCTTTGCTGTACGGACGTCAGGTCTTTCTCCCTTTGAAATAATCTGAATACACTCAGCTGCTGAAGCAGCTCTGGCATCAAACTGTCCGGGAAGAAATTCTACAGCAAACACGTTGTCTCCCTTGGGCTCATCAAATGTAATATTATCCGTCTGGGGCTCTGAAAATACAGTCTTAAGAGAGCTATCAAAAAGCTCCTTAGAAAGATTTTCAACGTCGTAGCGGTTAAAGAGACGGATTTCGTTAATTCCCTTTATTCCGAGAAGTTCTGTTATATCGTTCTTAAGGGCGGTTGCTTCGTGAGCAAGTCCCTCTTTCTTTTCTACATATACTCTGAAAACCATTGTTTCTCCTCCTTACGCCTTAAGCGCTTTCTGTCCGATGTCGCTTCTGTAATAAGCATTGTCAAAGCTTACACTCTTAACAGTTTCGTAAGCCTTATCAATAGCCTCTTTAAGTGTGGGTGCAGTTTCTGTTACGCCAAGAACTCTGCCGCCACCTGAAAGAAGCTTATCGCCCTGAAGTTTTGCACCTGCAACGTAGATATTCTTATTCTCAGGCATTGTAATTTCAAAGCCTGTTTCATACTTCTGCGGATAGCCTTTCGATGCCATAACAATGCAGCAGGCACTGCCCTTTGAAAATCTTACATCAGCAGTCTTAAGGTCTTTATCTGCAATATGTAGCATAATGTCAAGAAGGTCACTTTCAAGAAGCGGAAGAACAACCTGTGTTTCAGGGTCACCGAAACGGCAGTTGTACTCAATAACCTTAGGACCGTTAGGCGTAAGCATAAGTCCGAAATAAAGACATCCGGAAAAGCTTCTTCCCTCTTTATTCATTGCCTCAACAGTAGGCATAAAGATTGTATCCATACAAACCTTCGCAATATCGTCTGTATAGTAAGGATTTGGAGCAATAGTCCCCATACCACCTGTATTAAGACCCTCGTCATTGTCAAGTGCTCTCTTATGATCCATAGAAGAAACCATGGGGATAAGAGTTTCACCGTCTGTGAATGCAAGGACTGAAACCTCAGGGCCAGTGAGGAATTCCTCAATTACGACACTACTACCGCTTTCACCGAAGATTTTATCCTCCATCATACTCTTTACAGCATCGATTGCTTCCTGTCGCGTCATAGCTATAATAACACCCTTACCAAGTGCAAGACCGTCTGCCTTTACAACGGTGGGAATGGGTGCAGTTTCAAGATACTTAAGAGCTGCATCCATATCTGTGAATACTTCATACTGCGCAGTGGGAATGTTGTACTTTTTCATAAGGTTTTTTGAAAAAACCTTACTACCCTCAATAATGGCCGCTGCCTTATTGGGGCCAAAAGTCTTTATACCTTTAGCATTAAGTGCATCAACTGCACCGAGAACAAGGGGATCGTCCGGTGCTACCACTGCGAAATCTATATTGTTTTCAACTGCAAATTCCATGATTTTTTCAATATCCTTTGCACCGATATTAACACAGGTTGCATCCTTTGCAATACCACCGTTACCGGGGAGTGCAAAAAGCTCTGTCACGGATTTGTTTTCTTTTATCTTTTTAATAATAGCATGCTCACGGCCACCGCCGCCTACTACCATAACTTTCATTATAATAAACAATCCTCTCTATTAGTGATGGAACAGGCGCATCTTTGTCATCGCCATAACCATGTTATATTTATTACATGTATCAATTACATTATCGTCACGGATTGAACCGCCCGGCTGTGCAATATATGTTACACCGCTCTTATTAGCACGTTCTATATTGTCACCAAATGGGAAGAATGCATCTGAGCCGAGGGCTACACCACTGAGAGTTGAAAGATACTCTCTCTGCTCCTTACGAGTAAAGGGCTGAGGCTTTTCAGTAAAGAGTGCTTCCCAATTACCGTCACCGATAACATCCTCATAATCCTCTGAAAGGTATACATCAATAGCATTGTCACGGTCAGGTCTTCTAACCTCTGCCTTGAAGGGAAGGTTAAGAACTCTCTCGCTCTGACGAAGGTGCCAGAGGTCAGCCTTGTTACCTGCAAGACGTGTACAGTGAATTCTTGACTGCTGTCCTGCACCTACACCGATAGCCTGTCCGTCCTTTGCAAAGCAAACTGAGTTTGACTGTGTATATTTTAGTGTGATAAGTGCGATTATAAGGTCACGTTTCGCATCTTCTGGCATTTCCTTATTATTTGTAACAACATCCTCAAGAAGTGCTCTGTTAATTTCAAAATTGTTTCTTCCCTGCTCAAATGTGATGCCATAAACCTGCTTACATTCAGCAGGCGCAGGAACGAAATCGGGGTCAATCTTTACTATGTTATATGCACCCTTTTTCTTTGCTTTAAGAATTTCAAGTGCTTCGGGGTCATAATCGGGAGCGATGACGCCGTCAGAAACTTCTCTTGCGATAAGCTTTGCACAAGTAACGTCACACTTATCTGAAAGTGCAATCCAGTCACCGAAAGAGCTCATACGGTCAGTACCTCTCGCTCTTGCATAAGCAGTTGCAAGGGGTGACTCGTCAAGACCTTCCACGTCATCTACAAAGCAAGCCTTCTTAAGTTCATCACTCATTTTAACGCCAACTGCCGCAGATGTGGGGCTAACATGCTTGAATGATGTTGCAGCACACATACCGAGTGCCTCTTTAAGTTCTTTAACAAGCTGCCAGCTGTTGAACGCATCAAGGAAATTGATGTATCCGGGTCTGCCGTTAAGGATTTCGATAGGAAGCTCACTTCCGTCGTGCATATAAATTTTTGAAGGCTTCTGATTAGGGTTACAGCCGTATTTTAATTCAAACTCTTTCATTAGTGATTGTCCTTTCTTACTTATTTTTGTTGATAAGGCGGTTTTCGCATTCGCCTGTCTCAAGGTCAATGTATCTTACGTAAATTGAAATCTTGTTATTATCACCAAGGTTTGACCAGATGTCATTCAAGAATTCATCAATGTCATTTGGGATTGAAACTCTTTCAGGCTCGCCCATAAATGTGGGAATGGGATTTCCGTCACATACATAAGTATGGATAAAATGGCCGATACCGTTAAGTGTTGGATAGCTGAAGTTGTATCTTGCGCAGGCGCTACCTTCTTCATCCGCACTCTTAAGGATATTCATTTCGTATGTAAAGTCATTGTTGTCAAAAGTAAGCATTGCACTTATACGGGGTGTAAAGTTTGGAGCGTCAGGCTCAAACCCTCTTGTAGTAAGAGCAGTAGCAAAAGTCTTACCCTGCTTGATAAAGTTATAGATTGTGTCTGTCTGGTCACCGTTTGTAACGATGAGCTTATTGTCAATTTTTCTGATGGGAGAATAGATAATAAGAGAAGGGTCTTCTACCTTACTTTCGTCAAAAGGATAGATGATGATACCGTCTTCTGTTTCCTCAAAAATTCTGTTACGTGAGTTTTCGCTTCTACCCATTATAAAATATGCAGTAGCCGCTTTTTTACCGTCCTGTGTCTTACCAACTACGATACCGCGACCTACATAGGAATTGCCATTTATTCTTTCGCCCATTGTTTTTGTTTCGTATACGTTCATTTTTACTTTTCTCTCCTTATCTCTTGGCTTACAATTTGTGCAGCTTTTGGAAGTATAATCCACTCGGCATTTTCCATGACTCTTTTCTGCAATATTTCAGGAGTGTCACCGGGAAGTATATCTACAGCTTTCTGAAGAATGATTTTTCCTCCGTCAGGAATTTCATTAACAAAATGTACTGTCGCACCGGTTACCTTAACCCCATATGAAAGTGCCGCCTCGTGAACACGAAGTCCGTAAAATCCTTTCCCGCAGAATGACGGAATAAGCGACGGATGTACATTTATAATTCTTTCAGGATAGCGCTTTGTAAAATTTTCGCTTAGAATACACATAAAGCCTGCGAGAATAATAAGCTCGACACCGTTTTCTTCAAGAGTTGCAATAAGCTTTTCTTCAAAATCTTCCTGACCTATACATTCCTTTTTATTTACAACGGCAGTCTTTATATTTGCATTTGCCGCCCTTTCAAGGGCATATGCACCGGGATTATTTGAAATAACAAGTGATATTTCACCATCTGTTATAATTCCGCTTTTTTGTGCATCTATAAGTGCCTGCAGATTTGTTCCTCCACCTGACACAAGTACGCCTATTTTTGTCAGCATATTGTCACACTTTCATCGCTCTTCACGATTTCACCGATAATATATGCATCTTCACCGTTTGCTTTGAGGATTTCAAGAGCCTTGTCTGCTTCGTCCTTAGAAACAACAACACTCATACCAACACCCATGTTATATGTATTGAACATATCGCGCTCTGAAATGTTGCCCTCTTTCTGAAGAAGGTCGAATATGGGAAGAATACGGATAGAACTCTTATTAATCTTTGCACCATAACCCTTTGGAAGACTTCTGGGAATGTTTTCATAGAATCCACCGCCTGTAATATGACTTACTGCCTTAACGGTTACTTCATCAAAGAGAGCAAGCATAGGCTTAACATAAATCTTTGTAGGAGTAAGAAGTGTTTCACCAACGCTCTTTCCGCCAAGTGCCTCAACAGGAACGGTGATATCTTTATTTTCAACATCAAATACCTTTCTTACAAGAGAGAAACCGTTAGAATGAACACCGCTTGAAGGAAGTGCTATTATAACATCACCCTCTGAAACCTTTGAATTGTCAAGTACCTTTGACTTATCAACTACACCCACAGAGAAACCTGCAAGGTCATATTCGTCAACACTGTAGAAACCCGGCATTTCAGCAGTTTCTCCACCGACAAGTTCACAACCGGCCTGAACGCAGCCCTCTGCAATACCTGAAACGATTTGGGCAATTTTTTCAGGATAGTTTTTGCCACATGCGATGTAGTCAAGGAAAAGAAGTGGCTTTGCACCGCAGCAAATAATGTCGTTAACACACATTGCCACGCAGTCTATACCAACAGTGTCGTGCTTGTCAAGAATAAATGCGAGCTTAAGCTTTGTACCGACACCGTCTGTACCGCTTACAAGCACAGGACGTGTGATACCCGTCATATCAAGCTCGAAAAGGCCACCGAAACCACCGATTTCCTCACTCTTATCACTGATTACTGTTCTTGCAATATGTTTTTTCATAAGTTCTACCGCACGATAGCCAGCGGTAATGTCAACACCTGCTGCTGCGTAACTTTCTGATTGTGATTTTGAATTCATATTTATTTCCATCCTTTCAACAAGTTAATTATTAACCCTTTCCGTTCCAGCAATATGTGCAAAGCTTGCACGGGTCGATACCGATTGCCTTGATTGCACCCTCAAGAGACTGAAACTCAAGTGAATCAAATTTGAATTTTTCTGCTATGGTTTTACGCAGAGACTTGCCACGCTCTGTAGAAGCGTCGGCATATTCGTCAATATATTTAAAGCCTGCTTCCCCTTCAAGTTCAACAATCACGCGTCTTGCGATTAAATCCATATCACTTGTTGATCTTGAGAAGTTTAGATATTTGCATCCGTACATAATCGGTGGGCAGGCACTTCTCATATGAACTTCCTTTGCACCGTTGTTATAAAGAAAATCTACTGTTTCCTTAAGCTGTGTTCCCCTAACAATTGAATCGTCGACGAACAAAAGTTTTTTATCCATTATCAAGTCATGTATAGGAAGCTGTTTCATTTTAGCCACCCTTGCTCTCTCTGACTGATTGGGAGGAGTAAAACTTCTCGCCCAGGTTGGTGTATATTTAATAAAAGGACGCCCAAAAGGCACACCGCTTTCGTTTGCATAACCGATTGCGTGAGGAGTGCCCGAGTCCGGTACACCGCTTACATAATCAAGTTCACCAACTGTATTATGTTCCCTATCATACTGTGCAAGGATACGACCGTTACGGTTACGCATCACTTCAACATTTACACCCTCGTAAATTGAATTGGGGTATCCATAATATGTCCAAAGGAATGCGCACATCTTCATTTCCTTACCCGGCTCTGCAAGTTGTTTGATACCTTCAGCATTAAATTCTACAATTTCACCGGGACCAAGCTCCCTCTCAAGCTCATACCCTACCTTCTGACAGGCAAAAGACTCAAACGAAGCACAATACCCGTCCTCATTCTTTCCTATGTGGATAGGCGTTCTTCCAAGCCTGTCACGTGCAGCAATAATTGAGCCGTCATTTTTCAGTATAAGAATTGATGCTGAGCCCTCAATAACACTCTGTGCATATTTTATCCCTTCAACAAAGGTTTCTTTCTGATTAATAAGAGCTGCCATAAGCTCTGTCGAATTAACCTTACCGCCTGTCATAGCGTCAAAGTAACAGACATTATCTTTAAGACATTCATCAATAAGCTTTTCAGCGTTATTTACAACACCTACTATACAAATAGCATAAACACCAAGTCTTGAACGTATAAGGAGAGGTTGTGGATCTGTATCGCTTATACAGCCAATTGCCGAAGTTCCTTTCATTTCTTCAAACACGTGATCAAACTTCGTACGGAAAGGTGAATTTTCAACGTTTTTAATTTGTCTTTGAAGACCTGTTTCTTTATCATATACTGCAAGACCTCCACGTTTTATGCCAAGATGCGAATGGTAGTCTGTACCAAAAAACACATCAGAAAGCACCTCGTGTCTGCTTGCTGCACCAAAAAATCCGCCCATTAGTCTACTCCTTTATATATTAAACTTTTCCTCTACTGCCTTGTTCTTTTCAAGAACTTTCTTTGCATCAGCTTTTCTCTTTGCGTCAAGCTTTTCTGCAAGAGAAGCATCCTCTACCGCAAGTATCTGTATACAAATCAAAGCGGCATTAGCTGCACCGTTAATTGCAACAGTAGCTACAGGAATGCCTGTAGGCATCTGAACAGTTGAAAGGAGTGCATCTATGCCGTCGAGTGTTGTTGATTTTACAGGAATACCTATAACGGGAAGCGTAGTATTTGCCGCTATAGCACCTGCAAGATGTGCCGCCATTCCTGCCGCTGCGATAATAGCTCCAAAACCATTTGTGCGAGCATTTTTTGAAAACTCCGCTGCTTCTACCGGTGTTCTGTGTGCAGAAAATACATGCACCTCATAAGGCACACTAAATTCTTTCAATATATCTATGGCTTTTTCTACAACAGGAAAATCACTGTCTGAGCCCATAATAATACCAATCTTACGCATAAATATCTTTCCTTTCAAATATAGTTAAACATAAAAAGGCACAACTATCCCCCACCAGAGGAACAGTGCGCCCAGACGGTCGGCAAAAGCGCTTTCTGCTCCCATGCGGTCAATTCCGCTTCCGTCAGTAACAAAAAGCTATGTTCACGAGATGTATTATAACAAAAATACCAATTTCCGTCAAGGGCAAAAGCGTAAATTTGTTTAAATATATATTATTTTGTTATTTAATTATTTTATGGTCTTATGTCGAAAAATTTTATTTATATTTTTCAAAAAAACTCTTTACAAACCAAATTTTCTATGCTATAATACTCAATGTTCTCTCACAGAGATATAATATCGCGGGGTAGAGCAGTTTGGTAGCTCGTCGGGCTCATAACCCGGAGGTCATGTGGTTCAAATCCCATCCCCGCAACCAAAAAATCCTTTGATAAGTCGGAGGCCAAGCGGTCTTAGGAAGACAATGTCATAAATCAACTACTTGGGTAAATGAAAGAGA
>JAZUOX010000049.1:0-184744 GCA_045604905.1 Clostridia bacterium
CGGGGTTTATCAAGGGGTGTCCCCTTGATGTAAAAATCGTTAAAAACGGGGGCGTGTACCTCGTTTTTAACACCTTGACGGGGCCGGCGCGGTGAGCGCCACGCGAGTGAAGGTCCCTATCTCGAAGCGAAATATTTTCGCAAGAAACTTTTCGCTCCGAAAGGATGACAAAGTCATCCTTATTTAGTGACAGCTTCCGCAGCTTGAGCAGTCACCGCTGCAACTGCCGGGCATTTTGCCTGTGATATGGAATGAGATGATGTTGTTCATCTGGTCAATAATTGCCTGGAAAGTTCTCTGCGCATTGATATATGCAGTAATGTGGTCATTTGTAGTAACCTTTTCATAAGCTTCTTCAAGTCTTTCACGAATAGATGCCATTTCTTCTTCGGAAACGTCACCCTTCTGGATTTCCTGTGCAAGTGATGTGCGAAGCTCGCTATACTCCTTAAGAAGTGCCATTGCTTCTGCATCTTCCTCCTGCTCAAGCTCTGCCTTTTTAAGTTCTTTGTACTCTGCGCTCTCGATAATTGCTTCACCAAGTTCGCGAGCTTTTTCAAAAATTTCTGCCATTGTATATTCCTTCTTTCTAAAAAATAATCGTTAGGGATGTTAAAATTGCCCACACCGCAAAGGGCGGTAACAATTTTAATTTTCGGTTTAATTAAAAGCTATAACAATGCTGCTTTTATTGTCTGTTGTAGAAATTTGCTTTGCGAATTTCGATTTTATGCCCTTTGCTACGAACAAACGTCACCTCTCGCTGTATCACATACAGCTTCGGGATGTCCTTCGGACTTCCGTTTGTCCGTTCTGAACAATTTTTCCTATCCCTGATTTTGCGGGGATGTTAAAATTGTCCGCACCGCAAAAAAGCGGTAACAATTTTAAAACTAATTCTAAGTGCGAAATGCGAAGTTCGAAGTGAAGGAAACTTTTTGTCAAAACAAAAAGCTTTGTTTTTCAAAAAGATTTTCTCTATGGAAAAATCCTCCATCATTTCGAGCTTAAAACGAAATTGTCATTCTTTAATTTCACCGCAAAGCACCCAGGTCTGTGCCTTTGTTATCTTAACATCGACAAATGTTCCCATAAGAGAAGCATCACCTTTGAAGTTAACTATTTTATTGCCCTCTGTTCTGCCGGTGAGCATCCCTGGATCGTTTTTGCTTTCACCCTCAACAAAGACTTTTTCAATTCTGCCTTCGTGACGTTTGTTGCGCTCAAGACTTACAGCATTCTGAACTTCAAGCATACGTTGAAAGCGGTTGTCAATTTCCTCTTCCGTTGCCACATTTTCCATTTGTGCCGCCTTTGTACCCTCTCGTTTTGAGTAAATGAATGAGAAAATGCTGTCATAACCTACTTCTTTCAGGATTGACAAGGTTTCCTCAAAATCTTCTTCCGTTTCCGTGGGGAATCCGACAATTATATCCGTTGTCAGTGTAATGTCGGGCATCATTTCTTTTGCAAGCTTTATTATTTCAAGATACTGCTCTCTTGTATAAACTCTGTTCATTTCGGAAAGCACGCGGGTACTTCCCGACTGCAGCGGAAGATGCAGCTGCTTACAAATCTTCGGCTCCTGTGCCATTGTGTGAAGAAGTGTAGGGGAGATATCCTTGGGATGGCTTGACATAAAGCGGATTCTCTCGATTCCGTCAATTTTGCATACGTCACGCAGAAGTAATGCAAATGCATCCTCTTCACCTCTGTCCTTGCCGTATGAGTTTACGTTCTGCCCAAGAAGCATAACCTCGCAAACACCTGTTTTGGCAAGTGCCTCAATCTCGCTTAAAATATCTTCTTTAAAGCGGCTTCTCTCTCTGCCTCTCACATAAGGCACAATGCAGTAAGAACAGAAGTTGTTGCATCCGTACATAACAGATACAAAAGCCTTGTTGCCTCCGTCGTAATTTACAGGGATGCCCTCTGCAATAACGCCGCTTCCGGAAATATCTATAATTCTTTCACTGTTTTCCAGAACTTCCGAGAAAAGCTCAGGAAATTTCCACAACATATGTGTACCGAAAACAATGTCCACATGGCGGTATTTTGACTTGATGCGTTTTGCAATATGCTCCTGCTGCGCCATGCAGCCGCACACACCGATAATAAGCCCGGGCTTATTTGCCTTAAGTGCTTTAAGAGCGCCTAAGTTACCGAACACCCTTGCCTCGGCATTTTCTCTTACGGCACAGGTGTTGAAGATGATAACATCAGCTTCTTTTCTGTCATCTGTAAGAGTATAGCCCATCTCCATCAGCATACCCTGAATTCTCTGAGAGTCGTTCACATTCTGCTGACAACCGAAAGTTTCAACCAGTGCAAAACGCTCTTTGCCGCCGAGAGAAAGTTTTATTTTGTTTGTAATTTCCCTCTGTTTTTTCATTTCAGACGGAGAAAGATGTACACTCGTTTGCATCGGAAAACCTCTTAAATAAAAAGATAAAGTGCACCCTATTATAAAGGTACACCTTATTATATAATATATGAGCCTAAAAGTCAAAGGAAAATGTGAAAAAAATAGGGGATGTTGAAAACTAATCCGAAGTGCGAATTTCGAATTTTACATTTCGAACTTAAACTTACAGTCTCTCTATTGCTTTTGCAATAATTCTGCAGTTTATTTTTATGGAATCAAAGCTCCAGCATTCGTCTGCCTGATGGGCCGTTTCAGGATCTCCCGGAAGGATTACACCGAACGCTGCGCAGTTTGGAAATGCCTTTGCATAAGTTCCTCCGCCGATTGAAACTGCACCCTTGGTGTCGCCTGTTTCCTCTGTATAAACTGCGGAAAGTGTCTTTATAAGGTGAGAGTCAAGGGGGATATAGAGAGGCTCGTCATGGGACATAAATTCTACGGTAAGTCCCTTTTCTTCTGCTGCCTTTTTTATTGCGTCAATAACAGTATTTCCGTCTGCCGTAATGGGGTAGCGGATATCGTAGGAAAGTGCGCAGGTTTTGCTATTTGCGCGAAGAATAGAAGGATTAAGAGAAAGGGAGCCGTGCTCGTCCTTTATGTCGATTCCGAGAGAGGATTTTGTAGTCAGGGAAATAAGCTTTGCAAAGGTAGAATCGGGATAGTCTTTGGCGATTTTTTCTGCAAGCTTTATTATAGCGTTTTCACCCTGTTCGGGAAGAGAACCGTGTGCCGCTACGCCTGTTTCTGTAAGCTCTTTTCCGTTTAAAAATGCCTTTGCCTTGTCGGGAACGATGTTAATAACCTTACCGCCTTCAAAATTAAAGTCTTCGGGCATAGCGATTTCCTTGCCTGAAATTTTAACCTTAAGAAGACCTTTTTCACCGAAAACTACGGGATATTCAGCATCGGGTGAAAAAGAGATGTCGGGCATTTTTTCTGTCTTTTTATAGCGGTCGATACATTCCCATTTTCCGCTTTCTTCGTCACCCCCAAGAATGAGGCGAACTTTTTTATCCCTGAGGAGCCCTTTTTTTACGGCTTCACGCATTGCGTAAAGAGCAAGAAGTGCAGGCCCTTTATCATCTGCGACGCCCCTGCCGTAGATGGCGTCTTCGCGGACTGTACACTCAAGGGGAGGACATGACCAGCCGTCGCCTACATCAACAGTGTCAACGTGGGCGATAATGCCCACTGTTTTTTCACCCTCTCCACATTCGATATATCCTGCGTAACCGTCAAGATTTACCGCAGTAAAACCGAATCGTCTGCCGATTTCAAGAAACGCCTCAAGTGCGTTATAAACGCCCTCACCGAGGGGTGCTGTTTCTGTAACTGTACCGTTGTTTCCGTTAATGCTGTTGATGGCAACGAGCGTTTTAAGATCGGCTAAAAATTCTTCTCTGATGTTTTCAAAATTCATTTTATTTCCTCCTTAAAGGTATGATGTTTCAACTGTTATAACTGCAAAATAATTGTCTCCTGCTTTTTTTACACATTCTTCCAGGAGACGCTGTGCCTCCTCTTTTTTTTCGATTGCTTCGGGCGGAAGTATCAGGTCAAAAATCACATTAGTATGTGTCGGACCGGGTACTACGCGAAGGTCGTGGATATTTGCAGAAGAATCTATGCTTTTGCATTCTTCCGAAAGAGTGTGGTACAAATGCCTGATGATGGGGTTATCCACGTCAATGGGGTCCATATGAATAACCGCTTCGCAGCAGAGCATATCTGAAATCTCTCTTTCGACGGAATCTACCGCATCGTGCAGCATAAACATTTCCTTTGAGCCGTCAACCTCCATATGAAGCGACACAAATCGCTTGTTTGCGCCGTAATCGTGAACAACCAGGTCGTGTATACCGATTGTTTCGGGAGATTTGCGGACAATTTGTTCAACTTGCTTTACAAAATCGGGGTCGGGAGCTTTTCCCAGCAGAGGCTTTGCTGTTTCTGTAAGGGACTTAATGCCTGTTCGGATAATAAGCAGTGAAATCAGTGCACCGACCCATCCGTCAATATTTTTACCTGTAAAATGCATAAATATTGATGAGATAAGTATTGCCAACGTGGACAGGCTGTCGCTGAGGCTGTCAAGCGCCACTGCACGAAGAGAAGCCGAACCTGTCTTTTTTGATGCGCGGTTGTTGTAATACGCCATATAAAGTTTTATTATGACAGATACAATCAGCGTCACGCACACACAGGTGTTGAACACAAATTCCCCGGGATTTAAAATCCGTGATACGGAGCTTTTAAAAAGCTCGATTCCGACAAAAATAATGACTACGGAAATCACTGTGCCTGCAATATATTCTATCCTTCCGTGACCGAAGGGATGTTCGCGGTCTGCTTTCTGACCGGACAGTATAAAACCGAAAAGGCTCATCACAGATGAGCCTGCATCGCCAAGATTATTGAAGGCGTCGGCAGTAATTGCAACAGATGAACTTATGATGCCTATCATCAACTTGAATGCGAATAAAATGATGTTGAGCGCTATTCCCACGCTGCCGCATACATATCCGTAAATTGTGTTAAGACGGGCGGGAGAAGAGTCTTTTTTTGAAAAAAGCTTTACAAGAAATGTAACCATAAGGCTACCTCCGAAAGTTAAAAAATAACAGGAAGAATATCATATGCCCTTAGGCAGATATATACAACATAAATCACATAAACAATAATTGATGCTGCGCCCTCTGCACGGTTGATTTTTTTACCGGTAAAGCAAAGAATCCACATAGCGATTGATGCCCCTATAAGAATAAGTGAATCAATAAACGCCTCAGTGCCATTGCTTACAAGCTCATGCACAAGACCTGATGAGCCGAGAATGAAAAGAATGTTAAAAATGTTTGAGCCTACTGCATTACCCAGTGCAATCTCGCTCTCACCCTTTTTAGCAGCAACAATACTTGTTACAAGCTCCGGAAGGGATGTGCCGATAGAAACTATCGTAAGACCGACAAGCATTTCTCCCATACCAAGCTCAGTTGCAAAGAAAGTTGCAGAACTAACGGTGAGCTTTCCTCCGAGAATGATACCTGCAGCACCGATTACGATGAAAAGAATACTTTTCCATACAGGAAGAATTTTGTATTCTTCACCATCTTCCGTACGGTTTTTAATTGCAGAAACTACAAGAATTACAATATAAGCAACAAACATTGCAAAAAGAATGCCTGCTTCAAGTCTTGAAAGAGTATTGTCGCGGAGCATAAACATAAGAATGACTGTTATGCCGATTGAGACAGGAAGGTCCCTTTTTAAAATCATACGGTCAACAACAAAGGGGCATATAAGTGCCGATGCTCCCACAACCGTAAGCAGATTAAATATGTTTGAGCCGATGACATTTGCAATAGAAAGGTCATACTGACCGCCAAGTGATGCAGTGATGCTTACAGCCGCCTCGGGAAGGGATGTGCCGATAGAAACTATCGTAAGACCGATAATAACTGCGGGGATTTTAAACTTTTTGGCAATTGACGAGCTGCCGTCAACAAACCAGTCTGCACCTTTTACAAGGCACACAAAACCGAGTATGAGTAATAATGCGTTGAGAACATAAACCATTTTTATCACCCTTTAATAAATTATATGCGTTTTGGCTTGATTTTTATCAATAAAGGCTTAAAAACGCAAAAAAAGACCTTTATTGCGCGCTAAACACAATAAAAGTCTTGCTATTTAATACAAAGGCGGGCAAAAAATTTGCCGTACTGACGCCGTTGTAACGGGTAATCCCCGTCAGCTACTCCCTTTTATCAAGTGAATTTTACCATATAAGGATGGTTTTGTCAATAAATTTCTGTTACATCACCATTTCATAAGCTATGGCAAACACTTCTCGCACATAATATGTCGGGAAAAGGTAAAACGGTGTCTTTGCAGAATAGCTGTAGGATTCTTTTTCAAGCTTTTGTGCAATTTCCGAAGCTCTGTACTGATGAAATTCGTTTGTTATAATTGTGATTTTCTCAGGAAGAGAGTTTTCTTTTATGATTTCTTCGGAAAAAGCAAGGTTTTCTCTTGTGGAGGTGGATTTGTCCTCAATATAAAGCCGATTTTTGTCAATGCCTTTTTTTGTCAGCCAGTCATACATTGCCCGGGCTTCGCTCAGAGGCTCATCTTCTCCTTTTCCGCCGGAAAGTATGCACACGGCGTCCTTATTTTCCGAAAGAAAGTCATAAGCCGCCTCAAGCCTTGATGTCAGCATAATGCTGGGACCGGAGGGATTAACCTTGCAGCCAAGCACAACGACGGTGGTAGCCTCTTTGGGGGGATTGTCTGCCGCATCTGCCATGAAATATGTGATAACCGTGCAAAAGCCCACACAAACTGCAATGAGAAAGCCCATAAAGTAAAAAATCAGATTACAGATGGGCTTTTTGCGCCAATTTACAATAAATAAATTCACTTTGTCAAAGAATGTTCCGTACAGAATCAAAACAACGGAAAGCCCCATGCCGAGAGAGTTTGCAAAGTTTAATACATTCACATAAACGGGAGCAAGAAATAAAAGAAAAAGCACTGCTCCGACTGTTTTAAGGATAAATTTCATAGATTACACCTCACTTTACAAAAGAGCTTTTGAAAAGAGGGGGTGCAAAAACCGTTTTTACACCCCTTTTTTGCTGTATAGGAAATTGCGTAAATTAATACGCGTGAAACTATGTTTGTACTTTGCAGGTGCGCGACGTGGGTGAAGCGGCACGCTTCTTTCCCGTTGTAAGCATCTTAGTTTTTTGTCACTCTGCTTTCTTAGCGTCTTTTGCAACCAACATACTATATAATACTGCAGCGGCAACTATTAGTAAAGCGTATGTAGTCCATGATGAAAAGCTTGTAAAAGCTCTGAATCCGTCGTAGTCAAAAGTTCTGAAGAAAATAACAATTCTGTAAATGAAGTAGAAGAAGTAATAAGCTGCTGCGAGCGCAGAGGGGATAAACCAGAATTTCAGAATGGCAAGCTGAGGCTTGATTTTATGAAGTACAGCCCAGGCTGTCAGTGCTGTATAAAGACCAAGTACAAGTACTGTAATGAAAAGCCAGAAAAAATTCATCCCGTCAATATACTTAAAAAAGTCAATAAATGCAGAAAAGAAGTCTATTGTAGCGATAAGAAATAGCGTACCGAAGCCTGCAAGAACAGGGATATCTGTTTTATTAAGCAGAATAAATACACCTGCTACAATAAGTGCTGAGCTTGTTAAAAAATCCTCAAAAACATAGCCTGCTGAATAATATTCATTGAACCAATCAGGGATGCTTATCAAGAAAAGCCAGCCTCCTGTTGCAGCGAAAAGAATACCTGTGAGTAATCGCATAAGATTTCCTTTTTTTGTTTCCATAATTTGTTCCTCCTTAGTGGATTTTATGATAATTAAATTAAGTTCTGATTAGGTAGGGGAGTGCGTGAAGTTAAGTTTGCCACTCTGCCGTAAGGTGCAACCTCTCTCAATTTATTAAAATTCATTTGCCGCAAGGCAAACTTAGTTGTTGAAGCAGCACAACGCACTCGACGTGCCCTGTCATAGGGAACTGGTCAAACACATGAACTTCCTTTATTACATACCCGTATTCACGGAGAATTTTTGCATCTCTTGCCATAGTTGCACTGTCGCAGGATACATAAACAAGTCTTTCCGGACACATTTTTCCGATTGATGAAAGAAGCTTTTCTTCGCAGCCTTTACGGGGAGGATCAACAACTACAATATCAGCTTTTGTGCCGTCCGCTATTATACGGGGGGCAACAACTTCCGCCTCGCCGCAGTAAAATTCTGCGTTGGTGATAAAATTAAGCTCTGCATTTTCTTTGGCATTTTTTACAGCATCCTCTACAATTTCAATGCCTATAACGCTTTTTGCCTCTTTTGCAAGGAACAGAGAAATTGTTCCTCCTCCGCAGTAAAGGTCAAACACCGTTTTTGTTTTGTCGGGGGATGCAACCTCAAGCGCCTTTTCGTAAAGAAGCTTTGTGGTATAGGGATTTACCTGATAAAAGCTCTTATAATGGATTTTGTATTTAATATCTCCTATGTTATCGTATATATAAGGCACACCAAAAACAGTTTCGTCTTTTTCACCGTACATATTATTGGTAGGTTTGTTGTTGTAGTTTATTACTATACCTTTTATAAAAGGAAATTTTGCCGTTATGACTTTGGTCAGACTATCGCTGCAGGGGAGTTTACCGGCACTGACAAGAACAAGGACGCCCTCTGTTTTTCCTATACGGACACAGATTTTGCGCAGAAGCCCTTTTTTTGTTTCTTCATTGTATACGGAAACGTTGTTATCGTTTGCCCAGTCACATACCGCCCTGACAACACTGTTTGTCCTTTCATCCTGAAGTGGGCAATTTTCTGATTCCACCACCCTGTGTGAGTGGGGAGCATAAAAGCCTGCGGTGACTTTTCCGTTAATCATTGCCACGGGAAACTGGGCCTTATTTCTGTAATTGTAATATGGGCTACTGCCGGTAACAGAGGTTATCTCTGCATTCTCAAAACCGCCTATACGCCTCAGCACCTGAAGAACTTTATCCTTTTTATGCTCAAGCTGGGCAGCATAGCTGACTGCCTGCATACTGCATCCGCCGCATTTTGAAAAAACGGGGCAGATGGGCTCTGTGCGGATAGGAGACGGCTCAATAACCTCAATAAGTTTTCCGTAACCGAAGCTTCTGTTCTCCTTAATTATCAGTATCTTTGCAAGGTCACCCTTTACTGCACTTGGCACGAAGACGGTATAACCGTCAATTTTACATATGCCTTCACCCTCTGTGCCAAAGTCCTCTATTCTCACTGTATGTTCTGTGTTTTTGTACATGATAAATCACCTTTCGAGAGATAAAAGACGGTAGGAAAACGGCTCAAGCCTAAGATTAAGCACGCTTGAAGGAGAAATTTCCTCACCGCTTAAGGCGTCTGAAATTTTGTCTGAAAACTCCGATAAATCAAGAAATAAATCCTTTTCTTTTTCTGTAGGATTAACGATGGAAAGCACACTGCCGTCAGTGGAAGTGTTTCCAAAGATGTCAGTGCCGTTTGTGATATAGCGCACAAATGCAATAATTCCGTCCGAGTTATATATAATCTTAAAGGCTCCTGTACGCAGACAGGGAGTTCTGCCTCTGAAAGAAGAAAGCATCTTTGTCTGAGAAAAGAGTACATCGTCTTTAGAATCCCAGTTTATACAACATCTGTTGAATGGGTCGGCATAACCGTACATTCCTCTTTCATCGCCATAGTAAACGATGGGCGCTCCTGGAAGAGTCATCTGCAGAAAGATTGCAAGCACCATTCTGCGACCGGCATAGTAGAGCATCTCATCTGTCAGACAAACTTCATGCTGTTGCTCTCTTGAAAGACTGCGAAAATCCGGCGCCCCGGAAAGCACTGTCAAAGCTCTCGGCACATCGTGTGACGAAATAAGATTCATCGCACTGTAAAGTGCCTCAGGCGGATAATTTTCCAGAAGCGACATAATCCGCATACCGAAAAGACGGCTGTCGCAATCAAGAAGATAGTCAAGAACGGCTTTGCGGAAAACATAGTTCATCACACTGTCAAGCTCATGACCGAGAAGAAATCCGCGCCTTTTTCCGTAGCTTATTTTATTTGAAGCATCCTCCCACACTTCGCCGATAAGAAGTGCATCGGGGGATGTTTTTTTGAGCTCTTTTCTAAATATCTTTATAAATTCGTCCGGGAGCTCATCTGCCACATCAAGCCTGAATCCCATTGCACCGCGGCTAAGCCATTTTTTAATGACAGAATCCTTGTTTTGCAGGATGTAGCCTGTGTAGCTTTTGTCAAGCTCATTGACATTGGGGAGTGTTTCAAACCCCCACCAGGAATCGTACTTATCGGGGAATTTTTCAAAACTGTACCAGCTTGAATAGGGGGAATTTTCACTCTGATAAGCCCCTGTTGAGTCGTAATTTCCGTTTTTATTAAAATACTTGCTGTCAGACCCCGTGTGACTGTAAACACCGTCAAGTATTATTTTTATCCCCATATCCTGAGCCTTGCGACAAAGGGATTTGAAATCTTCCGTTGTGCCCAGAGTTTCGTCGGGGATTTCATAATCGCCCGTGTCGTAGCGGTGGTTTGAAAACGCTTTTGATATAGGGTTAAGATACACTGCCGTAATTCCTAATTCTTTAAGATAGGGGAGCTTTTTTTCTATGCCGTCAAAATTACCGCCGAAAAAGTCGTTTGAGAGATATTCTTTCCCAAACTGTTCCGTTCTGTAATAAGGCTCTTCACCCCAAATACGCCTGATTCCGTGAAAGGGGGTATCTTTTCCTCTTGAAAATCTGTCGGGGAAAATCTGATACACAACGGCATTTTTCATCCAGTCAGGGGTTTTGAAATCCTTGTCATAAACCGTTATCTGAAAGGGATTATCGGGGGTGGATGAGTATTTTTCCCCAACTCCTCCCAAAGAGAGAGTATTATTGCCTAAGTAAAGAGTTTCCGTCTGAGTTTTTACATAAAACCAATAAAAAATAAGGGTGGGAACATCGGACGTTTTCAGCGAGCACTCATACATTGTGCCATCTTTATTGCAAAACGCCACTTGCATATCGATATGCACATCATTTGCAACGCAAACTGCTTTTTTTGCGGAAACGGAAGCATCGCAAAAAAGCCTTAAACGAACTTGTGTGCCGGTTTTGCACGCTCCAAAAGGCTCACGATACAGTAAGTTGTGAGAGTTGTGTTCAAGTTGCAAGTCATACCACCTCATACTATCATTATAAACGATTTTTCTGAAAAGGCAATAAAATTCTTGTAAAAACTGAAGTTATATTATATAATAGAAAGAAGTGTAAATGGGAGGAACTGCTATGGCAACTGAAAGATTTCTGATTACAGTGCCGACTTTTTTCGGAACTGAAGCAACACTTGCCCACGAAATACGCTCCCTCGGATATGAAACCACCGAGGTTACAGACGGCAGAGTCACCCTTGAAGGTGACAGTGAGGCTATTGCCCTTCTCAATGTCAACCTTCGGTGCGGAGAAAGAGTTCTCATTAAAATGGCACAGTTCAGAGCGACAACTTTTGAAGAGCTTTTTCAGGGAGTATACAATGTGGAATGGGAAAACTTAATACAGAAGGACTGTGCCATCCCCGTAAAGGGTAACAGCCTTAAAAGTGTGCTGTCAAGCGTGCCTGCCTGCACAAGTATCATAAAAAAAGCGGTAGTGAAACGCCTTGGAGCAAAGTACGGTATAGAAACCTTTGAGGAAACGGGTCCCTTGATGCGTATTCAGTTTTCTCTGATGCGGGATGTGGCAACTATTTATCTTGACACCACGGGGGATGCCCTCTATAAGCGTGGATACAGGGCACAGGGAGTACAGGCACCTCTGAGGGAAACGCTTGCTTTTTCAATTGTTGACGTAACGCGCTGGCGAGGTGACAGACCCTTTCTCGACCCATTTTGCGGAAGCGGTACAATCCCCATCGAGGCGGCACTTTATGCAAAAAAGATTGCCCCCGGAATAAACCGTCGCTTTGTAAGTGAAACCTGGCGTACTGTGGGAAAAGCACTGTATGACGATATCCGCGATGAAGCACGCTCTATGGAAGAAAGAGATTTTGAAACACATATTTTTGCTTCGGACATTGACCCTGCGGCAGTGGCTCTTGCAAAAGAAAATGCAAAAAAAGCAGGTGTTGACAAATACATCACATTTTCTGTTGCAGATGCGTCAAAGGTGGATATATTCACGGATAAAGGTGTGATTGTGTGCAATCCGCCTTACGGTGAAAGACTTATGGACAGAACGAGCTGTGAGTCACTTTACCGAAAAATAGGCAAGCATTTTTCGGACTATCCCAATGCAGGCAAGTATATCCTCACAAGTCACGACGGTTTCGAAAAGCATTTCGGAAGACCTGCCGATAAAAAGCGCAAGCTTTATAACGGAATGTTAAAATGTTACCTTTACCAGTATTTTAAATAAAAAAACGGCATAAAATCTACCGAGGTGGTTTTATGCGGATAAAAATAAGAAAAGGGCTTTTGTCATTTGTTGTACGGTGTGTGGTGTGCATTGCTGTGTTTGCAGTGCTGTCCGGCGTGAAAAACTTTCTGCCCGGGGTGTACGGCTTCATTGAAAAAACACTGACAAAAAGTACAGACCTTAAAAAGATTGGATCTCTTTTGCTTTCAGCAATAAAAGAGATTACATAAGGAGAATTGTATGAGTATAAAAAACCTTGATAAAATTCTGAAAAGAGTACAAAAGGCGACGCATTATACAGGTGGCGAGCTTAACAGTGTTATGAAAAATCCTGACGAAGTTTCCATACGCTACGCCTTTGCCTTTCCCGACACTTACGAGGTGGGGATGAGTCATCTCGGTATAAAAATCCTTTATCATATTCTCAATCTGCGTTCCGATACCTACTGCGAAAGAGTTTATGCTCCGTGGATTGATATGGAGGAGGAAATGAGAAAAGAGGGGGTGCCCCTTTTCTCAAACGAAACACATACTCCCATAAAGGAATTTGACTTTCTGGGAATTACACTGCAGTATGAGATGTGCTATTCAAACATTCTCAATATGCTTTCCCTTGCGAGGATTCCTCTTCTGGCAAAGGACAGGGATGAGAATGACCCCTTTGTGAACGGTGGCGGGCCTTGTGCATATAATCCCGAACCCATAGCAGACTTCTTTGACTTTTTTACAATGGGTGAGGGTGAGGAAGTAATAGGCGAGCTTATGGATGCTTACAACGAGTGGAAAGAAAGCGGCGGAAAGAGGATTGATTACCTTAAGCGCATTGCAAAAATAGAGGGCATCTATGTTCCGTCACTTTACGATGTGGAATATAACGAAGACGGCACTATAAAAAGTTTTGAGCCTAATTGCCCCGAGGCAAGTCCGACTGTTAAAAAAAGAATTATAGAAGACCTTGACAAGGTGGTCTATCCCGATAAATTCATTGTGCCATTTTCAGACATTGTGCACGACAGAGCAAATATTGAGGTTTTCCGCGGTTGTATCCGCGGTTGCAGATTTTGTCAGGCAGGTATGATTTACCGCCCGGTAAGAGAAAAACAACCCGGCACCCTTCTTTGTGATGCCGAAAATCTCATTAACTCCACAGGTTATGAGGAAATGGGGCTTTCAAGCCTTTCAACAAGCGACTACACAAAGCTTCCCGAGCTTACGGACAGGCTTCTTGAGCTTACGGAAAGCGAAAAGGTCAGTCTATCTCTGCCATCACTGAGGGTGGACAACTTCAGTATTGACCTTATGGAAAGAGTGCAAAAAGTAAGAAAAAGCGGTCTTACATTTGCGCCCGAGGCAGGCAGTCAGAGAATGCGTGACGTTATAAATAAAAATGTAAGAGAGGAAGACCTTATAAAGTCTGCCACTATGGCGTTTGAGGGTGGCTGGAACAATGTCAAGCTTTACTTTATGATAGGACTTCCCTATGAAGAAAATGACGATATTGCAGGTATTGCACGCCTCAGTGAAAAGGTTGTGGACTGCTTTTATCAGAGCGAGAATACAAATAAGCGTCGCGGTGTAAATGTGACACTCAGCGTTGCAAGCTTTGTTCCCAAGCCCTTTACTCCTTTCCAGTGGGCAAGGCAGAACACCATAGAGGAGCTTGGCGAAAAACAGCTTTTCTTAAAAGGAGAGGTCAGAAACCGCCATGTAAAATACAACTATCATCAGAGCGATGTCAGTGTGCTTGAGGGCGTTTTTGCAAGAGGTGACAGAAAGCTTTCCGAGGTGCTTATGCGTGCTCACTATCTTGGGTGTAAGCTTGACGGCTGGAATGAATGCTTCCGTCTTGATTTGTGGGAGCAGGCATTCAGCGATTGTGGAATTGATATGGAATTTTACACAAGAGAGAGAAGCTATGACGAAATTCTTCCCTGGGATTTTGTGGACATCGGCGTAACCAAAAAATTTATGATAAATGAAAATGAAAAAGCAAAGAAAGCATCTACAACACCTAACTGCAGAGAAAAATGCGCAGGTTGCGGTGCGGCAGCTCTTTGTAAAACAAAGGAAGGATGTGTGTGCTTTGAGTAACTGTTACCTGATTTACGAAAAAACGAGCAGTGCAAAGTATGTATCGCATCTTGATTTTGTCAGGATGTTCGGAAGAGCCATCAGACGGGCGAAGCTTCCTATTGCGTATTCGGAGGGGTTTAATCCGCATCCGCTGTTGACCTTTGCACTTCCTCTTTCTGTTGGTTATACAAGTGAGTGCGAAATTCTTGAGCTTGTTTTAACAGAGGATATCTCCCCTGCACTCGTAATGGAAAGACTTAACCAAGTGCTTCCGGAGGGTGTACGTATCACCGGTGCTCGCGAGGGTAAAAGCCGTATGAAAGCCCTTGATGTGGCGCTTTATGTGGTTTATCCGGAAAAAACGCCTGACGGAATTGCAGAATTTCTTTCAAACAAAGAAATTTTCATTGACAAAAAAACAAAAAGCGGCATAAAGGAAACCGATATACGCTCGGACATAAAAGATATCAAGGTATATCTTAACCGCATTGAAATGACGCTTTCTGCAGGAAGCCGCGCAAACCTCAAGCCGGAGGTTGTTGTGAGTGCGATGAATAAATATATCCCAGGCTATAAAAGCGGGGAGTGTGAATATCACAGAAAAGAAATTTATACAAAAGATATGGAAATTATAAATTGAAAGGGATGATTTAAAATGGCTGGATTTTTTGGTATGTTTGACTATACTAAACCCGGCAAAGGCGTAAGTAAAGAGGATGTGGACAAGCACGGTATAGCATTGTTTTTCGACATTCTGGGAAGACGATTGGGAAAAATATTGCTGCTTAATATTCTGTATGTAATTTTTTCAATACCTGCACTTGTTATATACTGGTTTGTTTCAGCATATCTGATTATTGTTTTTACGGGCTTTTATCCGGGAGATTATGAACCGCTCATGCTCCAATTTTTGAATCTTTTCACAACGGTATGTATGCTTTTACTTCTCGGAAGCGGCAGTGCCACTGCAGCGATGAACTATGTTCTCAGAAAATATGTCAACGACACTCATTCGTGGGTATGGAGTGACTTCTGGGATAATTTCAAATCCAACTTTGTTCAGGGAACACTTTCGTTCATCATAAACACAGTAGTTTTCTTTTTATTCTGCATAGCTATTCTTTTCTATGCGAATATGGGCGGTCTGTTTTCAATTGTTCTTGTGACATTTGTGATAATTCTTTTTGCCATTTTCATAATGACGCAGACATATCTTTATCAGATAATGGCAAGTATGACTCTTAAAATTAAGGATATTTACAGAAATGCAATTTTGCTTACTGTAGGATGCTTGCCTGTAAGCATAGTATCTCTTGCAGTATCCGCCGGTGTGATTTACCTTTATAACCTTATAGCAGCTAACGAATTTTCGCTTATTGCAATAATTCTTGTTTTCTTTACTTTACCTGCATATATTCAGATTTTCGTGACGAATAATTCCATAAACAAGTATCTCATTTACCCCAGCGAGGAAAAAACAGATGTAACAGAGGAATAATTTATGAAAAAGCAAAGCTTTCTTTACGGGGCAAGTGTGCTTGCCGCCGCATCAATACTGTGCAAAATAATGAGTGCGGTGTTTAAAATACCTCTTGACCGGTTTTTTCTCCATGAAGACGGCATAGCCGTTTATCAGAGTGCTTATTCAGTGTACAATGTATTTCTGGCAATATGCGTATCGGGGCTTCCGGTGGCGCTGTCAAGCCTTGTTGCTAAAAGTGACGAAAAAGAGGCGGCATCCCTTACTAAATCAACACTTTACCTTGTAACGGTATTTTCTTCGGTCTGTGCGGTGCTTCTGGCAGCATTTTCAGCGCCTCTTGCAAAGCTTCTTTCCGGAGGGGGAGAGGGTGGTGCAGGAATGTCCCTTGTAGTGATTGCGCTGTCGCTTCCCATAATGGGTGTTACAAGTTCAAGAAAAGGATATTTTCAGGGTATAGGTAATATGACACCGTCTGCCCTGAGTCTTCTTACAGAAAGCATTGTAAAGGTTGTGCTTGGTATTTTACTGTGCGCTCTCGCGGTTAAAAAGGGCATCGCCTACGGTGCGGCGGGAGCAATGTGTGGTGTAGGTCTGGGTGCAGTATTAAGCGGTATTGTCCTTGAAGTGCTTTACAGAAAAAACAAACCGCAAAAGGGAGAAGCATCCTTTAAAAAAGCAATAATGGTGCTTAAAATTGCAGTACCTATGATTCTCGGGTCGTTCGGTTTTACGGCAGTGCTTCTTACGGATACACTTACCGTGCCTAAAATTCTCGCTATGGGTGGAATGGAATATACTGAAAGACTCAGTATGTTCGGCTACCTTACACGGGCAAATACCGTATATAATCTCCCCGCAACGGTGATTACGGCTCTTACAGCAAGTGCAGTTCCTGCAATTGCAGCGGCAAAGGACCGTGAAAAGCAGTCGGAAAACACCTGTCGGGCAATAAAGCTTATATTCCTTATTGCAATACCCTGTATGCTTGGAATGATGCTCTTTTCAAAGGAGATTCTGAATCTTCTTTATGGCGCAAGTAACAAGTGGGAGCTTCTTGTGCTTGCCGGTATTATGGCGCTTATTATGCCGTATATCCAGACAACAACGGCAATGCTTCAGACAATGGGCAAGGTATGGCTTCCGATAATTGTAACAATGGCTGCTGTTATTATAAAGGCAATCCTTAATTTCTTTGCGGTGAAACTTTTCGGAGTGGAAGGCGCTATGATCTGCACGATAGTTGTTTTTCTGGCAGTGTTTATCATAAACACGGTGCTCGTTATGCGAAAAGTAAGTCTTAAAGGACTTGTAAATCCCCTTATAAAGCTGGTGCTGCTTGGTCTTGTTTCCTGCATTGGGGCAAGGGTCCTGTATTCGTTTACGGGCGGCATGGTGATGCTTCTTGTTTCTGTGGGGTTTGCGGCAGTAGTTTATCTTGGCGGTATAATTTTTACAGGATGTATAAAAAAGGAAGAATTTTAGTATGGAAAAGAAAAACTTTTATGATTTTTGTGAAATAATAGAAAAACTACGCGCACCGGGGGGCTGCCCTTGGGACCGTGAACAGACACACCTTACTCTCCGCAAGCATCTTCTTGAGGAAGCGTATGAAGCTTACGATGCAGTTGATGAGGGCGGCGGAATGAAGCTTGCAGATGAGCTTGGCGATGTGCTTTTACAGATTGTTATGCACGCTCAGATAGGAAAGGAAGAGGGTACCTTTGACATTGACGATGTAACCGACCTTGTAAGCCGTAAAATGATTGAACGCCATCCCCATGTGTTTGGCGATGTCACTGTTAAAAACAGCGAGGAAGTGCTTGATAACTGGGAAGAAATAAAGAAAAAACAGCGCGGTCAGAAAAAAACCTCCGAAACTCTGGAAAGTGTTACAAAATCCCTTCCGGCTCTTTACAGAGCAGAAAAAATCATTGAAAAAGCTAAAAAAGGCGGCTTTTGTGAAAATGTGCCTTTTGAAAAACTGACAGAGGAAGAAATCGGGAAAAAACTGTTTGAAACAGTCTGCCTCGCATCAGAAAACAGCGTAAATGCAGAAGAGGCACTTTCTTCCTATATCAAAAAATTTATCAAAAAAATCAAGAATATTGAAGAAAACACTTGAAAACGGCAAAAAGTTGTGTTAGTATAGACTCAACGAGATAATGCGACCGTTGGTCGTACTAATTATAAAAGGAGGAGAAATTATGAACAAGACAGAACTCGTAGCAGCTATTGCTGAAAAGGCAGCTATTTCTAAGAAGGACGCTGAGAAGGCTCTCAACGCTTTTGTTGGAACAGTTGAAGACGCTCTTAAGAAGGGTGAAAAGATTCAGCTTGTTGGCTTCGGTACATTCGAAGTTAGAGAAAGAGCAGCTCGTGAATGCATCAATCCCCAGACAAAGGCTAAGGTTAAGGTTGCAGCTTCTAAGGTTCCTGCTTTCAAGGCTGGACAGGCTCTTAAGAACATCGTTAAATAAGTTTGACTTAATGAAAAAAGCACCACTTTTGCGGTGCTTTTTTTGTTGTGCGAAAAAATACGGTAAGATTTGCTTGCACAAGCAGAGAGTATTTTGCAAAGGTGCATCGTCACAGTGCGTTTTGTTTCAAAACGCCTGTCTTTTTCCTTGACATAAAAGTGCTTTCTTTATATAATAAAATAATAAGGGCCTATGAAAGAAGTGGTTTAGATGGATATGTTTAAGCTGACGTTAAGTCAGATGCTATTGATGTTTTCTCTTATTCTGATTGGCTTTTTTCTCAGAAAGAAGAACATCCTTCCCGATACAGCACATATCACAATGTCAAAACTTGAAACCTGGGTGTTTGTGCCGGCACTTAATTTCGGAAATATGCTTCGTAATTTCAATGTAGCAAACTTCAGCAAGAATTCTACTCTTATCCTTTACGGATTTGCTATGATAGTTATTGCTCTTGTTATTGCACAGCCATTGGCGGTACTCTTTGTCAGGGCGAAAAAGCATGACAGTGAGCTTATGTATCAGAGAAATATTTATCGCTACGCGATGACCTTTGGAAATTACGGCTTTATGGGAAATTTTATTGTTCTTGGCGTATGGGGTGACAGTATGCTTGCCCGATACCTTATGTTTACAATGATAATAAGCATTGTCTGTTCAAGCTGGGGACTTTACATACTTATTCCAAAGGATAATAATGTAAGCTTCTGGAAAAATATCAGAAAAGGTATTGTAACGCCTCCCTTGATAGCCCTTGTGCTTGGTATGATTTGCGGTATGCTTAACCTCGGTCGCTACATACCAGGATTTTTCACAAATATGCTTTCAAACGCCTCAAGCTGTATGGGGCCTGTTGCGATGCTTCTGGCAGGATTTGTTATAGGCGGTTTTGATGTTAAAAAAATGCTTACAAACGGCAAGGTTTATCTTGCAAGTTTTGTCAGAATGATTGTTCTTCCGGCAATTTTTGTAATGCTTTTTAAATTCTTCGGAGCTCCCACGGAAGTTCTCATTTTTATTCTTATTGCATTCGGTACACCTCTTGGACTTAATACAATTGTTTATCCTGCGGCATACGGCGGAGATACGAAAACAGGTGCATCAATGGCGATAATTTCGCATACACTGAGTGTGATAACAATTCCTATAATGTATCTTTTATTGATTGGTCAATAAAAATTTACAATTTGATAAGAAATATTCTATATTTGGGATATATCATAAACCTTAAAGGAGGGTAATTATGAATAACGAATTTGAAAACAACGAAAATTTACAGCATTCAGAGCCTGCAGCAGAGGCAGAGCCCGTAGTTGAGACGGAGTCTTTCTATGCCACTTCCACGGAAGGCAATTACACGCAATACGCTCCCGAATCTCCAAAGCCTCCGAAAAGAAACGGTTGGCGTACAGCAATAAAGATTATTGCAATCGTTCTTGCAAGCTGTATTGTCTTTGGCGGATTATATCTTGTGATGACAAAATTCAGAAAAGGTCATAAGTCCAGCGATGTCAAGCTAGGTACCAGTGAATATACACTTAACGAGTCAGACTCGCAGGCACCGGAGTCTGATATATCGAAAATAGCTCAGCTCCGTATGCCGTCTGTTGTTGCTATCACAAACCGCAGCGTGTCTGATGTTCTGACGTTTTTCGGCACATATGAGCAGGAAAGCACAAGCTCGGGCAGCGGTATTATAATCGGGCAGAGCGATAAAGAGCTTTTTATCGTGACAAACTATCATGTTATTGCAAATTCAACAGAGCTGAGCGTGGTTTTCAGCCCCGTTGAAAATGAACTTGAAAAGCAGTCTGAAAACGGCAATAAAAATGTGTTTGATAATGACCGTATTCCTTCAGCCGTTGTAAAGGGCTATGATGCATCACGCGATATTGCAGTTATTGCCGTGTATCTTGACGAAATTCCCGAGGATGTGCTCTCTCAAGTAGAAATTGCACCTATCGGTGATTCTACAAAACTGCTTCCGGGCGACCGTGTTATAGCTATCGGTAACTCTCTCGGTTATGGTCAGTCTGTGACAACCGGTATTGTAAGTGCCGTAAACAGAAAAATCCCTATGCAGTCCCAGGACGGCAGAGGCACAGTAACAAACGCCTATATCCAGACGGATGCTGCAATCAATCAGGGTAACAGTGGCGGTGCTCTTCTTGATATGGCAGGTAATGTAGTGGGCATAAACTCTGCAAAAATTATAACAACAGGTGTTGAAGGAATGGGTTATGCAATTCCGATTTCTGATGTTAAACAAATCATAGAAGAGCTTATGAGTCAGGATTCACGCGGGGTTGTAGATAAAGAAAAACAGGGTTATCTTGGAATTATGGGCAGTGATGTTGAAGAAAGAGATACCCAGATTTACGGAATTCCCGAGGGTGTGTATGTAAGTGAGGTTACAAAAGGTCTTGCAGCCGATAAAGCAGGTATGAAGGCAGGCTGTGTAATTACTGCAATAGACGGTAATACCGTAACAACCATGGCACAGCTTCAGGAAAGGCTCCGTTATTATTCCGAGGGTGAGGCTGTTACTATTAAGGCAAAAGTTCCCGGAGAAGGTAAATATGAAGAAAAAGAATATGAAGTAACTCTCGGAAAAAAGAGTGATTCGGCAAAATAAAAATTTGCAAAAAAAGTATTGACTTTAGCAAGTTAGAGTGCTAATATGTATTTAATAAATTTTTTTGGAGGAAAAAACAATGCACAGTGTAACATTTGCAGCTGCATATTATTACTTTTACTTTAGCAATAAAAAGTAAAAGTTGTTTGTGCTGCAAATGAACAGAAATTGTTTAATCTTTAAAACCCTGCAGTATGAACACTGCAGGGTTATTTTATTTTCAGGAGATGTAAAAAATGATTGTAGTAGTAAACAACAACGCACAGAAGGAACAGTTTGATAATCTGGTAAAGTGGATTGAATCTCAGAATGTCAGAGTACACATATCCTCTGGTGATTATCAGACGGTGCTCGGCCTTGTAGGTGATACAAGCAGAATTGACACAGAGCTTCTTGAGGGGCTTGACATTGTCTGTCAGGTAACCCGTGTGACGGAGCCTTTTAAAAACGCAAACAGAAAATTCCACCCCGAAGACACAGTTATAGATGCAGGTGGTGTAAAAATCGGCGGCGGAAACTTTGCAATAATTGCAGGTCCCTGCTCAATTGAAAGTGAGGAGCAGATTATAGAGGTAGCAAAGGCGGTTAAGGAATCGGGGGCAAACCTTCTGCGTGGAGGCGCATTTAAGCCGAGGACTTCCCCCTATGATTTCCAGGGACTTCGCGGGGACGGTCTTAGGCTGCTTTTGGAGGCTAAAAAAGAGACAGGACTTCCCATTGTAACAGAAATTATGAGTGCTGACCACCTTCCGCTTTTTGACGATGTTGATATCATTCAGGTCGGCGCAAGAAATATGCAGAATTTTGAGCTTTTAAAGGAACTTGGAAAAACAAACAAGCCCATTCTTATAAAACGCGGACTTGCAAATACTCTTAAAGAGCTTCTTATGAGTGCAGAGTATGTTATGAGTGAGGGTAACGAAAATATCATCCTTTGCGAGCGCGGTATAAGAACCTACGAAACTGCAACCCGTAACACCTTTGATGTTTCTGCAATTCCTATGCTCCACGAGCTTAGCCACCTTCCCGTAATTGCAGATCCCAGCCACGCCTGCGGTGTTTCGAGACTAGTAAAGCCTCTTTCACTTTCGGCTGCAGCGGCAGGTGCAGACGGTCTTATGATAGAAGTGCACAATAACCCTCAGGCAGCACTCTGCGACGGTGCACAGTCTCTTACTCCTCAGCAGTTTAAGGATACGGCAGAGGCAGTTGCGAGAGTTCTTGAGGCGATGAAAGAAGGTTAATTTTTATGAATATAGCAGTTGTGGGACTTGGCCTTATCGGCGGTTCTTTGGCAAGAGCATTAAAGACTCTTGAAAATGTACAGGTTTTAGGTTATGATATAGACGAGAGCACAGTGCTTCAGGCAAAGCTGTACGGTGCAATATCAGAGGAACTGACAACAGATAATCTTAAAGAGTGTGAATATATCTTTGTTGCACTGTACCCCAAGGCTACGGAAAAATTCCTTACGGATAATCTGGAAAACATTTCGCCGGATGCAGTTGTTGTAGACTGTGCAGGTGTGAAAACATCAATCTGCAAAACCTGTTTTGACATTGCAAAAAAAGGCGGTTTCCGTTTTATTGGCGGACATCCTATGGCAGGAACACATTTTTCCGGATTTAAATATTCAAGGGCTACAATGTTTGACAAAGCATCTATGATTCTTGTTCCCGATAAGGACGAAAAGATAGAAACCCTTGAAAAGCTTAAAGCGATTCTCGTTAAAATCGGGTTTAAAAGCGTGACAATCACAACGGCGGCAGAACATGACAGAATTATTGCCTACACCTCACAGCTTGCCCATGTTGTGTCAAATGCTTATGTAAAAAGCCCCAATGCAAGAGTTCACAAGGGATTTTCTGCAGGAAGCTACAAGGACCTTACAAGGGTTGCAAAACTCAGCCCCGGAATGTGGACAGAGCTTTTCCTTGAAAATAAAGAAAATCTTACAGAAGAAATTGACGGAATTATTACAGAACTTCAGAAATACAGCGACGCTATTAAAAAAGACGACAGAGAAACTCTCTACGAGCTTCTTGAAGAAGGCTCGAAAATTAAATCCGAGGTTGGTTGATATGATAAAAATTACAGTGGATGCTTCCAAAAAATACGATTGCATAATTGAAAAAGGCGCTCTTAATAAAGTGGGAGAATATGCAAAAAATCTCAATCTTGCGGGAAAAGCGTGCATTATCAGTGATACAAACGTTGCTCCTTTATATAGCAAAAAGGTCCGCACATCTTTGGAAAAAGCAGGCTTTTTAGTGTATGAATATATTTTCCCTGCGGGGGAAGCATCAAAGAACGCAGCTACATTTATAGATGTGCTGGAATTTCTTGCATTAAATCATTTTACAAGAAAAGACACCCTTTTTGCCTTAGGTGGCGGTGTAACGGGTGACCTTACAGGTTTTTGCAGCGCAACCTATATGCGCGGAATAAACTTTGTACAGATTCCCACATCCCTGCTTGCAGCGGTAGATTCCTCAGTGGGCGGAAAGACGGCAATCGACCTTCAGGGCGGAAAAAACCTTGCAGGGGCATTCTATCAGCCGGAGGTTGTAATTTTTGATACGGAAGTTCTTGACACGCTTCCCGGCGAATACTTTTCTGACGGTATGGGCGAAGTTATAAAGTACGCCATAATCCGCGGAGAAGGGATTGAAAATCTTCTTGAAAAGCCTGAGAAAAATCTCGAGGAAATCATTGCAAGATGTATAAAAATCAAACGGGATGTTGTCTGTGAAGATGAGTTTGAGGGCGGAGTAAGGCGTATCCTGAACTTCGGTCATACGGCAGGCCACGCAGTTGAAAAGCTGATGAATTTTTCCCTTTCTCACGGGGCTTGTGTGGCAATAGGAATGTGCATAATAACCCGCGCTTGGGAAAAGCGCGGCCTTTGTGAAAAAGGGACCTGCGACAGACTTTGTGCCATGCTTGACAGATTCAATCTTCCGAAGGATACATCCCTTAGAGCAGAGGAACTTCTTGAGGTTTCTAAAAATGATAAAAAAGCAGAGTCAAGCGGCGTAAATATAGTTGTTCCCTTGGGAGTCGGACAATGCGATGTTGTAAAAGTAAGTATGGATGAGCTTCTTGATATATATAAAGAAGGATTGGAGTAATAGTATGAAAGTGGTGCTTTCACCGACAGAGCTTAATGGGACAGTTTATGCTCCCCCGTCAAAATCCTGTATGCACCGTGCCCTTATATGTGCGGCAGCATCAGACAGTAAAACCGTTATAAAGTGTGAATCCTTTTCCAAAGATACCGAGGCTACAATGGCGTGCCTTCGTGCTCTTGGTGCGGATTTTAAAATTGACGGAGAATATATAACGGTTTCTCCCATTGATAAAAATATTGACTGCGAGTGTATTCTGGACTGTAATGAAAGCGGATCTACACTTCGTTTTATGATTCCTTTTGCGGCAGCGCTTGGAAGAAGTTGCACTTTTATAGGAGCAGAAAGACTAGGCAAGCGTCCCCTTGAACCGCTTCTTGATGCTTTAAGGGAACACGGCATCACGGCAGAGCATGGGGAAGATTCATTTTTACCTTTAAAGATTTCCGGCCAGCTTACGGGAGGAGTTTTTACTCTTCCGGGAGATATCAGCTCTCAGTTCTTTACGGGAATCTTGTTTGCTCTCGGCATAGTAGGCGGAGGCAGTATAAGAGCAATCGGCAAAATTGAAAGCGCACCGTATATTGATATAACAGCCGACATTCAACGGCAGTTCGGCATAAACGTAATAAAAGAAGAAAACGGCTACACCGTAGAAAAAGGGAGCTACACTTCTCCGGACAAATTCACCGTTGAGGGTGATTGGTCAAACGGGGCATTCTGGCTTGTTGCAGGTGCAATCGGTGGCGGTATAACCTGCCTTAATTTAAGGGAGGACACTCTTCAGGGAGATTGCAAGATTTTTGACATATTAAAGCTTATGGGAGCAGATATAGATTGGTGTCAGGGTGGCGTGAAAGTAAAAAAATCACAGCTTCACGCAGTGGAGGTTGATTGCGGTGATATTCCCGATATTGTGCCGGTTTTATGCGTTGCGGCATCAGCGGCTGAGGGCGTGACGGTGTTTAAAAATATCGGACGACTCCGCGCAAAGGAAAGTGACCGTGTACAGACGACGGCAGATATGCTTTGTGCCCTTGGCGGAAAAATCACTTTTGATGAAAACACCATCACTGTTACAGGTACGCCTCTTAAGGGCGGATGCACAGAAAGTTTTAACGACCACCGCATTGCAATGAGCAGTGCCGTGGCATCTGTCATAGCAAGCGGAGATGTTGAAATAAACGGGGCGGAAGCGGTGGCAAAGTCCTACCCCGACTTTTTTGAAAAATTTACTATGCTTGGAGGAAAGGTCAGATGAGCTTTTCATTCGGTAATAAAATAAAAATTTCAATTTTCGGGCAATCCCATTCGGAAATGATGGGGTGTGTTATTGACGGTCTTCCGTCGGGGATTGAAATTGACGAAGAGAATCTTTCAGTATTTATGGCAAGGCGCGCCCCGGGTAATGACGAATTTTCAACTCCCAGAAAGGAAGCCGACAAAGTAAAATTTGTTTCGGGAATTGTAAACGGCAAAACCTGCGGAAGTCCCGTTTGTGCAGTGATTGAAAATACTAATACCCGAGGAAAAGATTACGACAACCTAAAGGATACTCCGCGCCCCGGCCATGCAGACTTTGCAGCGTGGGCAAAATTTGGTGATAGCCGTGACGTTGCAGGCGGCGGACAGTTCTCCGGAAGATTAACTGCAACAATGTGTATTGCAGGCGGAATTCTTATGCAGCTGTACGAGAAAAAGGGCATACATATCGGTGCGCATATTGCAAGTGTGGGAGATGTAGCAGACGACCGCTTTGACAGTGTAAATGTGACGGAAAAAGATTTTGTCGGAGAAAAGGATTTCCCCGTTATAAACGACGAAAAAGGTGAGGCAATGAAAGAGCTTATCCGCCTTGCCCGTGCCGAAGGCGACAGTATCGGGGGAAGTGTTGAGTGTGCAGTCTATGGACTTCCCGCAGGACTTGGTGATACCCTTTACGGCGGCATTGAAAGCCGTATTTCATCATCGGTGTTTGCAATTCCCGCAGTTAAGGGAATTGAGTTCGGTATCGGATTTGAGGCATCAACTCTCCGCGGAAGTGAAAACAATGATGCCTTCTGTGTAAAAGACGGCAAAATTGTTACAAAAACCAATAACCACGGTGGAATATTAGGCGGAATATCATCGGGAATGCCCATAATTTTCCGTGCAGCGTTCAAGCCCACTCCGTCAATATCAAAAGAGCAGGGAAGTGTGTCTCTTTCAAAAATGGAAAACACAACTCTTTCAGTTAAAGGAAGACACGATCCCTGTATTGTAAAAAGAGCAGTTGTATGTATAGAGGCGGCAGCGGCTATAAGCCTCGCAGATATTCTTTTGTAAAAAGAGATGTTAAAAAGCTCCAGAACGCAAAACGAAGATATTAAGAGGATGGTGCTTTTTTGAAGCAACAGAACAAAGTGCCGTTAAATGTTTTATGTAGGAATTTGCCTTACAAATTCCAAATTGATTCGTTTTGCTATGCGCAAACTTCACCTCGCTGTATCCACATACAGCTTCGGTTCCACCCTTCGGGTTCAGTTTGCCCATTCTGAAACTTTTTTCCTATCTCTTAAAGTTGCGGGATGTTAAAAAGCTCCAGAACGCAAAACGAAGATATTAAGAGGATGGTGCTTTTTTGAAGCAACAGAACAAAGTGCCGTTAAATGTTTTATGTAGGAATTTACCTTACAAATTCCAAATTGATTCGTTTTGCTATGCGCAAACTTCACCTCTCGACGTACCTTTGTACGCCTTCGGGGTTCAGTTTGTCCGTTCTGAACGCTTTTTCCTATCCCTTAGAGTCACGGGATGTTAAAAACGCCCGGACCGCAAAAGGACAAATAATGTAAAAAAGATTTTCTCTCCGGAGAAAATCCACCATCATTTCGAACTTCGAACTTCGCATTTCGAATTTAATTTACTATAAAGGAAGATATAAAATGAATCTTGAAGAATGCAGAAAAGAAATTGATAATATAGACAAACAGCTTGTAGAACTGTTTGCTAAAAGAATGGATGTTGCCAAAAACGTTGCCGAGTATAAGAGAGCAACAGGCAAAGCAGTGTACGATGCTGAGCGTGAGAGAAAGCTTCTTGAAAAGGTAGAGGAAAATGCCGGAGAGAAGTACGGTGACTATGCAAGACGGCTTTACAGCTCAATCCTTGACCTGAGCCGTACATATCAGTCAAAGGAGCTTGCATCAGGGTCGATTCTTTCGGCATCCATTAAAAAAGCTATGGAAGGAACTCCACAGCTTTTTCCGGAAAAAGCTGTTGTTGCCTGTCAGGGTGTTGAGGGCGCTCATTCCTCAGATGCCTGCCAGAAGCTTTTCGAAAAGCCCTCGATTATGTACTGCCAGACCTTTGAAGCGGTTTTCCAGGCAGTGGAAAGCGGTCTGTGCAGCTACGGTGTAGTTCCACTTGAAAACAGTACAGCAGGTTCTGTTACTCAGATTTATAACCTCATGAGCGAGCATAAGTTCAGCATTGTCCGCAGTAAAAAAATACAGATTCAGCATAATCTTCTTGCTAAAAAAAGCACAAAACTTGAAGATATAAAGGAAATCGTTTCTCATCCTCAGGCAATCAGTCAGTCAAGCGAGTTTTTAAAGACACTGGGTGTAAAGGTAACAGAATGTGCCAATACCGCCATTGCCGCAAAAATGGTGGCGGAATCAGACAGGACAGACCTCGGTGCGCTTTCTTCAGAACTTTGTGCATCACAGTACAGCCTTGATATCGTGAAACCCTATGTACAGAACACAAAAAATAATTATACCCGTTTTATATGCTTTTCCAAAAATCTCGAGATTTATCCCGGAGCAGACAGAACAAGTCTTCTTATCCGCACTCCCCACAGAGCAGGTGCGCTGTACAGCGTAATTGCAAACTTCTATTCTATGGGAATAAATATCATAAAGCTCGAAAGCCGTCCTGTTCCGGAAAGTGATTTTGAGTTTATGTTCTATTTTGATATTGATGTGTCGGTGTATTCGGAAAAACTCCCGCAAATTATGGATTTGCTTGAATATTCACTGGGAAGTCAGAATATAAAATATCTTGGAAGCTACAGGGAAGTATAAATAATGAAATGTTATCTTATTGCAAAAAAACTGGGACATTCTTTTTCGAAGCTTATTCATAATGAGCTTTCGGACTACGAGTATAACTATAAAGAGCTTGAAGAAACAGAGCTTGACGCGTTTTTCGCTGAAAAAGATTTTGACGGGCTTAATGTCACAATACCGTATAAGCAGACAGTTATTAAATACCTTGACAGAGTTTCTCCCGAAGCAGAGCGTATCGGTGCGGTTAACACCATTGTAAACCGAAACGGAAAACTCATCGGACACAACACCGACTACTACGGCTTTATGTATGAAATCAGGGAAGCCGGTGCACAAATTAAAGGTAAGGATGTTGTAGTTCTCGGCAGAGGCGGTGCGTCAAAAACCGCAGTTTGTGTGTGCGAGGATAAGGGTGCAAAAAGTGTCCGTTTCTTAACGCGGGACTCGAATCCCGAGGATTTTTACGACGGGCAGATAGTAATAAATGCCACTCCAGTGGGAATGTATCCCGACACAGGAAAAAGCGTTGTGGATATAACTGCGTTCACAAAGTGTGAGGCAGTGCTTGATCTTGTATATAACCCTGCAAATACCAAAATAATTCTTGACGCAAAGCGTATGGGTATGAAAACGGCAAACGGTCTGGGTATGCTTGTCAGTCAGGCAAAAAAAGCTTGTGAGCTTTTCACAGACAGTGAAATCCCCGATGAAAGAATTGATGAAATAAAAAAAGAAATTGAGTTCAGGACGAAAAACATTGTGCTTGTAGGTATGCCGGGATGCGGAAAAACCACTGTAGGTAAAATACTGGCGTCACTTACAGGAAAAGAATTTTTTGACAGTGACGATGAAATAACAAAGCTTGGCAGAACTCCTGCAGAAATTATAGAAACAGAGGGCGAGAAGGCTTTCCGTAAAACAGAAAGCGAGGTTCTTTCCGAACTTTGCAAAAAAAGCGGATGCGTTATCGCAACAGGCGGAGGCTGTGTCACAATAGAAAAAAACCACGATATTCTTCGACAGAACGGGTATGTTGTACTTATTGAAAGAGCCCTTGAAAATCTTGCGACAGACGGAAGACCGCTTTCAACAAATGTTGAAAAGCTGTGGCAGACAAGAGAGCCCTTTTACAGACTTGCAGCAGATATCGGTGTTAAATCTGCGGAAAAACCGGAGAAAACAGCGGAAGAAATATTAAAACGAATAAAAAGGTGATAATATGAAAATACTTGTTATAAACGGCCCAAACTTAAATATGCTGGGTATCCGCGAGCCTGACATATACGGAAAATCCACATACAACGACCTTGTTGATATGATAAAGGCATATGCAGACGAAAAGGGAGCAGAGGTGGAATTTTTTCAATCCAATCATGAAGGAGCGATTGTGGATAAAATACAGGAGGCGTACGGTAAAGTTGACGGTATTGTAATAAATCCTGCGGCATATACCCACACAAGTGTTGCGATTCTTGATGCGCTTAAAGCTGTGGCAATTCCTGCTGTTGAAGTACACATTTCGGATGTTGACGAAAGGGAGGCTTTCAGAAAGCTGTCCTATGTATCTTTAGTGGCTAAAAAAACCATAAAAGGGAAGGGCTTCCGGGGCTATATAGAGGCGCTTTCGTATTTGTTGGAAAATTTTAAAAAAAAGTCTTGACTTTTGCTTGACGCTATATTATAATAAGTTGCGTGTCAAGCGATGGTCTTGAACATGGCGGCGTAGCTCAGTTGGCTAGAGCAAACGGTTCATACCCGTTAGGTCGGTGGTTCGAGCCCACTCGCCGCTACCAATGGCCCGTTGGTCAAGCGGTTAAGACACCGCCCTTTCACGGCGGTAACACGAGTTCAAATCTCGTACGGGTCACCATATTTGGGAGCATAGCTCAGCTGGGAGAGCATCTGCCTTACAAGCAGAGGGTCATAGGTTCGAGCCCTATTGTTCCCACCATAAGAAGCACTTCTTCGGAAGTGCTTTTTGTTTTTTTAAACAGTATGAAATAGGTGGGCTCGAACCTCGAGGAGGCAACGAGCGTGAAAAACTTGTTGTGGACATAGCAAAAATAATGTGTTATAATTAAATATATTTGCAAATTTACGGAAGTGGAGGGGTTTATGTGAAGCCTTTAAATAAATGCAGAAGATTGCTGTCTGCCATGCTTACTGTTTTAATGGTACTCAGTTTTATTCCGGCAGTATATGCAGAGGGAACACCCCTGACGGCAGAGGATGTGATAAACAAGCTTAACTACGAGCTTTTTACCGATGAAATCTATTATGCCATTACAGGAGACATTGACCTTTCAGCATCAGAAATTCTTGAGGGAAGCGGTGTCGGTTTGTCCTGGAAAAGCTCCGACAATGCAGTAATGGACGAAAACGGTAAAGTTTACCGTGACAAATACCGTGACAAGGCTGTCACCATGACTGCTACGGCAAATGACGGCACAAATACAGCTACAAAGGAATTCAGCTTTGTAGTTCTTTGTGAGCAAGCAGAAATTTTTTATAAAGAAAACTTTAACTATGACGTGCCCGACGGTACTCTTCTCACGGATTTTGCCCCCCACGCTTCGGCAAGTGATGGAAATTCCCTTACAGACAGAAGTCCTACGGGGTGGTCTTTTTCATCTGTAAGTGAGGCAAAAATGCAGTCGTTTATGTATTCTGATGAGAGTAACAACCACTACATAGGAAGCTACAGAAATATGAATACAGGCGGGGCATATTACACTAGATACGTATTCCACCAAAAACCCTACGGAGAAGTTGTGTGGGAGGGTGACGTTAAGTTCGACCGCGAAAAACTGCCTCAGGTACATTCTATTGAGCTTTTTGGCGTGCTCAGGGAAGAAAGCGGCTATCAGTACAGAGGTATGATTGTTGATTTTGATATAAGAGCTAATGCAAATGGAGATGTGTATATAGGTGCCGGCCGATATGAGGGTACAACAGCAAAAAAACCGACCTTCAGAGTCGATTCTCTTGCCCAAAACGAATGGTCAAGAGTGAAAATTGTTATGAACACCTGGGAAATGGAGTGGAAGGTGTACATTAACGGGGAGCTTATTGTGGATAATGTTCCGTTTTATACCAAAAACAGAGCAGGTCTTTTGCCATTTGAATGCGTGTCCGTAAGGGATTTTCAGATTGGTAACTACCGCCTTTATGAGCCCGGAAGCCTTTTCTATCTTGATAACATTTCCCTTCGCAGATGTACAGACAGCTATACAGAAAATGCTGTTGCATACGAAATTCTTGATAAAGTAACCCTTGACCTTCTTACTGACGAGGGCGAGGTTGTGGCAAATCCCCTTGACCTTTCTCTCAGGGCACTGTCAGAAGAAATTGAAACAAACGGTTTTGTTCCTGTGTGGACTTCAAGTGACGAAGCCGTAATAAAAATTGACGGTAACACTGCAATTCCCATTCCGGCAGATGTAGATAAAACCGCAACACTTACTGTAAATCTTGGCGGTGCGAAAAAATCCTTTACATTCACCGTTCCTGTGGGTGAGAGATATTTTGCCGTGAATGATGCGTATAAATTCCTCTCCTTTGAGTGCTTTTCCGATGAGCCGTGGAATGCAGTTACAAAGGATATTGACCTGTCAATAGAGGGCATAGGTGAAAAAATCTCACTTGAAGGGATTACACTTGATATTTCCATAGATAATCCTGATGTAATTGCTCCCGACGGCACGGTTAACCGCGGTGCAAGTGACAGAGAAGCCACAATATCCGTTAAAATTACAGATGAATACGGCTACTCAAGAACAAAGAAAATAAAGGCGATAGTTCTCGGAAACGGTAAGGAGGTTTTCTATTCGGAGAATTTCCGTTATCCGGAGTATCTGGGAGCGGACTTCACAAACATTGCAGGCTGGGCAAATGCAATAGGTGGCGAAAGTCAGCTTGTTACAACAATCGAAGAAGAAAACAACAACTACTGTATTCAGGCATATCGCGAAACATCAAATTCTAACGATACAAACTTTGCAAAACATTCAGTTAATAAAGAATGTACTACATCCTTTATTGTGAATTCAAGAATCAAGCTTGTTGATAATAACGATTATGGCCCCCTTAAGCCAAGCGGTATCTTCGTTTATGAAATTTACGGTAAATTTAACATAGACGGAAAAGAAACAAATTCAAAGCTTGCGGAAATCCGTTTCGGTCACGATACGGGCAAGATAAATTTTGCTAAGAAAAATGGAACTCCGTTTAATACATCGACTATCCCTGCTCCCAACGCCTGGTTTGATATGACCCTTGTATTTGATATATGGAATCAGGGCATTGACCTTTACATTGATGGCATAAAGCAGAATAAAGATAAAATTGCCTTCTTTAATAAAGACAATGAGGGATATTCCACCGAAAACTTTGTGAAAATATCCGATTTCAGATTCAATGCATACCGCGGTAAAGAAAAACTGGGCATAAAGGTTGATGATATAAGCTTTATCGGTACAAGAGCAGTTGACAGCACAGTATGTCTTTACGAAACAGATGCTATTACAGGGGAGAAAAATGAGCTTGAATCCACACGATTCATAAACTATTACCCCGATAATACCATTGAAGCAGAAGTCTATGTGTCAAACGGTAGCGACACTGAAAAAACAGTTGATGTTCTTATGTGTGTGTTTGATGACGGAAAGCTTATTGATGTCAGAAAATCAGATGAATCCCTGACACTTTCCCCCGGAGAATCCAAGGTCAGTACGTTTACCGATCTTTACTGGAAAATAGATCAGGATAAACTTTCCATAAAAAGCTTCGTGTGGGAAAAGGGTGCAAAGCCGTCAACCGGCACATATGAAACAGATGCTAAAGTAAAATATTCCTATGAGCCGACTATAATTGAAGCGACAGATACAGACCGTGAAATCAAGTTTATCACTCTTTTCGGCGATACAATTTATAAGCTTTATTTCAGCGGACACAGCTGGTCGGCGGACAGTACAAAGCTGTACTTCCACGCAAAAGAGAATATGGACATTTACGAATATAATTTCGTGACTGACGAAATCCGTTTTGTGGCAAAAAGTAACAATTTCTACGGATTTACAACAGTTCCGTCAAAGAATGTTCTTCTTTATACAAGTCCTGACAAAAGAATAGTGGAAATGAATATTGACACCTATGAAAAGCGTGTTATAGCGGATTTTCCCGAAAAAGCAAAAAGCGGAGGAAGTCTTCTGACTGTCACAAACGACGGCAGATATCTTTGCCTTGGCTGGGCAGAGGACAAGGCTAACTTCGAAGGTGATCCCAACCTTTACTACAAGCGTTTCCCTGTGCTTGACCTTGAAACAGGCGTTTGGGAGGACGACACAAACCACTACTACGGATTCCCTGAAATAGCACCCTGCAACACCTTTATGAATCCCGTATATAAGAATCTGATTCTGTTCTTCCACGCAAACCAGGGAACACGTGACAGAATATGGATGATTGACACCGAAACTGATGAGTGCAAAAACCTTTACGTGCAGAAAAACTACTCTGCTACAATGGCAGGCGAAGCCGTATCCCACGAAACATGGACCTGGGATGGTGAAAGAATTGCTATGGATGTCGCAAATCTCGGTGAAAGGCAGATTGGTGCAAACGGTGTTATAACTATCGACAAATACGGTAAGGACAGACGTGTTGTTAACCGCGAATACGGATATCTGCATCTTGGTGTAAGTCCTGTTACAGACCGCTGGATGGTAAGCGATACGGGGTATAACGGCATTGATACGCACATCATCCTGATTGACGGTCACACGGGTAAAGCCTATAAGCTTGCGACAGTTAAGCAGAATTCCCGTGACAGCATTGCACACGCACATCCGTCTTTTTCAACAGACGGAAAAAAGGTTTACTTCGGTATGTATAATGAAGGTTACTCTACCGCAGGTCTTGGTATTATCGACGTGTCAGACATCATTGAAAATGCTCCCGACCGCGAAATAATATCACTTTCGGATAGCTGTCAGACAGAAAGCGTTGAAGGCTTCCCGTATTCACTTAAGAAAGTAAACGAAAACGGAAAAACTTTCTATGAAACAGAGGCAGGAAAGCATATAAATCTTAATTACCTTGGCGAAGAAAATCCGTATACTACCGCGACAATAGAGATTGAGTATTACGCAGAAGATGCCGAGGCAGTTATTGAATACTACGAGTGGCACGACTATACTGAAACTACTGTTGCAACCTTTGAAACAAAAACCGCAGAAATTCCCTTAGAGGACGGCGGATGGAAAATAGCAAAGGTTACAATCGATGGTATAAACCTTGAGGGCTATGCAGACCTTGGCGGTGATTTTACATTAAGGGTGAAAAACGGTAAAATCAGAATAGGATCAATCAAGGTAACAGTTCAATAAAAACAAGCATCCTCCGGCTATTTCCGGAGGATGTTTAATTTTATTCTCAAAACCTATTGACATTTTTTAAAAGATATGATATATTAACTGTACTAGAACAGTTAATACAGTTAACGGCGGAGGTGAGTTAATGATAAATCTTGACTATAAGGATAAGCGTACATTGCACGAGCAGATTGAGGACGGAATCAAGGAGCTTATTATAAACGGCATTATGCTTCCTAATGAAAAGCTTCCGTCAGTAAGGGAACTTTCGGTAAGTCTTACGGTCAATCCCAACACTGTGCAGAAGGCGTATAAAGAGCTTGAGACGGACGGATTTATCTACAGTGTACAGGGGAAAGGAAACTTTGTTTCCCCCGCGAAATCGGTAAAAGACGAAAAAAAGATTGGTGAGCTTTACGATTCCGTAACCCATGCAGTAAAAAGCCTTATGTATCTAGGTGAGGATAAGGACGGAATCATCAATCTTGTTAACAATATTTACTTACAAAAGGAGGAATAGCTGTGATAGAAGTAAAAAACGTTACAAAACATTACGAAAAATTTCTGGCGCTTGACTCTGTGACGATGCATGTCAGAAAGGGCACTATATATGGACTTGTAGGGTCAAACGGTGCAGGTAAAACAACAGTTATAAATCATATTAACGGTGTTCTTCGCGCAGAGGCAGGGTCAGTTATGATTGATGGCGAAGATGTTTATGAAAACGAACAAATAAAAAAGCGCGTCCTCAGCATTGCCGACGACTGGTTTTATTATGCAACCTATTCCATAAAACAGATGGCAGATTTCTACCGGGACATCTATCCGTCCTTTAACAGTGAACGATACGAAAAGATAAAAGAAGTTTTCGCAATTGACGAAAAGCGACAGATAAGAAAGCTTTCCAAAGGTATGAAAAAGCAGGTAGCATTCTGGCTTTCCCTTTCTGCAATGCCTGATGTTCTCATACTTGACGAGCCTCTTGACGGGCTTGACCCCGTTATGCGTAAGCAGGTCCTTTCTCTTGTCATACAGGATGTTCTCGAGCGTGAAATGACAGTGCTTGTGTCAAGTCATAACCTGCGTGAGCTTGAAGATATCTGTGACTGGGTAGGTATTATCCACCGTGGAAAGCTTGTTGCGGAGAAACCCCTTGATGACCTTAAGGGCAGCGTTTTCAAATATCAGATTATTCTTGACGAAGCATCTGAAGATGTGCTGAGAGAAGCAGGCGAAGTGCTGCATATATCCCGTAGCGGTTCTGTGGTGAGCGTAATCATCCGCAATGTAACAGAAGACGGGGAGAAAAAGCTCAGAGAGCTTTCGCCGCATCTTTGTGAAAAAGTCAGCCTCACCCTTGAGGAAGTCTTTATATATGAGTTAGGAGGTCTCGGCTATGACTGTAAAAACATCCTTATTTAATAAAGGCATATATAAATCGAATATAAGACGCTTTGCGTGGGGGAGCATCCTTTATTTTATAGCGCTGTTTCTGACAACCTGCCTTCCGATAATACTGGTAGATTACGATACAAGCACCATACTTGACGGATATCTTATTTTCCCGTTGGTGATTGCAACAGCGGTACCTACTGTTGTAGGACTTATGGTATTCAGATTTATTCATTCAAAAAAGGCGACGGTGTTTATACATTCACTTCCGGTGTCAAAAGAAGCAAATTACATATCAACGGTGCTTGCAGCTCTTACTCTTATGGCACTTCCGGTAATAGCAACTGCAGCACTCCTTGCCTGTCTGACATTAGCTATAGACGGTGCTTATTACGGTTTGTGGGAATGCATGGTATGGATGGCAAACAATCTTTTTGCAATGTTTATTATGTTTTCGTGTACGGCTTTTGTGGCATCTGTTACAGGTAACAGCTTTGCAATGGTAGTTCTCAATGTGCTTATCCACACAGTACTTCTTATAGTAGCGGAATGCACCGGGTTTATAGCCGAGGAATTTATTTACGGTTTTGAGGCGCGCAGCGGAATTATCGGTGCAATAGAAGAGGGCAATTTCCCATCAAGAATATTCCTTAACGCCTTTTCTGAAGATATAAGCTTTAAGAGCTATATTATACCGGTTATTGCAGCAATTATCTTTTATATTCTGGCTTTTGTTCTTTATAAGAAGCGCCATAACGAAACGGCAGAAGATATAGCAGGCTTCAGATGTCTTAACTATATCCTGAAATATTTTCTGACACTTCTCGTTGCACTTGTTGTCTTTTCAGGTTTTGCATCAAGCTACAATTACGATGCAGTTATGGCATGGATTACGGTTGCAATACTGTCTGTGGTGACATACTTTGGCGTAGAAATGCTTCTCAGAAAAACCTTCCGTGTATGGGGAAGTTATAGGGGATTCATTGCCTGCGGCGGATTCTTTGTGGCTTTTATACTTATAATTACAAAAACAAGTTTTTTCGGATACGAAACCCGAGTGCCTGACATAAATGAAGTTGAAAGTATCTCCGTGTGTGAAGCGTATCGCTGCATTGGTAATACAATTTCAAATCAGCATAACGGAATATATGACCACTATGAAAACTGCGACCTTTTCTTTGATGATAAGGAGATTATTGAAAAAGGAATAAAAATCCACAAGGAAAGAATTAAAGAGGGCGAAAATGACCAAAAAGAGTACTCCAACCTTACTGAAATCCGCTATAAGCTGAAAAACGGTAAGACTATGAGCCGCAGATATTATATGACCGATAACGAAGCTTTTGAACTGATGGATAAGCTTTATGCAAATGAAAAGTACAAAAATGCTTACGAACTTTTTCTGAGGGATGACATCACAGTAAAGAGTGCTTACATCTATTACGAAGAAAACAAAACAATTACCCCGATAGAAGACTTTGCCCGGTGTATGAGAGAGGATATCAAGCAACTCAGTTATTCTGATATAAGGTCCAGGTGGAACTCTTTCGGAATAGAGGTTGAGTACGAAGTTGACCTTGGAGAGGGAGAAAAATATCGGGCGCACAGTTGGGAGGAAATATCTCCTCGCTACAAAAACACATTGGAGTGGCTTAAAGAAAATGGCTACGAGGTCAATTTTGACTAAAAGCAGGTTGAGTTTGATGAAAAAGAGGCGTGAAAATCACGCCTCTTTTTCTATGCAGATATAGCTAAGTCCGCCTATTGTATGAGATTTCCCAAAGTCAACTGTAACCTCTTCTTTTCCGTAGTTAAATACATAATAGTATGTTTTTTTGTCGCCTGTTCTTGTTACAACGGTGCAGCATTCCGGGAAAGAGAACGGCACCGTGTCAATTCCGGCTTCTTTTACAATCTTTTCAAGAAGTGACTTGAAAGCATCATCTTCGGGCATTGTGCCCATATAGTATGCCGTACCGTTATTGTACCGATTTTTTGTAACAATGACTTTTCCTTTGCGATAGGTGTCAATGAATGTTCCGATAACCTCTGCTCCGCAAGGCTCAAGCTCGTCAATCCAGTGGCGGTTAACGGATTTTGCAAATCCAAGGTCAATGGTTGCCCGTGATGATTCGAACACCGGCTCAACCTCGCTTACCACAGTACCGAAAACATCTGTAAGATGTGCCGGCAAAGAAACATCGTACCCAACATTGTCATAATCCTTTACAGATGAAAGGAAGGTTCCAAGAAGTGTACCACCGTTACTTACAAAGTCTTTAAGATTTTCAATATACTCTTTGTCCGTAACAATGGGAGAGGGTGCAATTACAAGCTTGTATCCGCAAAGGTCTGCCTTTGGTGAAACAATGTCTGCCTCACATCCGATTGCGCGGAGGGTATCGTAGAATTTTGACACAAATTCAATGTATGAAAAGTCGTGATTAACAGGCTTTATAAGAAGTGCCCACAAAGCGTTATAGTCAAAAATTATTGCTGTATCGGGCTTTTTGACAAAAGTATTTTCGAGAATGGACGAGTTTGCCTCAATCGCCTTTGCGGTGTTCTGAAAATCAAAGAAACGCCGTCTCGGAACTCTGTCCGTGTCAAGAAGAGCGTAGTTAAGCTGCTCAGCACCGCTTCTGAACTGCTTGTACTGAAAATGTGCCAGAAGCTCCACACCACTTGCAAAAGCGTGCATAACCTCAAGCTCAATCGCACCGGGAAGTGGCTGAAGTCGGCCCTCTTTTGCCCAGAGTCCGTGTCCTCCTCCGATTGCAAACTCAAGCGCCCAGAAAGGCTTATGTTTTATGGAACGGCAGAAGGCGTAGGTCAGCTGACTTACCTTGTGGTCAGGCTCCCATAAAGATGGATATATGTCAAAACCTAAAATATCCAGATTTTCAAAAAAGTCATAGTAGTTTATCTGATTTCTTCCAAGACCTGTCGAATTTGTTGTGATAATTTTTCCGGAGGGCTTGAGAGCCTTTCGCTGAATCTCAAGATACTCACACAATGAGTCACTTGAAAAATTGTCAAAATTAAGCCTCAGACCGGGGTTATCATAAAAGTCGTGTATCAGGTCAGGCTCAGTAGCCTCATATGTTGCATAGGGAGGATCCACTTCATCAAAGGAAGTGTAGCTCTCGCCCCAGGCGTATGTGCCGCAGGCAAAGTTTAAACCGTCAATGGTCTTATACTTATTCTTAAGGTATGTACGGAATTTTTCCTTACATACATCGCAGTGGCATCTGCCCGAATGTTCCTGTGCAAATTCGTTTCCTATCTGAAAACCGATAACATAGGGGTTATCTCCGAAAACTTCCGACATTTTTTCTGCAATTATTTTTGAATATTCCCGGTAGATGGGGCTGTTGTAGCAGTAGTGATGCCGCGCCCCGAAAGGTCGTTTTACCCCGCGGTAATCCACATAACTGATTTCGGGATGCTTTTTCATTAACCATGCAGGCGGGCACGCCGTGGGAGTACACATAACGGTGTATACACCGCGTTTTCCAAGCTCATTAACGGTATATGTAAAAACATCAAAATCAAACTCGCCCTCATGCTTTTCCATCTGGTCCCAGGCAAATTCACCCATTCTGACAACATTGGCTCCGGATGAGGCGATAATGTCAATATCAATATCTATTTCCTTATAGGAATTGCAGTGTTCGGGATAATAGGAAAACCCGTACTTAAGATTCATAAAACGCACCTCCGCTAAAAATAAAGAGCTTTGAAACAGTTATCATATACCGTTTTCAAAGCCCCAACACTATCATGATATCATATAATTTTTAATTTGTAAATAGCCAAATAAAACAAATTTTTCTCTGTTTTTTCTGACTTCTTGTATATTGCAAAAAGCTATTGACTGTGCTATCCTTAAATCAAGGAAAGGAAGGTACACTCCCATGGAAAAGTAACCACCTTAAAACTTTATTATGAAGAATAACCGTTTGATTTAAACAGAAAGGTAATAAGTCAAACAAAAAACACGACGGTGCTACGTTTTAAATAGATTGAGTGGTAGGTATATATAAAATCATTTGGTTTAAATCAAAACAAAGTGCTCTTCATAAATAAAGTACAAGCAATCGCCCTTTGCAAAACAGATAAGAAACAGTAAGGCGTCCTCATTAGAGGAAAAAGAAAATGGAAAAGAGTGTTTTCGAAAAATATAATCTGTGGCAAATGGCAGACAATGAAAGAGAGGATAACAAAAGATGTTAGATATCAAGAGTGACCAGAAGTAGCCTTCGGTTGTGTGTAAAGAAACATAACTGAAGGCTACTTCTTTTTGCATTGATAGTAGTTCTCTTTTGGGAAATGACTCTAATTTTGATAAAATGCACCTCCCTATAAGGAATTTAGCACCCCCTTATAGCGAAAATGCACCCCCTATCTTTTGTAAGACTAAAATGACGATTCCTATTGACAAATTAATGAATTTATATTATAATTGTTATATGTTATAGAACATATAACAAAGGAGGTGAGGCGTAATTGAAAGCAAAAACTGTTGATAAAAACATAGAACAATGCAAGAAAAAGCTTGGCAAAAAAATCAGCAAATTGCGTGGAGAAATGTCACAACGTGAATTGGCACGAAAAATAGATTTACCAAACTCTAATCTTAAGTATATCGAGGATGGGGTAAACGCACCAACTCACGAAGTTTATGCGGATATAATCAAAACCCTAAAGCCTAAACCCAAAGATCACGAAGAAATGGATAACCTTTTTTCTCTAATACGAAAGACGCCTCCGCCTGACGTGTGCAATATAATAAATGAAAATAAGGGAATGGCAGAGGTTGTTCGCATAATTGAAGGGATGACACTTAATGATGAACAACTTGAAAAGCTGAAAATATTATTTATGTCTTTTAAGAAAAGTGAAATAGGAGGGCAATATGAATAGAATTGATATAATAAGTAAGATTGGCGATAAATACCATATCGGAAACACAGAAACTGGTGAATTTAGTTATGTGAAAGCATTAAAATCCATCGGCAAGGATATCAAGGATTTTCAAAAGGCTACCACTGGCACACAGCACAAATTTCTTGATATAAGATTTGAAAACGAACGTTTGGTCGTGCTTGTTGAATGTAAAAACAAATTTAGTAGATGGGATAAAGCAAAAATCCAAGGACAACTTCAAGATTATGTTCGATTTGAAAAGGCATATTCGGATAAAAAAATTGTGGCTATACTTGCTGAAACTGATGGCAATGAAGTATGGGTTTGGTATGGTCAATCTGTCATTATTGATGACGAACATCGAACAGAAGAAGAAACCGTTCTTCGTACATTTGAAGAATACGAAAACTTGTGTTTTGGTAAAGTGAACGACAAAATCAAAGTTGTTGATTCTATTAAAACGCTTAACGAGAAGCTTCATTCGGATGGAATCAATGAAAAACTGCGCAGCCAGTTTGTGGGCACTTGCCTTCTGGCTCTTAAGAACGGTCTTGTTTACAAAAATGTAAAAGAAACCCTTGACCCGAAAACTGGAAAGAAACTCACTCCTGAGCGTGTGGTTTTAAGGAGTATAAAAGAAATCCTCGAAGGTTTGTTAACTCGAGGAGGTAGCCTTAATAAAGCTGGAAAGCTTGCTGTTTTGAATAGCAAAGTCCTCGATGACCAAGATGTTACAAGCTTAACTTATAAAGAACTTGAAGATATCTTGCAGTTTATAGATGACAATGTAGTTCCATACATAAATGACAAAAGTACCGCTGGTCAAGATTTGCTTAATTTATTCTTCACGACATTCAACAAATATGTAGGCAAGTCTGATAAAAACCAAGCATTTACCCCAGATCACATTTGTGATTTTATGAGTAAAGCTGTTGGTGTAAATAAAAATTCTCGCGTTTTGGATCCTTGTTGTGGTAGCGGTGCCTTTCTTGTTAGAGCAATGACCGATGCAATGGATGATTGCGATACCGAAGAAGAACGTGAAGAGGTGAAGAAAAATCAGATTTTTGGTATTGAATATGAGGAAGGGGCATTCGGGCTTTCCTCGACCAACATGTTGATTCACGGAGACGGCAATTCAAATGTTGTTCAAGATTCAATGTTTAAAAGATCAAAATGGATAGCTGAAAACAATATCAATGTTGTGTTGATGAATCCACCCTATAATGCTACAAAAAAGTGTTGTGATCCTGACTATACTAAAGAGTGGGACTCAAACAAAAAAGAAGATCCCTCAAAGGGTTTGCATTTTGTTGAATGGGTTGCGCGACATGTTCCATCCACATGTAAAATGGCAGTTTTGCTTCCCATGCAAGCTGCTATAGGGAATTCAGAAGATATAAAAAAATTCAAAAAGCAAATGTTAGATAATTATACCTTGGATGCGGTGTTTTCTTTGCCAAAAGAAATGTTTTATCCCGGCGCGTCTGCTGTTGCATGCTGTATGATTTTTGATTTGTCGCAAAAGCACTCCAGATCTGACAAGGAAACTTTCTTTGGCTATTTTAAAGACGACAAGTTCATAAAAAGAAAAGGACTTGGACGAATAGAAATGACTGATAGTGATGGAAATAGTTTGTGGACAGCAACAGAAAAATTGTGGCTTGATTTGTATAGAAACCGCAAAGAAGTTCCTGGTCTTTCTGTAAAGTATAAGGTTACTTATGAAGATGAATGGTTAGCAGAGGCATATATGGAAACTGATTATTCAACTTTAGAGGAAGAAGATTTTCAATCAACAATAAATTCCTATCTTTCGTATTTAGTAAAAGTGGGGGAAGTATATGAGTCTTAACGAGAAGCGTTGGGAAAGTTTTTGTTTTTCAGATATTTTTATAATAAGAAATGGGTTTTACAATAAAAAGCCAGAGGCATCAGGCAAAGGAACGATTCCTTTTTTGGGTGCAGTAGATAATAATAATGGTGTAACAGAATACTATACCATTGAAGAAATTGAAGCTGCATCTAAAACTGGAGATTTGCCAAATGCGTCCATAGACAAAAAAATATTTCCTCCTAAAGCTGTCTGTGTAACAAATAATGGATCAGTAGGATATGCATATTACCAAAGCAAAGAATTTACGTGTAGTCATGATGTAAATGCGTTATATTTAAAGGATAGTGAATTTAATGAATATACGGGATTGTTTGTTGCAACGGTAATAATGCATGACAGATATCGTTGGGATTACGGGAGAAAGTGGCGTCCGAAACGAATGGTATATTCGGAAATCAATTTGCCCATTAAGCAAGATGATCATGGTAATGCAGTCATTGATAACGAATGTAAATATTCCTGTAAGGGATATGTTCCCGATTGGAAATATATGGAGAAATATATTAAATCGTTGCATTATAAAAGAGTTTCGACTTCAATCAAAAAGCAATCTGCGGAAATGAATCGAGATCAATGGAAACCATTTAAACTTACTGAATTATTTGATATTTGTCGTGGAAACGGGCTTTCTCGTGTAGCTTTGGATGATGGTGATGATAATGGAATTAATTTCATTTCGAGACAAAGTTATAATAATGGCGTAAATTCAGTTGTAGAACTAATCGAGAATGTCAAACCTTTTGATAGTGGCTGTATAACAGTAGCTTTAGGTGGAGAATATTTAGGGTCTGCTTTTGTTCAGTTAAAACCTTTTTACACCGGTGCTCACATGGCGGTATTAACGCCCAAGAATGCTAAAATGACTCTACCTTCAAAACTTTTTATTTGCACATTAATTCGCTTTGAATCGAAAATAAAATACTGTGCTTTTGGAAGAGAGTTAGACACTCACATAGATCGAGAGTTTTCGATTAAATTGCCTGTGATAAATGATGGAACTCCAGATTGGGATTTGATTGATAACTATATTAAATCATTACCATACAGTGATAGAATTTAGTTAGCAAAATCACATGAACTCTTTTTGCATCATATGAACCCCATTTGAGCTATCTGAACCCCATTACTTTCACAAAAAGCATCTAAAAACACGAAAAACCGCTCCGAAATTTCCTCGAAGCGGTTTGTTTGTTGTTATAAAAGGACCGAAAGTCCTTGTTTTAAGTCAAAAAACAATAACCCCAACTTTTTATCAAAGTTAGGGTTATAATATGGTGCGAGTGACAGGACTTGAACCTGCGGCATCCTCGGCTGCGCCGCCGCTTGCGGTGCCCGACATCTGACAGCGGAGATAAATCTCCTTGACATCTGTCGACCGCTATGCTTCGTTACGCTCGCTTCATCGTCCGCAGGACGCGCTCGCGACCTCACCCAAAGCAGACGCCTGCTTTGCTCGCACTTTTCCGCAAGTTCAGGTTTCCGATACTAATAAAAAATCGAGCATCAACCTAAAGGTTAACACTCGGTTTTTGGTCGGAGTGACAGGACTTGAACCTGCGGCATCCTGCTCCCAAAGCAGGCGCGCTACCAGCTGCGCTACACCCCGTTATTAATATTTGAAATATTTGCAACAACATAGATTATAATATAGGAAAACAAAAAAATCAAGATAAATTTTTTAAAAAAGAGGAATTGCCACAAATAGCTGCAATTCCTCTTTTAAATTACAGTTTGATTTTTACAGGTTTTCTGTTCTTATAATAGCAATAGCTGTCGAAACCGATTTCCTTAAGAAGCGCCTTTGCTTCTTTAAAACCGGTGGAAATATTCTCGCTTTTATGCGCATCAGTGCCAATTGTCACCAGCCTTCCACCCATACCGTAGTATTTGCAAAGAATGTCTTTTCCGGGCATAAAGTCGAAAAGCTGATGAGAAAACTCCGATGTGTTCAGCTCAAGAGCTTTTTCTCTTTTAATAAGAGTTAAGAGAATTTTTTCAATATCCTTTGAAAAATTGTCAAGTGTTAGCTTTTTTCCGTATTTTCCATTCGTATAACGAAGCGGAAGTGTAAGATGTGCCAGTATGTCATAGTCTGTACATTCTGCAACTTTAACAAGCTCTGAAAAATATGTTTTTATAACATCATACGCTTCGCTGTCAGTTTTTTTATCAAACTCCATACGGGAGAGATTGCGGGGCATATTGTCAATAAACACATTGTGTACGGATGCTATTACACTGTCAGGCTTAAGCGCTTTTAAAAAGCGTGCGGTGTAATCAGGCTTGCGCAGAACATCGCTCACCTCAACTCCCGCAAGAAGCTCAAGCTGATTTTTATATTTTTCACAGAGAGTGCGTGCCTCTTTTACGCTTTCTTTAACATTGTCAAAAGCCTTATTTGACACACAGAAATCTGCGTTGAAGTGGTCTGTAACAGCAATAGCGTTAAAACCTGCTTCGATAGCAGCAAGACACATTTTTTCCATAGGGACTTCGCAATCCAGTGAATGATTTGTATGAATATGTGAATTGTACATTTTATTCACGCTCCTAAGTAGTTATTTTATCACTTTCGGGTAAAAAAAGCAAGTAATCTGTGAAAAAACAACACTGTTAAGAAAAAATTAATAATTTTGAAATAAGTTTTTTGAACACTCATAAAAATTCGACACTAAATATAGTATAGCAAAGTGCCTTAAAATCAACATTTTGGGGCGATGCTCTGAAACGAAAAAAAGTTTGAAGAAATTGAAAAAAATTTTAAAAAAGTATTGAAATCCCGTTGAAAGTATAGTAAAATATACTCAAAGTGTATCAAAGTGCACAAAAGTGTCACAAAGTGGAGGTGATTTGAGTGTTCGTTGGTGAGTATTCACACAATATTGATGCCAAAGGCAGAATTATAATACCGGCAAAGCTTCGTGAGATGCTCGGCGAGCATTTCATGATCACAAAAGGACTTGACGGATGCTTGGCTATGTACACAATGGAAGGCTGGAGAGAGTTTGAGAGCAAAATAGCAAGTCTTCCAACAAATCAGAAGAGCGCTCGTTACCTGCAGAGAACATTTCTTTCAGGTGCGGCAGAGGCAGAGCCTGACAAACAGGGAAAGGTGCTTATAACACCGCCTCACCGTGAATATGCAGCTCTTACAAAAGAAGTTATTATAATAGGCGCAGGCACCCATGCTGAAATCTGGGATGCACAGCGTTGGGCAGAATATACAGAGAGCGATGTGGAAATGACTCTTGAGGATGCGGCAGAAGCACTTGAGGGATTCAACTTCTAAAAATCGCCTGTGGAGGATGTCATGGAATTCAACCATGTAACCGTACTACTTAACGAAACGGTGGACAGTATAAATGTAAAAGAAGGCGGAGTATATGCCGACTTTACACTTGGAGGCGGCGGACATACCTCGCTCATTCTCAAAAGAGGCGGGCGGGTTATCGGAATTGACCGCGACATTACTGCCATCAATAACGCAAAAGAGCGTTTTTCGGGGGAGAAGTTCACCCCTGTACATGATAACTTTTCCAATATAAAGGAAATAGCAAAAAGACTTGGCATTGACTCTTTTGACGGAATCATTGCAGACCTGGGGGTTTCGTCGCCTCAGCTTGACGATGCGCACAGAGGATTTTCGTATATGCACGATGCTCCTCTCGATATGCGTATGGACAACCGCGACGCCCTCACAGCAAAGGATATTGTAAATACATATTCTGCAGACGAGCTTTTCAGAATAATTTCCACATATGGCGAAGAGCGTTGGGCGAGCAGAATTGTGGACTTTATCATTAAGGAAAGAGAAACTAAAATAATCGAAACAACTTTCGAGCTTGTGGATATTATAAAAGCTGCAATACCCCTTGCGGCAAGGAAAGACGGTCCGCATCCTGCAAAAAGGACTTTTCAGGCAATACGCATTGAAGTTAATGGTGAGCTTGCCATTCTGGAAAAAGCGGTGCTTGACGGGGCGGCGCTTCTTAAAAAAGGCGGCAGAATGAGTGTTATTACATTCCACAGCCTTGAAGACAGAATTATAAAAACAGCATTTGCATCACTGGAAAAGGGATGTACCTGTCCTAAAGATTTTCCCGTTTGCGTCTGTGGAAACAGACCCAGCGTGAAAACAGTTAACAGAAAGCCACTGCTTCCGTCGGAAAAAGAGCTCCTGGAAAATCCCAGAGCGAGAAGCAGTAAGCTGAGGACCATAGAAAAAATTATCTGAAAGGAGAGTAAGTATGTATACTGACGGAACAAGCGCACTTAAAAAAGAATATCGTTCTTACAGAACTTCTTCCGTAAAGGTACAGAAAGCAAAAAAAGTTTCTTCAGATAAAAAACGTATTCGTCTTTTAAAGAAAAGAATAGTCAGCATTATAGCGGCAGTTTTCGTGATGGCAATGACTGTGCTTATAAGATATGCGGTTATTGCAAAGGACTACGGTGAGCTGACAAAAGCCCGCGAGGAGCTTGACCTTATCAACGCCAAGGTAGTAGAAACACAAATGAAAGCGGAAGGTAACCTCGACCCCAGAAAAGTAGACCAGGAAGCACTGCGACTGGGATTGCAACAACCTGAAAAAAGTCAGGTAAAATATATCTCACTCGGAAACACCGACAACGGAGAGGTGCTTAAGACAGAGGAAACCGGCGCGTTCAGTGCGTTTATAAACCGACTGTCTGTAATATTGGAATACTTGTATTAATATACTACTAAAGGGAAGTGGCTGTTTGAATTTTGCCATGTCCCTTTTGTCGTTTAATAGAATACATAAAACCGGCTGAAAAAGGAGGAATTTGTATGGCGGGAAAGCCTATGTCAACCAAAAAAAGAATAAAGGCAATGCTGGCGCTTTTCCTTGTCGGCGTTATGATTCTTTCATTGAAGCTGGTGTGGATTCAGTTTATAAAAGGCGGCAAATATAAGTTCCTTGCATCGCAGCAGCAAACCCGTGACAGCATCATAAGTGCAAAGCGCGGAACGATATACGACCGTAATATGAAAGTCCTTGCACAGAGTGCGTCAGCGGAAAGAATTACGATAAATCCGCAGGAAATAGAAAAACAAGAAAACGAGGATGATGTAACGGAAGCTCTTGTGAAAATCCTCAATGTGGATGAGGATGAAGTAAGAGAGAAAATTGGTCGCACAAACAAGCAGTCAATCATAATCGCAAAGCAGGTTGAAAAAAGTGTTGCCGATGAACTGCGTAAAGAAAACATCCGCGGTATATATTTTGAAGAGGACACCAAGCGTTATTATCCCTACGGCTCACTTGCCGCACAGGTTATTGGCTTTACCGGCTCTGACGGTCAGGGGCTTGAGGGCCTTGAAAATGTTCTTGATGACGAACTGAAAGGCGTTGACGGCAGAATTGTTGCTGCAAAGGATGTTGCCAACAACGAAATGCCTTTCAAGTACGAGAACTACATTCCTGCGCAGGACGGCAAGGGCGTTGTTCTCACAATTGATGAAACCATTCAGCGCTATACTGAAAAGCATCTTCAGCAGGCGTATGAGGAAAATCTTCTCGGAAACGGTGGCGCTGCAATAGTTATGGACCCCAATACAGGGGAGATACTTGCCATGGCAGTTGTGCCGACCTATGATCTGAACGAGCCCAGGGTAATCACTGACCAGCTTATGCTTGACCGTCTTGACGACCTTGAAACAGAAACCGAAGAAGAATATGAGAGTGAGTATACAAAGGCAGTTACAAAAATGTGGCGTAACAAAGCGGTTGTAGATTCCTACGAGCCCGGATCGACCTTTAAAACCATTGTTGCGGCAGCAGCTCTTGAAAACGGTGTTGCAAAAGCTTCGGATTCATTTTCGTGCTCGGGTGTAAGACATGTGGCAAACCGTGACATCCACTGCTGGAAGCTTGAGGGCCACGGTGAACAGACTTTTGCACAGGGCGTTATGAATTCGTGCAACCCTATGTTTATGGAGCTTGGTTCAAGGCTTGGCTCAAAAGAATTTGACAGATACTACACAGCCTTTGGTCTTAAAGAAAAAACAGGATTTACAATTCCCGGTGAATCAGCGGGAACATTCCACGATTCTTTAAGCTCTGTCGACCTTGCTACATCATCCTTCGGGCAGACCTTCACAGTTACACCGCTTCAGATGGTAAGTGCAGTGTCGGCAGTTGTTAACGGAGGTAATCTTATAAAACCTACCATTGTAAAAGCATATACAGACAAAAACGGAAATGTTACGGAAAATTTTGAGCCTGAAATAGTGCGTAATGTCGTTTCTGAGCAAACAAGCCGCCAGATGAGAACTGTACTGGAGCAGGTTGTTTCGGAGGGTACAGGTAAAGGCGCTTATGTAAACGGCTTCAGAATAGGCGGCAAAACAGGTACAAGTGAAAAGCTTCCCAGAGGAAGCGGAAAATACATAGCATCTTTTGTTGGCTTTGCTCCGGCAGACAATCCTCAGCTTGTGTGCCTTCTTATGCTTGATGAGCCCAACGCAGGCGCAACGGGCGGTGGTGCAATTGCCGCACCTGCTGTAGGAAGGATTTTTGAGGATGTTCTTCCTTATCTCGGATATGAGCCTCAGTATACAGAGGAAAATGCACAGACAATCTCCGTTGCAGTTCCGAAGATAAAGGACCTTACAGTTGAGCAAGCAACAGAAAAACTTGCAAAGCTCGGTCTTTCAATATCCATAAAAGGAAACGGAGACCTTATAACAAACCAGATTCCCGAAACAGGAACAAGACTTCATAAGGGCTCGGTTGTTATAGCATATACGCAAAATGAAGAAAAGAAAAATACCTGTGTTGTTCCCAATGTTATTGGAATGACATACGATAACGCACAGAGTACGATAGGCAACGCAAAGCTTGTAATGGAACTGGATTCTCCGGGAAGTGCCAATGTAAAAGGGCCTGATTACATAGCAGTATCGCAAAGTCCGCAGTCGGGCAGCGAGGTTGCCGAAAACACGAAGATTTATGTAAAATTTGCTCTGAGAAATTCAGAATAACACCGGATACGGAGGTGCAGCATGAGGATTGAGCAGTTAACAAAAAACCTTCAAACTGAATATTTCGGAAATACCGATGTTGAAATAACAGGCATTGCATACGACTCTAGAAAGGTTAAGCCCGGATATCTCTTTGTTGCTATAAAGGGCTTTGAAACAGACGGTCATAAATATATTGGCAGTGCAGTGGAAAACGGAGCGGTAGCCGTTATTGGTGAAGACAGCATCGAGTGTTCCGTAACGTATGTCAAAGTTCCCGACTCAAGAAAGGCTCTGGCAGTCTGCGGTGCGGAATTTTACGGTAATCCGCAGAACAAACTTAAAATAATCGGTATAACAGGTACAAACGGAAAAACAACAACAACATACCTTATAAGACAGATTCTTATGCTTAAGGGAATCCGTTGCGACCTTATCGGTACAAATCAGACAATTATCGGGTCCGAAGAAATTGAAAGCAGTCGCACAACTCCCGAATCTCTGGACCTTTTTGAATGTTTTCATAAAATGGCAGAAAGCGGCGGAGAGTATGTGGTTATGGAAGTATCCAGTCATTCTCTGGAGCTTGATAGAGTATATGGCGTAAATTTTGAAACGGCACTTATTACAAATATCACTCAGGACCATCTTGATTTCCATAAAACAATGGAAAACTATGCAAAAGCAAAAGCAAAGCTTTTTACTATGGCAAAAACCGGTGCAATGAATGCTGACGACGAATATGCACATATAATAAAAGACATTGCTGATGCCGATATGGTAAGTTACGCTATTGACAAAGCTGCCGACATAAAGGCAGAAAACCTCAGGATGAGTGAGAGAGGCGTTATTTTTGATATAAATCTCCGCGGAGAAAAAAGGGAAATCCGCCTGGGTATCCCCGGAAGATTCTCAATATACAACGCGCTCGGTGCAGTTTGTGTATGTCTGAATCTCGGCATAGCAATTGAAGATATAGAAAAAGGATTGGTGCTTGCAAAGTCTGTCAAAGGCAGAATAGAGGTTGTACATACTCCCACCCCTTATACGGTTATAATTGACTATGCACACACCCCCGACGGGCTGGAAAATATCATTTCTGCAGTGCGGGGATTTGCAAAAGGCAGGGTTATAACTGTGTTTGGTTGTGGCGGAAACCGTGACAGCAGTAAAAGACCAAAAATGGGAAAAATCGCAGAAGAGCTTTCGGATATTGCGATTGTAACCAGTGATAACCCAAGATGCGAGATGCCGGCGGATATAATAAATGATATCCTTGCAGGTATGAAAAAGGATAACCACACCGTAGTGGAAAACAGACGGGAAGCTATCCGATACGCAATGGAAATTGCACAGGAGAATGATATTATAATTCTCGCGGGTAAAGGTCATGAAACATATCAGGAGATTGACCGCGTAAAGCACGACTTTGACGAAAGAGTTGTAGTCAGAGAAATACTTGCCGAACTGTAAGAGAGGTATTGATATACTATGTGGATAAAAGCATGTTTGATAAGTTTTATAGTAGCGGCGGTGACGGTTCCGCTTCTCATACCGTTCCTCAGAAAGCTTAAATTCGGGCAGACAATTCTTGAGGACGGTCCCTCCTGGCACGAGAAAAAGCAGGGAACACCCACTATGGGAGGAATAGGATTTATCCTTTCTACAATAGTGGCTACAGCTCTTTTTGTAAGAGACTTGCGTGGAGCAGGCATTCTTCTGTGCGGTGTGCTTTTTGGTGTAATCGGCTTTATTGACGACTATATCAAGGTAGTAAAAAAACGTAACAAGGGATTTTCTGCAAAACAGAAATTTCTTGCACAGACAGTGGTAAGCCTGGGGTATGCGGTATTTCTTTATTTCGCATTTGACCAGACCGGCACAAGAATTCCGTTTACAGACATAGTATTTGATATGAAATTTATGTATATTCCGTTTGTGATGCTGGTACTTCTTGCAACGACAAACAGTGCCAATCTTACCGACGGGCTCGACGGCCTTGCATCAGGCGTTGGTGCAATTGTAGCACTTTTCTTTGCTGTTGCAACTGATATTCTTGATGTAGCAAGTGCAAGCCATATTTCCGGTGCTCTCGTGGGAGGCCTTCTGGGATTCCTTATATACAATGCATATCCGGCGAAGGTTTTCATGGGTGACACGGGCAGTCTCTTTATCGGAGGAATGATTGCTGCATCTGCAATCAGTGCAGGACTCGAGCTCTTTATTATAATGAGTGCATTCGTATTTCTTTTCGAAGCCCTGAGTGTTATTATCCAGGTTGCAGTTTACAAAAAAACAAAAAAGCGTGTGTTCAAAATGGCACCGCTTCATCATCATTTTGAAATGTGCGGTTGGAAGGAAACCAAGGTTGTACTTGTGTTCTGCCTCATAACCGTTGCTCTTTGTGTCATAAGCTATCTGGCTCTTTAAAAAAGGCACAAAAATATTAAGGAGGGAAAGGTATGAAGGACAATAAAAGAAAGACTCCGTCAAATCAGGTTGACTTTGTTTTGCTTATCATAATCATATGTCTACTTTTGTTCGGTCTTATTATGCTTTTCTCTGCAAGTTCCCCCAGCGCTCTGCAAAGCGGTAATGTATATTCTATCATCATCAAGCAGGGTGCAATTTCGCTTCTGGGCTGCTTTTGTATGCTTGTTGCGGCAAACTACGACTATAACAGACTCAGAAAAAATTCAAGAATTATTCTTGTTGTTGCGTTGGTGCTTATGTTTATAGTTCCGGTTTTCGGCTTTGTGTCTCACGGTGCACGTCGACAGATTTCTCTCGGACCTATAAGCTTTCAGCCGTCGGAGCTTGCAAAATTTGCTCTTGTTATATACTATGCTGCCCGTTTCAGCGATAAAAGGACGGCAAATCTCACATCAGATAAAAACAACATAAAAATATCATTCGGTGTGCTCGGAGTATTTGTTGTACTCTGCTTTTTCCAGAGTCACCTTTCTGCAGCGGTCGTGCTTGCTCTCATCAGTATTATGATGTTTGTGGCAGCAGGTCTTTCAATGAAATACATCTACGGTTTCGGAGCAGCAGGTGTTCTCGGAATTGTAGGTATCGGACTTACGGCGAGCTACCGTCTTGACAGAATAAAAGCACTGTTTGACCCGTTTGCCTATGAAAGAGGTATCGGATGGCAGATTATCCAGTCTCTTTATGCGGTTGGGTCGGGTGGCCTTTTCGGACTGGGGCTTGGTCAGTCAAGACAGAAATTCAGATATCTTCCCGAAGCGCATAATGACTACATATTTGCAGTTGTGTGCGAAGAGCTGGGCTTTGTGGGCGGTATGGCGGTAATGCTTCTGTTTGTGCTTCTTGTATGGAGAGGAATAAGCATTGCCCTTAACGCAAAGGACCGTTTCGGAATGTTTCTTGCATTTGGAATAACTGCAATTATCGGAATACAGATGCTTATAAATATCGGTGTTGTGCTTTCAGTTCTTCCGTCAACGGGTATGCAGCTGCCGTTTTTCAGCGCAGGCGGAACGTCGCTGATAGTTATGCTGACCGGTATGGGTATTCTTCTTAATATATCAAAAACAAGCCGGATCAAAAAATTATAGAAGGGTAAATGAAAAAATGAGAGTATTACTTACCGGAGGCGGCACTGCCGGACATATAAACCCTGCAATAGCAATTGCTAACTATATAAAGGAAAAAGAGCCGGACAGTGAAATTCTGTTTGTAGGCACAAAGTACGGTCTTGAGAAGGACCTTGTGCCAAGATGCGGATATGACATTGAATTTATAAATGTTATGGGACTCAGACGCAGTCTCAGCCTTCAGAATGTGAAGGTTTTTCTCAACTACATAAAAAGCATTAAAAAATCGGGCGAAATTATAAAAAAATTCCGCCCCGATGTCGTTATCGGAACGGGAGGATATGTTTGTGCTCCTGTTGTAAAAGCAGCGCATAAAGCAAAAATCCCCACTCTTATTCACGAACAGAACGTATTTCCCGGGCTTGCGATAAAAATGCTCTCGGGTGATGCTGATGTGACAGCAATCAGCTTTGAACAAACCCGTTCAATGATAAAGGCAAAAAACATTGTTCTTACGGGCAATCCCCTAAGACCGAATCTTCTGCACAGCCATGACAAAGATGCGGTCCGTGCTCAGTACGGATTTGACAAAAAGCCGATTGTTCTTATGTTCGGCGGTTCTCTCGGAGCGGAGAAAATGAATACCGCCCTTACTGAAATGCTTGAGGACCATATGGCAGAAGGCTTTAACCTTATTGCTGCAACAGGTGAAAAGCATTATGAAAATATTATAAAAGTTCTTAATGAAAAAAATGTAAATATCAGCGAAATGAAAAACGTGAAAATAGTTCCCTACATATACAATATGGAAGAAATTTTCAGCACTGCAGACCTCGTTGTTGGCAGAGCAGGTGCAATAACCGTCAGCGAGATAACGGCTATGGGAAAAGCCGCAGTGCTTATACCAAGCCCCTATGTGGCACATAACCATCAGGAGTACAATGCCCGTTACCTGGAAAAGAACGGTGCAGCAAAGGTTGTGCTTGAAAACGAGCTTTCAGGTAAAGTTCTTTCAGATGCAATACAGAGCATTCTCAGAAACAGCGGTACTCTTTTACAAATGCAGTCAGATTCAAAGAAAATCGGCATCACAGATGCCTGTGAAACTATTCTTTGCCATGTTAAAAAAATAACCGGCTGATTCACCTGTTTAAAGATTACGGCATACTATGTATCAGATATAATCTGTGCGGAGGTGTGCTGTTTGCAGAAATACATAATAAACGGAAAACAGAAACTTGGTGGCAGAGTCAGAGTCCACGGAGCAAAAAATGCTGTTCTGCCCATTATGGCGGCAGCTGTGCTTTCGGGAGACAGTTGCAGAATATATGACTGCCCCGACCTGAGCGATGTACGCCATACCATAAATATATTAAAAACAATCGGGTGTGACGCCTCTCTTGAAGGTGATGTTCTCAGAATAGATTCTGCCGGTATTTCAAAGTGGGAAATTCCTGAGGATTTAATGCGGGAAATGCGCAGTTCAATAATATTCCTTGGTGCACTTGCAGGTAAAATGGGAAAAGCCAGGGTGAGCTTTCCCGGTGGATGTGAGCTTGGAAACAGACCTATTGACCTGCATCTGAAGGCTCTTCGCGAGCTTGGTGTTGAAATCCGGGAGGAAAATGGATTTATAGAAGCAAACGCAGAGAGGATGTATCCCGTAGATTTACACCTTAGCTTTCCAAGTGTAGGTGCGACAGAAAACATAATTCTTGCAAGCGTTAAGCTGAAAGGCGAAACCACAATATCCAATGCTGCAAAAGAGCCTGAAATTGTTGATATGTGCGATTTTCTAAACAAAATGGGCGCAGATATTGAGGGTGCAGGAACTGAATTTATCAGAATTAAAGGGGTGCCGCATCTTAAAGGCGCAGAGCACAAGGTAATGCCCGACAGAATAGTGGCGTCTACCCTTATGTGCGCAGCAATGACAACAAAAAGCGAAATTGAACTTCTGAATGTAAGAAAAGCTCACCTGAGCGCAGTTGTATCGGTTCTTCGTGACTGCGGTGCGAAGGCAGAGTTTTTTAAGGATAAAATGTACATAAGAGCACCTGAAGTCATAAAGGGTGCAGATATTATAAAAACTCAGGCGTATCCCGGATTTCCGACGGATGCTCAGTCTCCTGTGATGGCGGCACTGTGTTTTGCTGAGGGCACCAGCGTTATTGTGGAAAATATTTTTGACAGCAGATTTAAAATAATACCTGAGCTCAAGAAAATGGGTGCGGATATTGTGCAGGACGGCAGAGTTGCCGTAATAAAAGGACAAAAACTTTCAGGAGCACATATCCGCGCAACAGACCTGCGCGGCGGTGCAGCACTTACGGTTGCAGCCCTTGGAGCAGAGGGCGAGAGTGTGCTGGGAAATATAGAATATATAGAACGGGGATATGTCAATCTGGATGAGATGCTCCGCTCTCTTGGAGCAAATGTTGTAAAACAGTAAAAAGGAAGAGGTTTTCTATGAGAAAATTCAAAAGAAAACAGAAAAAACAGCTTGCGGTAATAACCCTGCTTGTGCTTGTATGCTCAATTGCGGCACTTATACTTCTTACACCGGGGTTTGACATAAAAGAAATCAGAGTTACGGGAAATTCTGTTATAAAAGAAGAAGAAATAATAAGAATGTCAGGAATTACAGAAGGGGTCAACATCTTTGATGTAAGTCTTAAAAAAGCAAAGGAGAACATCCTCTCCATAAGTTATATAGAAAGTGCAAAGGTTAAGCGGAACTTCCCCTCGACAATTGAGATAAGCATACAGGAAGAAGTCGGTGTGGCATATATAAAAGCGGAAGACGGCTATGTAATAATCACTGCCGACGGGCGGTGTATTGATGTGACAGACGGTGTAGTAAAAGACGACAAAAGTGACGGTAAAACCATTAAAATTCCGGAGCTTCCCATTATAAGAGGTCTCGAAGGCGTCAAGTATAAAGAGGGAAAAACCATCACATCGGAAAACCCGGAGCAGCTTGAAGATCTTTTTATATGCCTGCACGAGTTTTCAAAGCAGAATCACATCTTTAATATCAAAAGCATAAATATAGCGGATACCGAGGATATAAGATTCTACTACCTTTCAAACGATTTCAGCGTAAGGATAGGAAACAGCGAGAAAATAGGATACAAAATGGAGGCTTTCGGAAAAGCTCTTGAAGAAATTATTACAGATAAAAACCCAAGCCCCAAAGGAACAATGGATTTGAGCCGTGTGGGAACCCTCGGAAAAGTGACCTACACACCGCCGGGCTCCGAAAATATGGCAGAAGATAAAGAAAAAACTGAATAATTTTATAACATTCAAAAATTTTTCTTGAAACTCAGTTGTTTTAGGTGTATTATATATTATATAAAGGTGTAGTTTTTAATTATTATCACATATAGAGGAGGAATTCCAATGAGAATGGAATACGCACAGGAGCTGGGAGCAGCTCAGAAAATTAAAGTAGTAGGCGTTGGCGGCGGCGGTAACAACGCTGTTAACAGAATGGTTGAAGCAGGAATCAAGGGTGTTGAATTCGTTGCTATCAACACAGATAAGCAGGCACTCACAAAGAGCCAGGCAAGTCAGAAAATCCAGATTGGTGATAAGCTTACCAAGGGTCAGGGTGCAGGCGGTAAGGCTGAAATCGGCAAGAAAGCTGCTGAAGAAAGCCGCAGTGAAATTGAACAGATTCTTAAAGATGCAGATATGGTATTTGTAACAGCAGGTATGGGCGGCGGAACAGGTACAGGTGCAGCTCCCATCGTTGCAGGTATCGCAAAAGAGCTTGGCGTACTTACAGTTGCCATCGTTACAAAGCCTTTCGGTTTTGAAGGCAGAAGACGTATGATTCAGGCTGAAGAAGGTATTGAACAGCTTCGTGGTAATGTTGACACACTTGTTGTTATCCCTAACGACAGACTTCTTGATGTTAGCAGCAACAAGACAAGCCTTCTTGATGCTTTCAAAGATGCTGACGAAGTTCTCCGTCAGGGTGTACAGGGTATTTCTGACCTTATCGTTGGCGCAGGTCTTATCAATGTTGACTTTGCAGACGTAACAACAGTTATGAAGGACGCCGGTCTTGCTCATATGGGTATCGGTCGTGCAAGCGGTGAAAACCGTGCAGAAGAAGCTGCAAGAATGGCTATCGAAAGTGCACTTCTTGAAACTACTATTGACGGTGCAACAGGTATCCTTATCAATGTTATCGGTGGTGCAAACCTTAACCTTCACGAAACAAATGCAGCAGCACAGCTTATTGGTGATTGTGTTGACGAAGATGCATATGTCATCTTCGGTGCAGCTATTGATGAATCACTTGAGGATGATATCATCATTACAGTTATCGCAACAGGTCTTGAAGGTAATAAGAAGTCTAAGGATGACGGTTTTTTCGGTGCGACAACATCTGATTCCGATTTTGAAATCCCCGGTTTCCTTAAGAAAACAAATTTTGATTGATTTGTCTTAAACCTGTTTAAAGGAGTATTAAAATGGATTTTTTAGAAAAAGTTAAATCCACCTTTTCCTCAGTGGCAAAGGTATCAAGCAGAGAAAGTAAAAAGCTTTACGCTATTACAAAGCTCAAGCTTGAGATAACGGAGAAAAAAGGCAAGGAAAAGATTCTTTTTAAAGAAATCGGTATGCTTGCTTACAAAGCCCACAGAAAAGGTAAGAGTATAACTAAGCGTATCAGACCGAAGCTTGAGGAGATTGATGCTCTTGAAGATGCAATTGCAATTCTCCGCAACAAGGTTGAACTCATCAAAAATACAGATGAGTATGAGTTTGAAGAACATGCTGAAGATTATGAAATGACAGAAGATGAGGAAGTTTCAGAAGAAGTCTCAGAAGAAATTGCAGAGGAAGCTTCTGAAGAAGAAACTGAAGAATCTTCTGAGGAAGTTGAGACAGAGCCTATCGACCCTGTTGAATAAAAAGCGGCGTGACGATGTGCGCATACGCAGTGAATTTACACAAATAAAAATATGCCGAGTGTCGAAGAAGACACTCGGCTGTTTTTTCTATATAGGAATTTCTGGAAATCAATGGTACAGCAACACACTGCTATTTCATTATTTCCATCACTATCGGTGCTATAACAACTGTCATAAGTCCTGCCACAGCTATGGAAAGTCCGCTTATTGCACCTTCGGTTTTCCCCATTTCAATAGCTTTTGCCGTTCCGCCTGCGTGGGATGATGTTCCGATTGCCGTGCCTTTCGCAACAGGGTGTGTTATTTTGAAAATTTTGCACACATATTCGGCAAGTGCATTTCCGAGCACTCCCGTAACAATGATAGAAATAGCCGTAAGCGAGGCTATTCCCTCCATTTCTGTAGCCAAATCCACACCGATTGCTGTTGTGATGGACTTTGGAAGAAATGTGGCAAGGGCGGTAGAGTCAAGGTTGAATATCACACACACAAGTATAATACACAAAGCCGATGTTATAACGCCCGACAAAATCCCTACAAGGATTGCAAGGGCGTTTTTCTTTAATTCGGAAAGTTTTTCGTAAAGAGGCACTGCAAGACATACCGTGGCAGGAGTAAGAAGGTAGCTTATAAGCTTTGTGTTTGCCTCGTAAGTCTCAAAACGGGTGTTAGTACCGATAAGCATCAGCACTGTAAATACAATTGAAAAGAGAAGCGGATTAAGCCACACAAGGTGCCATTTTTTCTGAATAAAGGCACAGACCGCATAAAACCCCAGTGTCATAAAAACATGGAAAAAAGCTGAATTATCAAACATTGTCATTCTCCTTTCCTGTTTTTATAAGTGCCTCGGTGACTTTTCCTGTAACTGCCATTACGATAACCGTAACAACAATCATTATAATAAAGCAGGGGATAAGCATAGGTCTTATGTAATGCCAGTATTTTATAACACCTGCCCCACCGGGGATGAACATAATGGGCATCACTTTAAGGAGAAAGTCGCTTGTTTCTTTAATATGGTGCACTTTTATGACCTTTGTGCATAAAAGTATCAACATAAGCACAAGTCCGTAAATGCTTGCCGGCACAGGAAGCGGGATAATGTGATTGAGCACCTCTCCAATTACCGATATGCCGAGAATTATAACAAGTTGTCCTATATATTTCATTATAATCCCACCTGATCAGAGTTTCATAGTCAAGGAAATGCGTTTTTTATTGATGTCTATATCCAAAACCTTTACCTTGACAATATCACCGACACTTAAAACATCTGTGGGATGCTTTACAAATTTGTCTGAAATCTGAGATATATGCACAAGTCCGTCCTGATGCACCCCAATGTCTACAAATGCACCAAAGTCGATTACATTGCGGACTGTTCCCTCAAGTATCATACCGGGGGTTAATTCTTCAAGGGACATACATCCGCTTCTGAGAAGTGGCTTGGGCAGTTCGTCACGCATATCTCTGCCGGGCTTTGCAAGTGTGTCGCAGATGTCACGGAGAGTGAACATACCAATCTCAAACTCTTTGCAGATTTCTTCGGCTGATTCTTTTGTTATTCTTGTCATTATATCCGAAAAAGCACCCTTTTTGATTTCTTCGTCACTGTATCCGCATTTTACGATAAGCGCTCTTGCAGCATCATAGCTTTCGGGATGGACGGAAGTATTGTCAAGAAATTCCTTACCCATAGGTATTCTCATAAAGCCTGCACACTGCACAAATGCTTTTTCGCCAAGCTTCTTAACCTTGAGAAGCTCTTTTCTCTGTGTGAAAGAGCCGTTTTCTTCGCGGTAGTCAACAATGTTCTGTGCAACAGCCGAGGAAATTCCCGAAATATATGAAAGAAGTGATGCCGACGCTGTGTTAAGGTCAACGCCCACATTGTTTACACAATCTTCAACAACACCGCCCAAAGCACCCGAGAGCTTTTTCTGATTGCAGTCGTGCTGATATTGACCTACACCGATTGAACGGGGGTCGATTTTTACAAGCTCGGCAAGAGGGTCCTGAAGTCGTCTTGCAATAGAAACCGCACTGCGAAGAGATACGTCATAATCGGGGAATTCCTTTGCACCAAGCTCGCTTGCACTGTAAACAGATGCACCGGCTTCTGACACTACCATATATTTAACGGGATGGTCAAGCTCCGGAATAAGGGAAGCAATAAATTTTTCGCTTTCACCCGTCGCAGTACCGTTGCCGATAGAAATAAGCGATACATTGTTTTTCTCAACCATTGCTTTGATCTGCTTTTTTGCCTTTTCTGTATCGTGATGCTCCAAAGTAAAGTATCCGACACCTGTTTCAAGGACCTTACCGGTACTGTCAACCACCGCAAGCTTACAACCAGTTCTGTAACCGGGGTCAACACCGAGAACGGTGTGCCCTTTAACGGGAGGAGTCATAAGCAGATTTTTAAGATTCACGCTGAAAAGACCGATTGCGCCGTTCTGCGCACGCTCAGTAAGGTCGGAACGGATTTCGTTTTCGATTGAAGGAGCGATAAGGCGTTTGTATGAATCATCAGATGCAGTCTTTACAAGGTCAGATAGCTGCGTGTTGTCGTTTGTAATAACTTCTTTGTAGAGATAATTTGTAATAAGCTCGCCATCAATATCAATTTTAACAGAAAGCACACCTTCTTTCTCGCCACGGTCCATAGCAAGAATTCTGTGGTCAGCTACTGTTTTTACGGGCTCAGAAAATTCGTAATACATCTGATATACGGGGTTTTCTTCTTTGCTTTGCTTGCTGGTGATAACACCGTTCATATATGTAATACGGCGGATGTTTTTTCTGTAATCCGCATTGTCACTAATGTCTTCTGCAATGATGTCAAGCGCGCCCTGAATTGCAGCTTCTACAGTTTCAACGCCTTTTTCGGCATCAATGTATTTTGCGGCTTCTTCACTTATATCCCCTGTAAATTCCTGACCGCGGATAATAGATGAGAGAGGCTCAAGCCCTTTTTCTCTTGCAACACTTGCGCGTGTTTTCCGCTTCGGACGGTACGGGCGATAAATATCCTCAAGTTCAGTAAGAGTTTGTGCCTTTTCCACTGCCTGTGTGATTTCCTCTGTCAGTTTACCTTGCTCATCAATAAGCCTGATAACCTCCGCCTTTCTTTCTTCAATAGCGCGCAGTGCGGCAAGTCTTACAGATATTGCACGGACGAGCTGGTCATCCATATTGCCTGTCAGTTCTTTTCTGTAACGGGCAATAAAGGGGATAGTATTCCCCTCATCAAGCATATCGATTACATTTTGAGTGTGTTTTTCGTCTGTTTTTAGCTCAAGACAAAGCTGCTTTAAAATGTCCATTTTTACTACCTCTTAAAATTTCAGAATAGCGCCGATAACTCCGGCAATTATTATAAAGAATATGGGATGAAGCTTTTTAACCGGCTTTATATTTGTTGCTGCAAGAAGCAAGACAAAAAGTATTGCCGCACGGATGTCTATCATCTGAAGAATATTGCCTGTTTTTGTAAATATGCCGCTTTTTATCATTGACACGGCAGAACAGGCAATCATGCCCACAACTGCGGGACGAATTGAGTAAAACGCTCTTGCAACAAGCTTGTTTTCCTTGAATGCGGCAAGGAGCTTCGCCACGATTATAATGATAATCACCGACGGAAGAACAAGCGCAAATGTTGCAATTAATCCGCCCAGAAGACCACTCCAGAAACTGTCGGATATGTCGTATCCTACGGTGTAGCCGACATATGTTGCCACATTTACACCTATAGGACCGGGAGTGGATTCTCCGACAGCTATCATATTTGTGAGAAGCTCTTCATCAAACCAGGCGGGGTACTTATGGCACATCTCACGAAGAAATGGAATAGTTGCAAGACCGCCACCGATTGCAAACAGCCCTGTTTTGAAAAACTCAATAAAAAGGAGAAGATATGTCATCATTTCTCTTTACCTCCTTTTTTCATTGTTATAAATCCCACAAGTGTTGCCGCGAGAACTATAAATATAGGAGATACCGACGGGAATATTACAGATATGAGGAATGCTGCAATTGAAACAGCTATGCAGAGCACATCTGCAAGTGCTTTTTTGCCAAGTGTAACAACAGCGTTTACGATAAGCACTGCCACTGCAACGCGTATCCCACCGAAAATGTGCTGTACAATATCATATTCCATAAAATTCTGAAGAACCGCTGCAATAATAGTGATTATTATAAGAGACGGCAATACAACTCCGAAAGTTGCCACAGAAGCACCGAGAACGCCTTTTTTCTTCTGCCCTATAAAGGTTGCAAGATTTGCGGCGATAACACCGGGGGTGCACTGGGAAACTGCATAGTAATCAAGAACTTCTTCATCGGTTGCCCATTTTTTATTATCCACAACTTCGCGCTGGAGCATCGACAGCATAGCATACCCGCCACCGAATGTGAACGCTCCCAGGCGGAAGAAAGTACAGAATAATTCTAACAGTAACTTCATTTTAATCCGCCTTTCAGTTGTTTTCTATTACAGAGTAAAGTGAGGCGGCATCGTTTTTTAATGTATGTTCGCGGATGTCCTCAATCCTTACTTTTATAAGTCTTTCTCCGAAGCGGATTTCAACAATGTCACCGCATTTTATTTCTGCGCTTGCCTTGCAAACTTTGCCGTTAATGCTTACTCTGCCTGCATCGCATGCTTCATTGGCAACGGTTCTGCGCTTGATAATTCTGGAAACCTTTAAAAATTTATCTATTCGCATTTTTATACCTCAATTATTAAAGAATGTGTGAAACGCCTTGTATGTCATATATACATCAAGCTTTGATACTACCTCGTAGGGTGCGTGCATGCTGAGAACCGGGACACCGCAATCTACCGTTTCAACACCGTAGTTTGCCACATACTGTGCAATTGTTCCGCCACCGCCTGCATCAACTTTGCCAAGCTCACCAACATGCCAGAGGACGTCGTTTTCGTTAAAGAGCCTGCGGATTTTACCCATAAGCTCTGCTGAGGCATCACTGGAACCGCTTTTTCCGCCTGCACCTGTGTATTTTGCAAGTGCTACACCGTAGCCCACTTTTGCGCAGTTCTGTTTTTCATACGGGCCGGGATAATTGGGGTCAAAACCTGCGTTGACATCGGCACTGAGACAGTAGCTTCTGTCAAGAGTGCGAAGAAGATTTAACTCTGTTGCCGTTTGGCCGGTTTTTTCAAGCATTTCAAGGAAGGCAAGCTTCATAAACTCGCTTCTTGCACCGGTATTACCCATGCTGCCGACTTCTTCCTTATCTGTAAGAAGACAAACTGCAGTTTTGTCACAGGCTTCTGTTGTGATAATCGCCATAAGAGATGGGTATGCACAAACTCTGTCATCGTGAGCGTAAGATCCGATAAGACTTCTGTCAAAACCTACATCTTTTGCCTTTGCAGCAGGCACTACCTCAAGCTCCGCGCTGAGAAAATCCTCCTCAACAATGCCATATTTCTCATTGAGGAGAGTAAGAATATTTGCTTTTACGGCATCCTTTTCCTCTCCGTCAAGCGGCATTGAGCCCAGGAGAATATTAAGGTTTTCACCCTCTATGACGGTTGCGGGTGTTTTTGCCATCTGCTCTTTTGCAAGATGGGGAAGAAGGTCTGTAATAACAAATGTTACATCGTCACCCTCATCACCGATTTTTATGTCAATACGGTTTCCGTCTGCTTTAATAACAGAGCCGTGGATAGCAAGGGGAATTGCAGTCCACTGATACTTTTTTACACCACCGTAGTAGTGAGTTTTGAAAAACGCCATTTCTCCGTCTTCATAAAGAGGATTGGGTTTAAGGTCAAGTCGGGGTGCATCCACATGAGCGCCCACTATGTTTAAACCGTCTGTCATAGGCTGAGAGCCGATAACAGCGGCAATAAGTGCCTTTTGTTTGTTTACTGTATAAACCTTGTCGCCCTCTTTAAGGGCGTCGTAATTGCTGATTTCCCTGAATCCGCAATCTTCAAGAAGCTTTACGGCTTCAGCTATTGATTCGCGCTCGGTTTTTGCGTTGTTCAGGAAATCCTTGTATCCTTCCGCAAATTTGAAGACAATCTCTTTATCAATATCTTTAGTCCAACCGTTTTTAAGTTCGTATTTCATATAATCAAGTCCTTTCTTTTAGCAGCATAATTAACATATCACATCAATAATACTTGTATTCGGCAATTATAGTTTCAAGTGCGGTCCAGCCGGCTATTCTGCCTTGCTTTATGTTTTTATCGGCTTCGTAGCACAAATCTATCAATGTCTGTATATTTTCAAGCTTTATCTTTTCCGCTTTGCGGGTACATTTCTCGTTCAGAAACCCTCCGCCAAGGGCAGAAGCCGTTTCATTGTGACTTTTTCCGCCAAGCAGATAAAGCTTTGCTTTGTAGATAGTTATGAGCTGTCCCGAAAGCAGAGACAGTATTGATACAGGCTCCTGCTTAAGTGAACGGAGCGTATACAGGAGGTTATAACAAACCTCGCGTCTGCCGTCAAAAATTGCATCAATAACACCGAAAACATTTTCAACCGCAGGTTTTACAATTACTGCATCAATATCCTCACGGGTAATCTGTTCTCCTTTTGAAAATGAGACGATTTTCTCAAATTCAGTCTTTATTACACGCATTTTCCGTTCAAGGGAATTGATAAGATAGAGAGCGTTTTTCTGGTCAATGGTTTTCCCTTTTGAAGTGGCAAATTTTATAAGCCACGCTTTAAGGTTAGCTTCTGTTCTGAGTGGAAATTCCACAACCAGTGCACCGCCTGCTTCGGCAGCTTTTTGCACAGATGATGGCTTTTTCCCTCTTTCGGGCATATCTTCCCAGATTATGACGCAATTAAACGGAGCTACATTTGAGAAAATCTTTTCCCATTGGGCTTTATTTTTGATGTTACCTGCAAAAAGACCGCATTTGCGAAAAACTGCCAGCTTTCTCTCTGCCATTACGGGAAGAGTTTCAAGAAAATCCTCAGCCTCATTAACAGGCGGCATTTCCGCAAAACTCTTGTAGTTCATCATTTCGGACCATTCTTCAATGAGAGCTTTCTTGATTTCGCCAATCATAAACTCAATGAGAAATTCCTCCTGCCCCTGAAAAATGTAAAGGGGCGCAATTTTTCCATCTTTAATTGAAGAGCGCAGTTCCTCATAAAACATAGTATCTCTCCGATAAATTTATTTTAAAACACGGGATGCGTATTTCCCGGGATCAATTCCAAAAATCTGCACAACATCAAGCTTTTCTGAATGTGCAATGTCGCGGGGGGTAACAACGGGACCGCCGTCAGAATCAATATCTTCCTTTTGTGACATATATGCCTGCCACACTATATGCGAGCAGTGGGAGGACGGATTTTCCTCACCTGTTTTGTCCTTTGTGCCAAAGCCTGCAAAAAGGCTGTAAGGAATACCTACAAGATTTTCTTTTGCATAATCGGCAGCGGCTGCTGCAATATTTTCATCAGGGTGACGCAGCACTATAAAGGCTGGATACATACCCCAATATTTTGCATAAGTAATAACCGATTTTTCGCCTATTGACATATGCTCAAGAATAACTTCTCCCTTATCGTCAAGAACGATTGCACTGTGCCCATGACGCCAATCAAGAGTGCGTGTGTTGTAAGTGACGAGTATATCCCCTTTTTTGAGGGGTATAAGGGGAGTGATATCATCCCGGTTTCTTTCTTCCAGTGTTACGGGAAAGGCAATATAGTTCTTTTTAACTGAAGACCCGGAAAAATAAAGCTTTTGCATCTTTTCAAGAAATGCACTGTTTTCTCTTTCTGCAATTTCTTCTGCAACCTTAGGTGCTATGCCTGTCTGGCGGAAAACTGCATCAAAATCTTTATTTTCAAGAATGGAGGAAAGTTCCTCTTTTGCATAATCGGGGGCATAAAAAACAGTGTTTTCTGCAATAATGTGTCTTATTAAAATCAGCAGTAAAATGACTGCCAAAGTGATGATTATTCCCTTTTTTGTTCTGAAAAATTTCATCCCTATCACCCACAAATTACCTATTATACTATTATACCACACCGAAAGCGGGAATTCAATCAAAAAAAGAAGGTTTTAAAAAGAAAAAAACCGCCAATCTTGCATCAAGATTGACGGTTTTTCTGGAGCGGAAGACGAGATTCGAACTCGCGACGTTCACCTTGGCAAGGTGACGCTCTACCACTGAGCCACTCCCGCGTAACGATGATATTATAACAAAAGAAAAGCTGTTTGTAAAGCATTTTTTTTAAATTTTTTCAAAAATATTTTAAAAATTAAGAAATGTGGGAAATATTAGAAAGGTTTTTTGATTAAAAAAAAGGATTTTCACTCTCGGTGTCGAAATATACCTCATAAGAACTTTTTATTTCAGGAAGGTAAGAGAGATGGCAGCTTTTTTTCCGGATGAACTCGTTAATGAGATTGTTTCGGCAAATGACATCGTGGATATTGTTTCCGGCTATGTAAAGCTCAAACGGTCGGGCAGCAGCTATATGGGATGTTGTCCTTTCCACCGCGAAAAAACGCCGTCATTTCATGTAAGTGCGGACAAGCAGCTTTACCATTGCTTCGGTTGCGGTGCAGGCGGAAGTGTGATTCAGTTTATTATGAATGCGGAGGGGCTTGATTTTCCCGATGCGCTTCGCTACCTTGCAGATAAGGCAGGGATACGCCTCCCGGATGATGATTCGGTGGAAAAGAATGAGGAAAAATACAAACGGAAACAGCAGATATATAAAATGAACCGCGACGCGGCACTGTTTTTTCGTGAATGTCTGCTTAAAGATGGCGGAAAGGTTGCGCAGGAATATCTGACAAAGCGACAGCTTTCGGGAAAAACGGTTGCAAATTTCGGTATCGGATTTTCTCCAAGCGGTTGGGACGGGCTTCTTCGGCACCTGCAGAAAAAAGGCTATAACCGTGCTCTGATGGTTGAAGCAGGGCTTTGTATACAGAACGACAAAGGGCATGTGTATGACCGCTTCCGTGAGAGAGTGATGTTCCCGATTATAGATGTCAAGGGCAATGTAATCGGCTTTGGCGGACGAATTCTGTCGGGTGACGGTGCAAAGTATATGAATTCTCCCGAAAGTATTGTTTACGATAAAGGTAAAAATCTTTTTGCACTTAACATTGCAAAGAAGAGTGACCGCGGATACTATATCCTTGTTGAAGGATATATGGATGTTATATCACTGCATCAGGCAGGAATAAATGCAGCGGTTGCAGGTTGCGGTACGGCACTTACGAGAGACCAGGCAAAGCTTATCTCGAAAAGCCCCGTATATCTTTGCTACGACAGTGACGAGGCTGGTATGAAAGCCTGCGAAAGGGCGGCAGAAATTTTCAGGGAATTTGATACTAAATTAAAGGTTATATCAATCCCCGACGGAAAGGATGCCGACGATTTTGTCAAAAAACACGGTAAAGAGGCGTTTGAGGAGCTTATCAAAAACGCCAAAACCGTTACGGAACACAGAATAGATGTTTTGCTTAAGGGTATAGACCTTGAAGACACAGCACAGAAAATTGAAATGCTTGGGAAAGCTTCTCAGATTTTCTCTGGTATTTCAAATGCAGTTGAAAGAGAGGTTTATATTAACCGCCTTTCGGCAAAAACGGGAATAAGTGCAGAATCCATAAACAGTGAGGTCAGAAAAGCAAACTCCAGAAACCTCAGGAAGGAAGTTCAGGGAGAACTTAAAAAAGCGGTGAATCCCCAGACAACCGACAGAAAACAGGTTTCAACACGCAGACAAACTGCTGAGGCAGGGCTTCTTTCTATGCTCGCGGAGGACAGCAAGGTTTACTCAAAACTGAAGGACAAGCTAAATGGTGGAATGTTCAGCAGTGATGTACATAAAAACATATTTGAATGTATTGGCAGATTCTACACTGACGGCATACAAGGCAAGTGTGAGGATTACCTCCTTTTGAATCTTAAAGGCAATGAGAAAGAACTGTCAACGGTGCTTTTATCTGTCAGAAATGTGGCAGACAACATGCGTGCAGCGTCAGATTTTGTCAGCATACTAGAGGATGAAATCTGGAACGAAAAACTGCAGCAAGCACAGGCAAGCGGAGATATAGCTCTTATAAGCGAGCTGCTAAAAACAAAAAAACAAAAAAGCTGAGTGGCGAAAGGATTGAATAAAATGAGTGACAGTGCAAATAAAAAAGTTATAGTAAAGGACCTTATAGAAAAAGGCAAGCAGAAAGGTATGCTTACCGAGCAGGAAATTGAAGAGGCGCTTGCTGAGCTTGAGCTTGATGTGGACCAGATTGAAAAAATTCACGACAATTTTGAGGCGCTGGGAATTGATATCGTAGGCGACATTGATGCAGAAATTCAGAAGATTGAAGATGCAGAAGAGGATGACCTTGAAGATTTGTCAGTTCCCGAAGGCGTTAATGTTGACGACCATGTAAGAATGTATCTTAAAGAAATCGGTAAAGTACCACTTCTTTCAGCAAATGAAGAAATTGAGTACGCCAGACTTATGTCAGAAGGCGACGAGGAAGCGAAGAAAAAGCTTACCGAAGCGAACCTCCGTCTTGTTGTAAGTATCGCAAAAAGATATGTAGGACGCGGTATGCTCTTCCTTGACCTTATTCAGGAGGGTAACCTCGGTCTTATAAAGGCTGTTGAAAAGTTCGACTATACAAAAGGTTATAAATTCAGTACTTATGCTACTTGGTGGATTCGTCAGGCTATTACCCGTGCTATTGCAGACCAGGCAAGAACTATCCGTATACCTGTGCATATGGTAGAAACCATAAACAAGCTTATCCGTGTTTCCCGTCAGCTTCTTCAGGAGCTTGGCAGAGAGCCTTCTCCCGAAGAAATTGCAAAGGAAATGGGAATGAGCCTTGAAAAAGTGCGTGAAGTTATGAAGATAGCGCAGGAGCCTGTTTCACTCGAAACTCCTATCGGTGAAGAGGAAGACAGTCACCTTGGTGACTTCATCCCCGACGATGATGCTCCTGCGCCCAGTGAAGCAGCTTCGTTTATGCTTCTCAAGGAACAGCTTATGGATGTTCTCAACACTCTTACTCCCCGTGAGGAAAAGGTACTTCGTCTCCGCTTTGGTCTTGAGGATGGCAGAGCAAGAACTCTTGAAGAGGTTGGCGGTGTGTTCGATGTTACCCGTGAAAGAATCCGTCAGATTGAGGCGAAGGCACTTCGTAAGCTCCGCCACCCAAGCAGAAGCAAGAAGCTTAAAGACTTCCTTGAATAAAATTAAAGTGAATTAAAAACGCATAAAAAAGATTGCCTTCGGGCAATCTTTTTTTGTACACAAAAAAAGAAAGGTGATAAATATGGAAAACAATATTCCTCTTGACGGAACAAATTTAAATGATGCTACTACCGATAAGGATGCGGTTTCGCTTCTTATCCTGAGGCAGGCGTTTCTTGATGCTTTAAAGGATACCGAGGAAAATTCCGAATATACTCAGGAAGTTACCGAAAAGGAGATAAAAGAATGATTCGTACAGACCTTGTGCTTGAATGCCGCGAAATGTTTGCGGAAGAAATATCCGGTGTTGAAAGTCGACGAAAAGACACTGACGGCATTACAGTATCTCATGTAAAAATAACGACGCCCGAGGGTGCGGAAAAAATCGGCAGACCCATGGGGAATTATGTGACAATTGAAATTCAGAATATGCATACAGAGGATGATGAGCTGTGCACCCGCGGGGCAAAAGCCCTGTGCGATGAATTAAAAAGAATGATAAAAATTCCCGAAAATGCATCTGTTCTTGTTGCGGGTCTTGGAAACCGTGACATAACTCCTGATTCAATCGGACCAAAAGCAGTGGGAAAAATTGCCGTTACAAGACATATTACAAAAGAGGCAAAGGGTGAATTCAGCTTTGATATAAGACCTGTAAGCGCGATTTCTCCGGGAGTATTAGGTATAACAGGAATAGAAACACAGGAAGTTCTTCTGGGAATAAAAGAACGGGTAAGGCCTTCTCTTATAATAGCAGTAGATGCTCTTGCATCAAGAAGCCTCAGCCGCCTGGGGACAACTGTGCAGATATGCGATACAGGCATAAGCCCCGGAAGCGGGGTGGGAAATAACCGTGCAGAAATTTCTGAGAAAACTCTTGGAGTACCTGTAATTGCAATCGGCGTACCTATGGTAGTAGATGCACTTACCCTTGCTGCAGATGTTCTTTCGGAAACTTCCGGAAAAACGGATTTTTCCGATTCATTACCTTTTCCTAAAAATATGGTTGTAACCCCGAATGATGTAGATGTAATATCCGAGCAGGCTTCAAAAATAATAGCGGAAGGAATAAACGGAGCTCTTTTCTAAAAAACAGTTGTTAATTTCAGAATTTTATGGTATAATCAAGCAAATTCTAAAGGAGTTGTGTTTGATTTGGGACTTCTTTCAGCTAACATTTCGATCTTAAAGAAGAGAGCAGGAATAACTACGCAGCAGCTTGCCACAAGACTTGGAGTGGGAAAAACCACGATGAGTAATATTGAGTCAGGCTATGTTGCGGTACCGTCAGAAAAACTGCTGAGTGATATGGCAAGGCTTTTCAGCACAACCGTGGACGGACTCCTGGGAAATGCTCCGCTTTTTATTTCAGATAGGGTAAGGGCTGTATATATAGTTGCATCTATGGCCGGTGGTATCCCTCTTGTACAGGCAGACAAAATCACCGGTGCAGTATTTATAGACCGTAACAAGCTTCGTGGGTATGAGCACATCGGGATTACACCTAAGGATAACTCTATGGCGAACAGGAGAATTCTTGCGGGAGATGTCGTAATTGTGAGGTGCGACTGTCCGCTGAAAAACAACGATATAGTTGCAGTATTGATAAAAGAAACGGAAGAGACAATTCTCAGGACTTACTTTAAAAGAGGGAATAAAATTGTTTTGAAGGCAGAGTCAGATTCCGATTTCTATGAGGATATAACCTTTAATGAGGGAGACGGCAACTTTAAATTGGTTGGAAAAGTTATAAAATGTGAGTTTGAATTGTAAAAACCGACAAAAATGTCAAATCTTACTTGCATTTTTCCTCAAGAAGTAATATACTGTACTTTGAGTGTTTTTCAAAACACTAAAGTTTCGGAAAGGACGACCTTTATGGTATATTTGGATAACGCCGCAACAACAAAAATGAAACAGTCTGTTGTGGAAGCAATGCTCCCGTATTTTACACAGACCTTTGGCAATGCTTCCTCGGTTTATACTTCTGCAGGGCAGGCAGCGCGAAAGGCGCTTATGGCTGCAAGAAGTGATGTTGCAAAGGCCATCAATGCAGATGATGTTGAAATATTTTTTACAAGCGGTGGAAGTGAAGCGGATAACTGGGCTATTAAAGGCACAGCAGGAAAGACTTCTAAAAAACATATAATTACAACAACAATTGAACACCACGCAGTACTTCATACTTGTGAATATATGGAAAAGCAGGGATACAGCGTTACTTATGTTCCTGTTGATGAGTTCGGTATGGTAAGCGTGGAGGACATAGAAAAAGCTATTACAGACGATACATTTCTTGTTTCTGTAATGTTTGCAAATAACGAGATAGGTACAATAAATCCTATCGCCAAAATAGGTGAGCTGTGCAGAAAAAAAGGCATATACTTCCACACAGATGCGGTTCAGGCAACAGGTGCCGTTCCCATAGATGTAAAGGCGATGAATATTGATCTTCTTTCAATGTCTGCACATAAGTTCCACGGACCTAAGGGCGTGGGAGCGCTTTATATAAGAAAAGGTGTAAAGATTGAAAATCTTATCCATGGCGGTGCTCAGGAAAGAGGCAGACGGGCAACAACAGAAAATGTTGCAGGTATAGTCGGTATGGCGACGGCTCTTAAAGATGCAACAGAAAATCTTGAAGAAAAGACAAAGAAAATAGTTGCGCTTCGTGAAAAGCTTATAGAGGGCGTTCTTAAAGAAATTCCTTATACACGCCTTAACGGACACAGAGAGAAGAGACTTCCCAATAATACAAGCTTCTGTTTCAGATATATTGAGGGGGAAAGCTTGCTTTTAAGCCTTGATTTAAAAGGTTTTGTAGTATCAAGCGGGTCTGCGTGTACATCGGGCTCTCTTGACCCGTCACATGTGCTTCTGGGAATAGGGCTTCCTCATGAGATAGCCCACGGGTCTCTCCGTGCATCACTTTCAGAGTTTACAACAGAAGAAGAGATCAACTCTTTTATAAAGGAACTTGCACCTATTGTGCAGAGACTTCGCGAGATGTCTCCGTTATATGAAGGTGTGGAAAAATAAAAAAACCGGAAAGGATTGATATAAATGTACAGTGAAAAGGTAATGGACCATTTCACAAACCCCAGAAATGTCGGGGAGCTTGAAGGGGCAAATGCAATAGGAACAGTCGGTAACGCAAAATGTGGCGACATAATGAAAATGTATCTTAAAATAGAAAACGATGTAATTGTTGATGTAAGCTTCAAAACCTTTGGTTGCGGTGCGGCGGTTGCAACAAGCTCAATGGCAACAGAGCTTGTAAAAGGTAAAACAGTTGATGAGGCTCTCAAACTCACAAATTCAGCAGTTGTAGAAGCTTTGGAAGGTCTCCCGCCTGCAAAAATACATTGCAGTGTTCTCGCAGAAGAAGCTATCAAAGCAGCAATTCAGGATTACTATGATAAAGAAGGCATCGATAAGAAAATTGAATGTTCCGGTGGCTGCGGTTGTCATGGACACGAGCACGAAGAATAAAAAGTAAAAGGGGGTGTAAAGAAATTCGATTTCTTTACACCCCCTGTCATTGGGGATAGGAAAAAATGCGGTCTGGACTTTTTTTACATCCCTTTTTTTGCCCGATAGGAGTTTGCGTACAACAAGTAAAGAATCAGTTCGTTTTTATATAATCGGCAAGCGCATTGGCAAAACATTCTGCACCGTAGAGGGCTTCTTCAAGGGTGTTGCCGTTAGTACCTACTTCGACTATAATTGCACCGGGTGCAAGATGGTGGTTGAATCTCTGACTGCGGAAATTTATAGGCCTCATAAGGTCCGGATAAAAGGACAGTATATGCTGCTGAAGTGTTGCGGCAAACTGCATATTGGTTTCCCATTTGCTGTGACTCAGTCCGCTGAGATTACTTCCTACAACAAACATTACCTGTGCGCCCTCCCTGCCGTTAAAAGTAAAATTGTGCTTGATTTTTTCTCCGTTTTTTCCTTCGATTGCATCGCGGTGTACATCAAGTACGATTTTTATAGAACTGTCGTTTGAAAGGGCATTCTGCACATTTTTTCCGCTTCGGTTATAGCTTCCGTTATAGCTTGGATAATCGCATATGGTTGTGTCGTGCTGAACTTTTATCCCGTTTTCTTTAAGAGTCTGTTCAATCTCTTTTCCCACTCTTACCATATTGAAGTTTTTGTCAAGCGTTCTGTCCGTATCGCTGGGAACATAGTTGAATTTTTCTGACGGAGTATAGCTTTCTGTGGTGTGAGTATGGACAATAAGTACTGAAATATCATTGCTGACAAAAGAAGGCGGACCTTTGAGAAAATTTTTGACATTTATGCCTGATGATGCAACATCGTTCACTTTTACTTCAGGCGTACCGACAACCTTTTCAGGGAAATCTGACAATATAGTGCCGTCAGTACTTGGGGAGGAGTTTTCGGCTTTTGATACAAGGATTTGCGGCATTACTCTCATAAAGGAAAAAACCTCTGTGTTTCCGCCTTTTAAAAACGAACCTGCACTGAGTATGGTGTTTACCATGCTGCCTCCGAGGTCTTTGTGAGGAACGGCAAAACCGAGTTTTGCACAAAGACCTGCAAGCATAAAAAATCCACAGATAACAAGGGGAAGACGTATAAAACGAAGATTGATTGCTCCGGCAGAAAAATTTTTCAAAAAATTCACCTCTTTTATTGAATATATATTGATTTATTCAACATTTTATGCGATAATGTATGTATCATATAAAAAGAATAACAATATAGAAAGGCAGTGTATCAAAATGTTAGTATCAGCTAAGGAAATGCTTGAAAAAGCGCGTGATGGTCACTATGCGGTTGGTCAGTTCAATATAAACAACCTTGAGTGGACAAAATCAATTCTTCAGACCGCACAGGAGCTTCAGTCTCCTGTTATTCTCGGTGTAAGTGAAGGCGCAGGAAAATATATGGCAGGCTACAAAACTGTTGTAGGTATGGTTAAGGGTATGATTGAAGGACTCGGTATTACAGTTCCGGTTGCAATCCATCTTGACCACGGCAGCTACGATGCAGCTCTCAAGTGCATCGAGGCAGGCTTCTCCTCAGTTATGTTTGACGGCTCGCACTATCCCATTGATGAAAACATTGCAAAGACAACAGAGCTTATCAACATCTGTAATGAAAAGGGTCTCAGCCTTGAGGCAGAAGTTGGTGCAATCGGTGGTGAGGAAGACGGTGTTATCGGTTCAGGTGACATCGCAGATCCTGAAGAATGTAAGGCTATCGCAGCTCTCGGTGTGACAATGCTTGCAGCAGGTATCGGTAATATCCACGGTAAGTATCCCGAAAACTGGAAAGGTCTTGACTTTGACGCTCTTGAAAAAATCAAAGCAGCAACAGGTAATATCCCTCTTGTTCTTCACGGAGGTACAGGTATTCCTGCAGAAATGATTCAAAAGGCAATCTCCCTTGGCGTTGCGAAAATCAATGTTAATACAGAATGTCAGCTTTCTTTTGCAGCTGCAACAAGAAAGTATATTGAAGAAGGCAAGGACCTTGTTGGCAAGGGCTTTGACCCCAGAAAAATCCTTGCTCCCGGTGCTGAAGCAATAAAAGCTACCGTTAAAGAAAAAATGGAGCTTTTCGGTTCAGTAGGCAAAGCGTGATTTAGCAAATCGGGAGAAACTCAGGTTTCTCCCGATTGTTTTAATATTGAAGGTGGAAAAATGAAACCGTTTAAAAATCTTTCCAGGCAGGCTCTTAAAAGACTGCCTGTATATATGTCGTTTTTAAAATCAATCAATAATGGCAGTGAGTATGTTTCCTCTACTGCAGTTGCTCAGGCGCTGGGCCTGAGTGAGGTGCAGGTAAGAAAAGACCTTGCTGCAGTCTGCAAAAGTGCAGGGGTACCAAAAAGAGGGTTTCTTATCTGCGACCTTATCGGAGGTATTTCAGATTATCTTGGGTACGAGAGCAGTAAGGTTGCAGTTCTTTTAGGTGCAGGTAATCTGGGTATGGCGCTTCTGAGCTATCGTGGGTTTGAAAACTACGGCATTGAGATTATTGCGGCATTTGATTCTAACAGCTCAATCGCAGATAATAAAAAAGTGTTTGAGCTTTCAAAGCTTGGCGAAATCTGTGAAGAATATAATGTTAAAATCGGCATTATAACAGTGCCTGAAAAATCGGCGCAGCAAGCCTGCGACCTGCTTGTAAAAAACGGAATAAAAGCAATATGGAACTTTGCACCGACATATCTTAAGGCTCCTGAGGATATACTTGTACAGAACGAAAATATGGCGTCATCTTTGGCGCTTTTATCTAATCATCTCAGAGAAAAACTGTCAGAGGAATAAAGTTTCAAAGAAAGGAAAATGAGTGGTATGAAAGACCGCGTAAACGGTAGCGGCAATCCTTTTTTAAAAACCTCTCAACTTAATAAATACCTTGAGGGAAAAGCCTACCGCAGTTACGAATTTATGGGTGCTGTACCTATGGAGTACTGCGGGGAGAAGGGCTTTAGTTTTACTGTTTGGGCTCCGGGAGCAAAAAAAGTCAGCGTTGTGGGGGATTTCAATGGTTGGAATCAGGACTCCCACCCGATGCACCCCCAGGAAAATACGGGGATGTGGCACGCTTTCATAAAAGGGGCAGAGCACGGACAGTGCTATAAGTACTGCATAACGACTGCGTTAGGGGAAGAGATGCTGAAAATAGACCCTTACGCAAGATTTACAGAGCTTCCGCCAAAGACGGCATCAAGGCTTTATGATACTTCGGATTTTTTGTGGACAGACAAAAAATGGATGGATAAACGGAAAAAGACAGAGCCGTATTCAAAGCCGATGCTTATATACGAAATGCATCTTGGCAGCTGGAGAACTCGTGAAGACGGCACATATCTTAATTACAGGGAAATGGCAGATGAGCTTACAGAATATCTTCTGGAGATGAACTATACTCATGTGGAGCTGATGCCTGTTTCAGAGCATCCTTTTGACGGAAGCTGGGGGTATCAGGTCACAGGATATTTTGCCCCCACAAGCCGTTACGGAGAGCCAAAGGATTTTATGTATTTTGTGAATAAGTGTCACGAAAAGGGCATAAGTGTGATTATGGACTGGGTGCCTGCCCATTTTCCGAAAGACAGCTACGCCCTTGCAAGGTACGACGGTACACCGCTTTACGAATACCCAGACCCAAGAAAAGGCGAATATAAAGAATGGGGAACATACGCTTTTGATTTCGGCAAAGGCGGTGTTGTCAGTTTCCTTCTTTCGAGCGCTTTTTACTGGCTTGATGTTTTCCACATAGACGGAATAAGAGTAGATGCCGTTTCAAGTATGCTTTATCTTGATTTCGGCAGAGATGATTTTGTGTGTAACATATACGGTGGCAGAGAAAATCTTGAAGCCATTGAATTTCTGAGAAAACTTAACACAAAGGTTTTTGAAAAACACCCCAATGTGATTATGGCAGCGGAGGAATCAAGTAGCTGGGATGGAATTACAAGACCTGTTAACCACGGCGGACTCGGTTTTAACTATAAGTGGAATATGGGTTGGATGAATGATTCGCTGAGGTATATGGCTCTTGACCCGTGCTTCAGGAAAAACAACCACAGCCTGCTTACATTTTCAATGATGTACGCTTTTAAGGAAAACTACATCCTTCCGCTTTCTCACGATGAGGTAGTTCACGGAAAATGTTCGCTTATACAGAAAATGTCGGGGCTTTACGGACAGAAATTTGATTCTCTCAGGACCTTTTATATGTATATAATGGCGCACCCCGGCAAAAAGCTTCTGTTTATGGGGGGAGAGATAGCTCAGTTTATCGAGTGGCGTTACTACGAAGAGATTGAGTGGAAGCTGCTGGAGTTTGAAAAACACAAGAGCTTCAGGGATTTTGTAAAAGAACTTAACCGTTTTTATAAAGAAAATAAGCCTTTTTGGGAAATTGAAGACAGTTGGGCGGGATTCGACTGGATAAATGCAGACGATTCTGACCGCAGTGTTTTCAGCTTTATAAGACGGGGCAAAAAGAAAAATGACGAGATAGTGGTTGTATGCAACTTTACTCCCGTAAAATATGAAAAATATATTATCGGCGTACCGAGAAGCGGAACATACTCCGTAGTGTTTTCCTCAAGCGGAGACTGGAAAACCGTTTCCGTAAACGCAAAGAAAAAAGCATTTTTGTCAATGCCTTACTCAATCGAGCTTGATATTGAGCCTATGAGTGGCATATACCTGAGAAGGACAAGAAATAAAATACTTAAGGGGGATATAAAATGAAAAAAGCACAAAGCCTTGCGATGATACTTGCAGGCGGACAGGGAAGTCGTCTCGGCGCACTGACAACATCTGTCGCAAAACCGGCAGTTCCTTTTGGGGGAAAATACAGAATTATAGATTTCACCCTGAGCAACTGCATACATTCAGGTATTTACACCGTTGGTGTACTTACCCAGTATCAGCCGCTTGAACTTAACACCTATATCGGAAGCGGCGGCCCATGGGACCTTAACCGTAACTCAGGCGGAGTATATGTTCTTCCGCCGTATCAGAGTGCGGAAAAGGGTGAATGGTATAAAGGTACAGCCAATGCAATCTATCAGAATATTGAATTTGTAGATAAGTTTGACCCCAAGTATGTTGTTATTCTTTCGGGTGACCATATTTACAAAATGGACTATTCCAAAATGATAAAATATCATAAAGAGAAAAACGCTGATGCTACCATTGCTGTTATAGAAGTGCCATGGGAGGAAGCAAGCCGTTTTGGTATTATGACTGCAGATGACGACGGAAAAATCGTTGAATTTGCCGAAAAACCTGCAAATCCCAAGAGTAATCTTGCTTCAATGGGTGTGTATGTATTTACATGGGATGTTCTTAAAAAATACCTTCAGAATGACGAGAAAAATCCGGAAAGTGATAACGACTTCGGCAAGAACATTATTCCGACAATGCTTGCAAATGGTGAAAATATGTGCGCATATGCGTTTGACGGTTACTGGAAAGATGTCGGTACAGTGCAGAGCCTTTGGGAGGCTAATATGGACATTCTCTCCAACCCGCCCGCGTTTGACCTTAACGACCCGTCCTGGAAAATTTATTCCAGGAACCCGGTGAAGCCTCCTCACTTTGTTGCAAAGGGAGCGTCTGTTTCGGGTAGCTGTATAACAGAGGGCTGTAATGTGTACGGCTCCGTACATCACAGCATTCTTTTCGAAGGTGTAACAGTTGAAAAGGGCGCTGTTGTGGAAGATTCCATAATACTTCCCGGCACAATTATAAAAGAAGGCGCCACCGTTAAAAAAGCAGTTGTCGGAGAAGAGGCGTCTATCGGGAAAAATGCTTATATTGGTGACAAAAACACCGATGCCTCAATTTATGAGAGCAAATACTGCACCGGTGGTATTACGCTTATCGGCGGAGAAGTTAAGATTCCCGATAATGAAAAAATCGGCATAAATGCTATGGTTACCGAAAAGGAGGGAAAGTAAATGAGAGATATGATGGGCATAGTAATGGCAGACGGCAGTAAGCTCAGCTTTAACGAGCTTACCGAAATGCGTTCTGTTGCGGCACTTCCCTTTGGCGGAAGATACAGACTTATCGACTTTATTCTTTCGAACATGGTTAACTCCGGTATTATAAATGTCGGTGTTGCCACAAATATCAACTATTCCTCTCTTATGGACCACTTGGGTAGCGGTGCTCCGTGGGATCTTAACCGTAAAACATATGGTCTCTTTATGCTTCCGCCTTATGTAAGAGGCAGCGGCAGCGTCCGTGCAGGCAATATTGACCAGCTCTACGGCGTGCTTACTTTCTTAAGACGCAGTCGTCAGCAGTATGTGCTTTTGGCATCCGGCAGAATTGTGTGCAATATGACTTTTGACGAAGCTCTCCGGATGCATATTGAAAAAGAAGCCGACATAACAGTTGTTTACAGAAATAACACAGAAAAGGATAAGCTTTCCGCAAGTGTTGTGTACGAGGTAACTGAAGACGGCAGGGTAGAGGGTATTGAAATCGAGCCTCATTTCCCCAAATCCACTTGTGAAAGCATGGAAATGTATATCGTTGACCGTCTTAAACTTATAGAAATGATTGACGAAGCATATTCAAGGGGAAATCACGATTTCATAAAGGATATTCTACTTGAAAAACTGGAAACAGAGAAAATTTACGGTTACGAGTATAAGGGATTTGTAGGAAAAATAGATTCTGTTGAAACATACTACAAAAACAGTATGATGCTTCTTGATGAGAACATAAGGAAGGAACTTTTCCATTCGGAAAACCGCATCTATACAAAAGTTAAAGATCAGGTGCCTACAAGGTACGGGGAGAGTGCCGTTGCTGAGGATTCACTCATTGCAGACGGTTGTGTTATTGAGGGTACTGTTTCAAACAGCATAATTTCACGCGGTGTGCATATCAGAAAAGGTGCAGTTGTCAAAAACAGCATAGTTATGCAGAACAGCGTTGTTGAGGAGAATTGCGAGCTTGAAAATGTTATTGTAGATAAGGAATGTACTTTAAGAGCTGACAAGCGTCTTGTAGGACATCCCGAACATCCATTTATTCTCCCCAAGAGAACTCTTTTGTAAAGGACGGTTTTAATGAAAATATTATTTGCCACAAGTGAATGTGCTCCGTTTATAAAAACGGGTGGACTTGCAGATGTAGTGGGTGCGCTTCCTGGCGAGCTTTGCCGCCTCGGATGCGATGCAAGGGTTATCCTTCCCCTTTACGGTGCAATTGCAGAAAAATATAAAAATGAAATGCACTACATCTCAAACATTTATGTGAAAATGAGCTGGCGCAGTCAGTACTGCGGTGTGTTTGAGCTTAAAAAGGACGGCGTTATTTTCTATTTTGTAGATAACGAGTTTTATTTCGGAAGTGAAAAGATATACAGCGATATGTCAATAGATGTTGAAAAATTTGCATTTTTTGACAAAGCTGTGCTTGAACTTTTAAGGGTGCTTGATTTTTATCCCGATGTTCTGCATTGCAACGACTGGCAGACGGGTATGATACCTGTTCTTCTTGAAAAACACTACAAATATGACAAGAATTATGCCGGCATAAAAACTGTTATGACAGTTCACAATCTGAAATTCCAGGGCATATACGACATCGGAGTAATAAAAGACCTTTGTGAGCTTGACGACAGTTGCTTTACAAGTGAGGAGCTTGAGTTTTACGGATCGGCAAGTATGCTTAAGGGCGGTCTTGTTTATGCTGACAGTATCACAACTGTCAGCAAAACGTACTCAGAAGAAATAATGACAGATTTTTTCGGTGAAAGACTCAACGGACTTCTTTCTAAAAGACGGGACGCACTTACGGGCATCATAAACGGAATTGACTATGATGAATGGAACAGCGCAAAAGACCCCCATATTCCCGAAAACTATGACCTGAGAAATTTTGTTTCCAGAAAAAAACTAAACAAAATGGCACTTCAGAGGGAAGTCGGACTTGAAGAAAACGGTGACAAGTTCCTTGTGGGTATGGTGACAAGACTTACGGGGCAGAAGGGCATTGACCTTGTTGAGTGCGTGATGGACGAAATCTTAAAGGATGGCGACATACAGCTTGTTATCCTGGGCACAGGTGATGAGAATTTTGAAAACATGCTTCGTGATTTCGGCAGAAAATACGAGGGCACCGTGGCGTCGCTTATTGTGTTTGACAACACTGTCAGTCATAAGATTTATGCCGCATCGGATGCATTTTTGATGCCGTCGCTTTTTGAACCCTGCGGTCTCAGCCAGATGATTTCAATGCGCTACGGCACACTTCCCATAGTCCGTGAAACGGGCGGACTCCGTGACAGTGTAAAGGCGTATAACGAATTTGAAAATACCGGCACGGGCTTCAGCTTTGCTAATTTTAACGCCGGAGAAATGCTTGGGTGCATAAATTACGCAAAGAGCGTGTGGTATAATAACAGAAAAAACTGGAATGCTATGGTCAAAAGAGCGATGAAAACGGATTTTTCGTGGAAAAATTCAGCAAAAGCGTACATTGATTTATACAAATCTTTATAATATAATTATTACAGTGGGATTTTCCCCGATTGTTAAAATTAAGGAGTTTGAATAATATTGGCAAAAACACTTACAAAGAATCAGCAAAAAATAAAGGATGAAATTATCGGTAAGCTTAACCGCCATTTCGGAAGAACGATGGAGGATGCCACAAAGGCTCATATATACAAGGCGACAGCGCTTACTGTCCGTGACAAAATAATGGAAAGATGGACCTCTTACCGTCGCAGTCAGAGAACTGCCCAGAAAAAGGAACTTTTCTATCTTTCGTTTGAGTTCCTGATGGGAAGAGCTCTGGGTAATAATCTTCTTAACACCGGGCTTACAGAGGATTACGAAGCAGTTCTCAAATCCATGGGATGCTCTCTTGAGGAAATCTCTGCTCAGGAAAATGATGCAGGTCTCGGAAACGGCGGCCTCGGCAGATTGGCAGCATGTTTCCTTGACTCTCTCGCAACGCTTGAGCTTCCGTCTTTTGGCTGTTCAATCCGTTACGAGTACGGACTTTTCAAGCAGCTCATCGTAAACGGTGAACAGATTGAAACTCCCGATAACTGGCTTGGTGACGGCAGCGTGTGGGAAATACCGCGTCCGGAGGAGCAGGTTACAGTGCGTTTCGGCGGTGATGTTACAACCGAAATGACACCGGATGGTATGAAGGTGTACTATAATAATACCACCAATGTAATAGGCATACCCTACGATGTGCCCATTGTCGGATACAATGCAGAAGTTGTGAATACGCTTCGCCTTTGGTCTGCAAGAGCAGAAAAAGACCTTGATATGATCCACTTCTCAGGCGGTGATTATCTGCGCGCGGTAGAAGAAAAGGCACTTGCAGAAGTGCTCAGTAAAGTTCTTTATCCTGAGGACAACCACGAAGAGGGTAAGGCACTCAGACTCCGTCAGCAGTATTTCTTCGTATCCTGTACAATTCAGTGGATAATTTCAAGATTCAAGCGCCATCACAAAGGAATGGACCTTGACAGACTTCCGGAATATATTGCAATACACATCAACGACACACATCCTGCAATTGCAATTCCTGAGCTTATGCGTGTCCTTATGGACGAAGAGGGTATGGGCTGGGATCAGGCATGGGATATTGTCTGCCGCGTGTTTGCATATACAAACCACACCATTCTGGCGGAGGCTCTTGAAAAATGGCATATGGATATGCTCAAAAGACTTCTTCCCAGAATTTATATGATAATTGAGGAAATGAATAACCGTCTCGTACGGGATCTTCAGTCGCGCTACGGTGACGACTGGGGCAAGATTAACTATATGTCCATACTTGCACATAATTATATCAATATGGCAAATATGTGTCTTGCAACCTGTCATAAGGTAAACGGAGTTTCCGGGCTTCATACAGATATTCTCAAAAATGATGTTTTCCGTGACTATAACTACCTTGCACCCGACAAGTTCGTTTCAATAACAAACGGCATCACATACAGAAGATGGCTCCGTCTTGCCAATCCTCAGCTCAGCGGGCTTATATCATCAAAAATCGGTGATAGGTGGGTTAAAGATGCAGACGAACTTCAGAAGCTTCTTCAGTTTACAGATGACAAGGAGTTCTGCAAAAAGTTCAGAGAAGTCAAGCTTGAAAAGAAAAAGGAGCTTGCAGCATATATAAAAGAGCATAACGGAATTGATGTTGACCCCGAAAGTATATTTGATGTTCAGGTAAAGAGACTTCATGAGTACAAGCGTCAGCTTCTTAATGTGCTTCATATTCTGTACCTTTACGACAAGGTGAAAAACGACCCGGGATTTGACCTTTATCCGCATACATTTATTTTTGGGGCAAAAGCCTCTCCCGGATACGCAAGGGCAAAGCTTATTATCAAGCTAATCTGCGATGTGGCAGAGCTTGTTAATAACGACCCTGCTGTTAACTCAAAAATCAAGGTGGTATTCCTTGAAAACTACGGTGTAAGCCTTGCGCAGAAAATTATTCCTGCAGCGGATATCAGCGAACAGATTTCGACTGCCGGAAAAGAAGCAAGCGGTACCGGTAATATGAAGTTTATGGCAAACGGTGCTCTTACAATCGGTACTCTTGACGGTGCAAATGTCGAGATGCGTGAATGTGTGGGCGACGATAACATTTTCATCTTCGGCATGAAAACTCCCGAGGTTAATCGTGAACTTCAGTTCAATGAAAATTCAAGTCAGAGTATTTACACAACAAATGCCGGAGTAAGAAGAGTTATTGATATGCTTATTGACGGCACAGTCTGCCCTGAAGAACCGAAAAAGTACAATGACCTTTATCAGACACTTATTTTCGGTGACTACGCAAGAGCAGATGTCTATATGGTAGTCCGCGACTTTGAGTCTTACTGTGAAATTCACGATAAAGCTCAGAGAGAATACCGCGATACAGATAAGTGGGTTAAAAAAGCAATCATCAATGTCGCAAACAGCGGATTTTTCTCAAGTGACAGGACGATTGATGAGTACAATGATAAAATCTGGAAACTTGAAAAATTAAAATAATAAAAATCAGCAAAGTAGAAACCACTGCGTTAAGTGGGTAGAGGACGGGAAGTTGCCTTTACCACGAAAAAAATGAAGAAAATTGATGTGTTCTGCGCAATTTAATTTGTTTTTGCGGTAGCGGTTTCGCATTCCGTTGCTGCACCATAGGTATTATTATGACCTTTCTGCAGCGACCTGCAGAAAGGTCGTTTTTTATGAAAAAAATCTCTACAAGAAAACTGTGTCTCCTTGCCATATTTACTGCAATAACAGTAATTCTGGGCGTTTACGCCACTTTCAGAATAGGCAATCAGATAAAAATTCCGACAAAATTTATTGCCGTATTTATCACAGGAACAATTTTCGGACCTGTTGCAAGCGGCTGTGTAGCTGCAATAGCGGACATCCTCAACTCAGTTCTTATGCCGGTCGGACCTCCGCTTCCGCAAATAACTGCAGTGGAATTTATATGCGGCGTAATATACGGTCTGTGTTTTTATAAAGTGAAAAATAACAAAATATATTATATACGAGCAGTTATATGTGCAGCACTTCAATTTGTAATCGGTATGACAGTGATGTCTGTAATACTTACCGATGTGGGCTATTTTGCAAGCTTTAAGGCAGCGTGTACTGTAAGGTTTATTCCTGCAATTATATCTTTTGTGCTTCAGATAGCGGTAATGTGTGTTTTGAAAACGTTTATTTTCAAAATAAAAGACTACATTAAAAAGGGAGACAGAAAATGAGTGACTTTAAAACATATGCTAACAGTTTTCAGGCAAAAAGCCGCCTCGGTCTTGAATCGGTAGGTGCTCTTTGCCAAAAGTGTGGAAATCCGCAGGATAAGCTAGAGTATATCCATGTAGCAGGCACTAACGGAAAAGGATCAACATGTGCATTTCTATCCTGTATACTTTCTGACAGCGGTCTTAAAACGGGTAAGTTTATTTCTCCGAATATGATTGATGTAACAGAACGCATCAGTATTGACGGGAAAGATATTTTAGAGGCAGAGCTTGACAGCATTCTTTCCGAGGTTGAGAAATCTGCAAAAGAAATAGAACTTGAAAAAGGTGCTATGCCCACTCAGTTTGAAATATGGACAGTGGCGGCATTTATATATTTTGCAAAAAACAACTGCGATGTTGTAGTTCTTGAAACGGGCCTCGGCGGAAGACTTGATGCAACAAATATCATAAAAAAACCTCTTGTAAGCGCTATTACAAAAATTGATGTAGATCACACGGAATACCTTGGCGACACTATCGAAAAAATAGCTTTTGAAAAAGCAGGCATAATAAAAAATGACAGCGCAGTTATAATGTCGGCACAGTGCGTGGAAGTGACAAAAGTTATTGAAGATGTCGCAAAAGAACGTAATTGTATGTTTATTGTTGCACCTAAGCCCGAAAACAACCGTCACGAAGGTCTTTGTGAAATGTTTGATGCAAGCGAACTGAGCAATCTTGAAATCCATCTTGCGGGAGTACATCAAACGGAGAATGCAGCTCTTGCAGTAGCAATTGCAAAGCATCTGGAAATAGATGAAAAGCACATCCGCACAGGTCTTAAACGGGCGAGAAATATAGGCAGATTTGAAAAAATAAACGATGACCCTTGCGTAATATTTGACGGTGCTCATAACCTGAACGGCACAACGGCACTTATAAATGCAGTTGAGAGATATTTTCAGGGCGAGCCTCTGTCAATCATATACGGAGCAATGGCGGATAAAGATATTGACGCATCCCTTAAGCTTATGAAGGACCACGGATTTTGTGAAAAAGCGGAAGTTTTTACTGTGCAGGTAAAGGATAATCCACGAGCTGCAACGGCAGAAGCCCTTTGTGAAAAGTTTGCGTCCTTTGGATTTAAAACGCAAAGCTGCGAAAATATACAAAAAGCCTACGATAAGTGTATTAAAAAAGGGAATACTACTCTTATATGCGGATCTTTGTATTTGTACAAGGATTTGAAAGAGGGGTGATATGTTGAAAACAAAACGCGTTGTCAAAGACTATTTCCTTATTGCGTTAGGTTCAGCTTTCCTTGCAATAGGACTGAATATGTTTCTGGTTCCGTGTAAAATTTCTTCCGGTGGCATAAGCTCAATCGGAACTGTTCTTCTGTATAAGATGAATATACCCATGTCTGTCACTAACATTGTTTTTAATGCACTTCTTTTTATTCTCGGTTATAAATATGTGGGAAAGAATTCTGTTCTTAAAACTATTGTTGGAATTGTTACGTTGTCGTTATTTCTTGAAATAACAAAATCCCTTCCGGAGTTCGGAGAGGATTTGTTTATCGCTACGGTAATCGGTGGAGCTCTTGTGGGAACAGGTGTGGGGTTTGTAGTGAGGGTAGAAGCATCTACAGGCGGAAGCGATTTTGCAGGATTAATCCTGAAAAAGTTTTTCCCTCATATATCGGTTGCAAATCTTATTCTTATAATTGACAGCATAATTATAATTTTTGCGGGCATTATTTTCGGGGACTATATGATAACTTTTTACAGTGCTATTGCGATGTTTATTGCGTCAAAAGCTACGGATGCCATAGCAGCAATGGGTGATGTGGCAAAGTCAATTTATATTATGTCGTCCAACAATAAGGAAATTTCAGAAATGATAATGAAGGATTTTGAACGGGGAATTACGGGTATTTACAGCAAAGGTCTTTACAGCGGAAGTGACAGTATGATGCTTCTTTGTGTTGTAAGTCCGAAACAGCTTCCGAGACTTATTCATAAGGTTAAAGAAATTGACAAAAGTGCTTTTATAATCGTAAGCGAAGCCAGAGAAGTTCTGGGTGAAGGGTTTAAGGAAATATGAAACAAAAAAATCGCTCAAACACAGTTTGAGCGATTTTTGTTTTGATAGATTTATCAGTCGTCAATTGAATTATCAGTAGCTCTTTCAAAGATAGCCTCAACTTCTGCTGACGGCTTCTTATCAATAAGTGTAACAACGAAAGCTACTATCGCACCGAAAATAAATGCGGGGAGAAGCTCGTACACACCTGTGAGTGCTACAAGTGTTTTCCCACCTGAAACAGGGAGCCACAACCAAGCCATATCGAATATTGCACCTGCAAGAATACCTGCAACAGCACCTTTGTAAGTAAATCTCTTCCAGAAAAGTGAGAAAAGAACTACAGGACCGAATGCCGCACCAAAGATACCCCAGGCATTAGATACAAGATTCATAATAGCCTGAGCCGCCTTACCCTCACTGCTTGCGATGAAGTATGCAACAACTGCGATAACAAGAACGATGATTCTGCTTATCCACATCATTTCGTTGTTTGAAGCATTCTTTCTGATAATAGGCTTATAAAGGTCGCTTGCGAATGATGATGCAGCAACAAGAAGCTGAGAGTCAGCAGTTGACATAGATGCTGCAATGATAGCTGCAAGAAGAAGTCCTGCGATGAATTTGGGGAATACATCACGGGCAAGCTCTACGAAAATGAGAGACTGCTTACCTTCTGCAAGAAGAACCTCAGAAAGGTCTGTTCCATTTGAGTATACAAACATTCTGCCCAGATATGCTATAACGATAACTGCTGCAAGTGAAAGTACAACCCAGACTATAGCAACAGTTGCACTCTTTTTAACCATAGAAGGCTTTTCAATTGCCATAAATCTTACTATGATGTGGGGCATACCAAAGTAGCCGAGACCCCATGCAAGACCTGTTGCAATTTCCTGCCAGCTTGCACTGAAGAAATCTGCTACGAACTTGAATTCCTCGCCGTTGGGACCTGTGTAAACTGTTGTAAGCGCCGCAGGCTCAAGAGTTCTTGTGAAGCCTACAACTATAGGAACGATAAGAACTGCACCAAGCATAAGAAGTCCCTGGAAGAAGTCTGTCCAGCAAACTGCGTTGAATCCACCGAGGAATGTGTAAATAACAACGATAGCTGCAAAGATAATCATTGCTGTTGATGGCTTGAGAGCCGGAATAAGTGTTGTGAATACGTCTGCGCCTGCTACGAATGCTGAAGCAACATAAATTGTAAAGCACACAAGGAACACTATTGCGCAGATAACACTGAGAGTATGACTCTTTGACAAAAATCTGTTTGATAGATACTGGGGAAGTGTGATTGCGTCACCTGATGCTTTTGAGAACTTACGAAGTCTCTTTGCAACGAAAATCCAGTTAAGCGCAGTACCGATAGCAAGACCGATACCAATCCATGCCTGACCGAAACCAAAAGCAAGAATACTTCCGGGAAGTCCCATAAGAAGCCATGCGCTCATATCAGATGCCTGTGCACTCATAGCTGTTACCCAGGGACCCATAGCTCTGCCACCGAGGAAGTAATCTTTTTCTGTTGCTGACTTGGATTTAAAGAAGAAAAATACACCAATACCAAGCATTGCAACAAAATAAAGTACAAATGCTAAAATATCCATTTTTTATTTACCTCTCTTTATGTAAAAATTTGTATCTTGTATATAATAACATACTTTTTTGTAGAATGCAATACAGAACGTGGTATAGACTGCAGTCTATACCACGTTCTGATAAAATATCTTTATTTGGCTTTGTTAATGGAAAAACAAACAGAACAAAAATATGTACAAAACATATACTAAAAAATAAACTTAAATTTTTATTTTGCTTAAAAGCATGGGCATAACTGTTTTTGCGTAGTTTTTCAGGGAATAATCACCGTTGCAAAGGCACCAATCATAGAGAAGTGACCTTTCGCACATTGCATAAAGCTTTACAATTTCGTTAACACTCATATCCTCTGAAAGCTCACCTTTTTTCTGGCCGTCAGATACAATTTTGCGGAGCAATTTGTAATAAACACGCTTGTTGTCAAGAAGATGCTTTTCGCCCTTTGTTACAAGCTGGGTAGAATAAAGCCTTGTTAAAAGGTCAATATCAATTCTTTCCTCAATAAAAGAGAAAAGCTTTACATTAAGAAACATCAGCACATCAAAGCTGTGCATAGTTTCATCAATTTCACTGCGGAGCTTTTCATACTCTTCGTCAAAAATATAGGAAAGAGAGCCGAGCAGCGCATCCTTACCCTCAAAATAATGGTAGAAAGACCCCTTTGATGTGCCTGATTTATCGATGATTTCTTCAATAGTGGTATCCTCATACCCCTGCTCGTAAAAAAGGTCCCACGCAGCAGTGATAATCTTACCCTTAGTGTTCCGAGCCGTTTTTTTAGCCATAACGCACCTCGCAATATGTTATAGGTACATTGTAGCACATAAATCCTGATAATGCAACGATTTGATGTTGCAAAACAACCCGGTATGTGATATAATTCCCAAAAAGGAGTGAACTGAAGATGAAGAAATTTTTGAAAATGTTGTTGTTAATGCTGCTTTTAGTGTCGTTAATCAGCGGATGTAGCCTTTTACCACAGCGCTTAAATGATGAACCGCTAGAAGAAACGCCTGCACCTGCGCCGACACCTGCGCCTGTTCCGGAAACAAAAACCACTGTTGAGGGAATTGAGGCTTTGACAGCTGATGAAAGATATGAACTAAATATTTTCCTCAGTAATTTCAGTGAAGCAATGTATGACCCCATTGACGGCTATTATACAGGAGCAGAAGAAAAAGTCAATTTTGTATATACTCATGCAAAAATTAACTCCCCGAAAAATATTGAATATCTGAATGGCAATGCATACATGAGTGAAGAGTATGTAAATACCATAATAAAAAGATTTTTCGGACACACTATATCTTATACTGATATAAAGGATGCTAAGGATTGGATATTTATGGAGGGTTATTACTGTATTCCTGCAGCAGACGGTGAATTTTACGGATATTTTTCAATTGCAGATTCGTATATAGAAAATCCGGACGGCACATACAATGTCAGATTCAATGTTTATGCAAATGACCACGATCGCGAAATAATTGATAAATCCGTATATTATTTTACTGACGCCAAAGCATCACAGACATACACTTCAACATCACACGGAGAAGCTACTCTTAAAAAGAAAATGCATAACGGTAAAGAAACCTACGAAATTATATATTACGATGTGTATTAAAAAAGTGCAATCCTTAAATGGATTGCACTTTTTTTGTTGTGAAAAAACTGAATTAAAGGTCCAGAAGAGCAGGGTCAACCGGCTCAATAACAAAAGAATTTGCCCAGAACCCCGGTTTGATATAAACCTTTGTATAAGCAACATTATTTTCGGGTGTAAGAGTTACTGACATATCGCGGCACTTACGGCTCATTCCTGCGGCGCAGTGGATGTTATATGTACCTGCGGGGAGCGGAATTCTGAGGAGCTCTTTGTTGCCGATACTACCAAAAGGCTCACCGTTTATATAAATGCTGAAACCGCCTGCAATACCATAAGGCGAGCCCTGTCTGTAAAGATAGATAGAGCCGCATCCGCTGAAATCTATAGGCTTATGACATTTTTCGCAAACATTTTCACCTTCGTGAAGATTGGATACATTGTTACAGTGGGGACATTTGATTCTTAATTTTGCTGACATTGTGTTTCCTCCTCAATTTGGAATATCTGCCATAAAATGACAGAATTTGTTAAAAAAATTATATCACATTGATTCAGAAGAATCAATATAAAAACTTCCGTTAGCCGGATAATATCGTTTTTGAGCCTTTTTGTTACGAACAAACTTCACCTCAACGTACCTATATACGTCATCGGTTCCACCTTACGGGCTCCGTTTGTCCGTTCAGACTGCATTTTTCCTATCAATAAATGAAAGTGGGTGTAAAGAAATTCGATTTCTTTACACCCACTTTTGCTTTTAAGTTTGTGTAGCAACAATCTAAAACAGAGTTTTTGCAATAAAAAATGCGCCTGCCGAAGCAGACGCATAAAAACGCAAACTCCGTTAGTCGCTAAACAATAATCCAATTGAAGAGGATATACTCCTGCAATCAACAAAGAATATGGAATTTGCGTTTTTTACAAATTCATTTCTTTGTTGAACGCATAGATAAAAATCCCTATAAAAAAATATAGAGTTCATCCTTCCATAATATCGAATTATTGTTTAGCATAATGATAATACCACATTTTTCATAATTTATCAATAGCTTTCAGAAAAAATTCAGTAAATTGTAGGGCAGGGAATTGCTGTTGCCGTAGAGCATGAACCACCACCCTCGTTCTTGAGGGAGAATTTATTGTCCTTTTGTCGCAAAAGGACCAAAACGCGGGGGATTTCGGATTTCCCCCGCACCCCTTTAAAACGACCTCGCAGGGGCGTTTTTAAGCTATGGCGTACCATAGAATGAAATTGTGGTCTTTGTTAAGAAAAACACATTTCCTTTATTCCGTCGTCTGTATCGTCAAACTTATTGACGAGGGCAGACTAAAACCGCTTGTCAGCAAAGGAAGTTGATACAAGCGGTTTTACGGAAACTGTCAGTGTGTTTTTCTTAACCTTATTGTTTGCTTCAATAGTTAGTTTTCAAAAGCAAACTAACAAAGAGCGCTTACCTGCGGTTATTTCATATTTTATGCTTGTTAGCGTAAAAACCGTATGCATCATTTTCCTTTGCCGGCAGACGGTTTTTAGGACGCTGCCTGAGGAAAAAGTTCCGAATAAGTCCGACGATATAAAAGCTTAAAATATAAAACAACAATACTTACTTTGTACAAATGACATAACGCACTTTCTTTTTTACGCCCCTGCGAGGCCGTTTTGGGGTCTGGGGAATCGGAACCCCGGAACTTTTGGTTCTTTTGGTTACAAAAGAACACTTGCCGCTTTGCACCAAAGTAAAATATTTTTTTAAATACATTACATTGATGTAATTTTCTATCCGGTATAAAAAGAAGCATCCACACATTTTGTGTGGATGCTTTCCATTTGTTTAGCTTATTAGCACAAACTTAATTTGTTATATATTATCAATAACATCATTACGCGATCTGTGCTGTTTTAATGCTGTTTTTGGGCAATCGTCGTTTTCGTCAAAAAGGCAAATCCGTTTTTAATTGCTACGGCGTTGCATTTTTTATTTAGATTTGGTTAAGATTGCTCAAAGTCGCATAAATACGGCGATTATAAGGTTGATTAAGCGTAAAAAAAGACCTCATCGGACAAATCCGACAAGGTCGATTTTTTTATTCAATTTTGCCTTTTGCGTGATAAGTGGCTTTGCCCCAAATCAATTGTCATCCGCTTACGCTTCTTCTTTAATCTTAGCCTGTGCAGCTGCTAAGCGGGCAATCGGCACACGGAAGGGTGAACATGACACATAGTCAAGACCGATGCAATGGCAGAACTCAACAGAAACGGGGTCACCGCCGTGCTCACCGCAGATACCGCAGTGCATTTCGGGACGAACTTTTTTACCGAGTCCAACATCCATTTCCATAAGCTTACCAACACCTGTCTGGTCGAGCTTAGCAAAGGGATCGTTTTCGAAAATCTTTGCATCGTAGTAAGCGTCAAGGAACTTACCAGCGTCATCACGCGAGAAACCGTATGTCATCTGTGTAAGGTCGTTTGTACCGAAGCAGAAGAACTCAGCTTCCTTAGCAATATCATCAGCTGTAAGAGCAGCTCTGGGGATTTCGATCATTGTACCAACTTCGTACTTAAGGTCGATGTTAGCAGCTGCGATTTCAGCATCAGCTGTAGCTACAACGTCGTTCTTAACGTACTTAAGCTCTTTAATATCACCAACAAGGGGAATCATAATCTCGGGAACAAGGTTCCAATCGGGATGAGCCTTCTTAACATTGATAGCTGCACGGATAACAGCCTTTGTCTGCATCTTAGCAATTTCAGGATATGTTACTGCAAGACGGCAACCACGGTGTCCCATCATGGGGTTGAACTCATGAAGAGAAGTGATGATAGCCTTGATATCTGCTACAGTCTTACCCTGAGCCTTTGCAAGTGCTTCAATGTCAGCTTCCTCTGTGGGAACGAATTCATGAAGCGGAGGATCGAGGAAACGGATAGTAACGGGGTTACCTTCAAGAGCTTCGTAGAGAGCTTCGAAGTCATTCTGCTGATAGGGAAGAATCTTCTCAAGAGCAGCTTCTCTTTCCTCAACTCTAACTGAACAGATCATTTCACGGAATGCAGCAATTCTTCCAGCATCGAAGAACATATGCTCTGTACGGCAAAGACCGATACCTTCAGCACCAAGCTCTCTAGCCTTCTTAGCATCAGCAGGAGTATCTGCGTTTGTTCTAACCTTAAGAGTTCTGAACTCATCAGCCCACTCCATGATTCTGCCGAATTCGCCTGCGATTTCAGCATCAACTGTGGGGATGATACCGTCATAGATAGCACCTGTTGAACCGTCGATAGAAATGCAGTCACCTTCTGTGAATGTCTTACCAGCAAGTGTAAACTTCTTGTTTTCTTCGTCCATGTTGATATCGCCACAACCTGATACACACCATGTACCCATACCACGAGCAACAACTGCTGCGTGAGAAGTCATCCCGCCACGAACTGTGAGGATACCCTGAGAAGCCTTCATACCTGTGATATCTTCAGGAGAAGTTTCAAGACGAACAAGCACAACTTTTTCTCCTCTTGCGTTCCAAGATTCAGCATCTTCAGCTGTGAACACGATCTTACCGCAAGCAGCACCGGGAGAAGCACCAAGACCTCTGCCGATAGGTGTAGCAGCCTTAATAGCCTTTGCGTCGAACTGAGGATGAAGAAGTGTGTCGAGGTTTCTGGGATCGATCATAGCAACAGCCTTCTTCTTATCGATCATACCCTCGTCAACAAGGTCACACGCAATCTTAAGAGCTGCCTTAGCAGTTCTCTTACCGTTACGAGTCTGAAGCATATAGAGCTTCTTATTTTCAATTGTGAATTCCATATCCTGCATATCTCTGTAGTGATCTTCGAGGATAGAGCAAACCTTCTGGAATTCAGCGAAAGCTTCGGGGAATTTTTCTGCCATCTGAGCGATAGGCATAGGTGTACGAACACCTGCAACAACGTCTTCACCCTGAGCGTTTACAAGGAATTCACCCATAAGACCAGGCTCACCTGTAGCGGGGTCACGAGTAAATGCAACACCTGTACCGCAATCGTCACCCATGTTACCGAATGCCATCATCTGTACGTTAACAGCTGTACCCCATGAATAGGGAATATCGTTGTCACGACGGTAAACGTTTGCACGGGGGTTGTCCCATGAACGGAATACTGCTTCTACAGCACCCATAAGCTGTTCCTTGGGATCTGTGGGGAAGTCTTTACCGATTTTTGATTTATATTCTGCTTTGAACTGCTCTGCAAGAGTCTTAAGATCCTCAGCTGTAAGGTCGATATCGTTCTGAACGCCCTTAGCCTCCTTCATTTCGTCGATAAGCTGTTCAAAGTACTTCTTACCAACTTCCATAACTACGTCTGAATACATCTGAATGAATCTTCTGTAACAGTCGTAAGCCCATCTTGCGTTGCCGCTCTTCTGAGCCATAGCCTCAACAACATCTTCGTTAAGACCGAGGTTGAGGATTGTATCCATCATACCGGGCATTGAAGCTCTTGCGCCACTGCGAACTGATACGAGGAGAGGATTCTCCTTGTCACCGAACTTCTTGCCGCAGATTTCTTCCATCTTGTCGATGTACTCCATAATCTGAGCCTGAATTTCGTCATTGATTTTGCGACCGTCCTCATAGTACTGAGTACAAGCCTCGGTTGTAATTGTGAAACCCTGAGGAACAGGAAGACCGATTGCAGTCATTTCTGCAAGGTTAGCACCCTTACCACCAAGAAGGTTTCTCATTGTAGCGTTACCTTCTTTGAAGAGATAGACAAATTTAGTCATCTAAATTACCTCCTAAATAATATTGTTTTTCTATCTTTATTTTTTTCGCACCTAATATCATACACTATTTTTTCCATAAAAGCTAGTCTTTTTTCCAAAATTTTTAATAAATTATTAAAAATTTTTCGCAATTTTTCTTAAATATTGCAGTGAATCAGGGAGCTTTCCCAGATGATACGCCCAGAATGGCTCTGTAATTTTTGAAAGTTCGAAGCCGAGGGAGTTATCCGCATTGGCAAAAAGAGCATCCTTAAGATTGTTTTCCGATATATATATTGCAAGGGAGAGTGACTTGGGAGAGATTTTTTCACAAGTGCCTTTCCTGTGTTCTTTGCATCTTACCTCGCCGTCAGAAAGAGAGAAGTATTCTGCATTTTCTCCGCAGGGACATTCCGGGGAGAATTCAGGCATAATTCCGCATAGCTCCATCAGCTTTAATTCGTACACTGTCTTAATAAGCTCCGGTGAGTCGGGGCGTTTTGTGAGAACAAAGAGTGTATTTAAAAGAAGTCTTACTTCTTCTGTGGCTTCAATACCGCTTTGCACTGCAATACGGCACAAATCAGCAAAATAAGCGCCGTAAGAAAGAAGCACCACGTCCTCGCTAAGAGTACGGAAGCTTTCAATCAGATCAGCGCTTACAAGTGAGTAAAAACCGTCTTTAATTTTTTTCAGCACAAAAGAAGAATAGGAAAGAGGCGCGGCACTTGCACGGCTCTGATGCTTAAGACTGCGCACGCCCTTGGCAACGACTGTCAGCTTTCCCAATTCGGGAGAAAGCAGAGTAAGGGTGCGGTCATTTTCGCCGCTTTGCACCGATTTTGCCACTATTGCGTTGATTTTGACTGTATTTTCTGCCATTTATTATCCTCTTTTTCTTTTCTTCGTTTGTAAGTTAAATATACATCAATGTTTCCTGTTTCGGTAAACACTTCCCACATGGTTTTACTTGTGCGAGACATAAAATCACCTCGCAGTTAGTATGTGGGGAAATTGTTTTTTAATAGCTTGAAATTTTTTCTTTTCAGTTCGGAATTCGAATTTTGCACTCCGAATTCCTCATTCCTTTGTGTAGCCAAGCTCTTTCAGTGCAGTTCCTTTATTACGCCAGTCCTCGCGTACCTTTACCCAAAGCTCAAGATAAACCTTCATATCAAGAAGCTTTTCAATATCAGCACGGGCGTATGAACCGATTCTCTTTATAGCTTCGCCCTTTTTTCCTATTATAATGGGTTTATGACTTGCTTTTTCGCAGTAGATAACGGCTTTTATTTTTGTAAGCTCATCACCCTCCTGCATCTGTTCAATCTCGACAGCAGTGCCATGAGGAACTTCTCTGTCAAGAAGACGGAGTATTTTTTCACGGATGATTTCTTCACACATCTGCCTTACGGTTGTGTCTGCATAAATCTCCGTATCGTAGAAAGGCTCGCCCTCTTCAAAGTGCTTGAGAATCTCCTCCCGAAGAAGCTTCACTCCGTCGCGGTGCTTTGCACTGATGGGGATAATCGAGGCAAACTCACCCTCATTGCTGAATGCAGCAATCTGGGGGAGAAGCGTTTCCTTTTCAACAAGGTCTGCCTTATTGATTGCGAGAATAAGTGGAATGTTTTTTGAAGCAGCATTTTTAATGACATTTCTTTCAAGGTCATAGATTTCTTTTCCTGCTTCAACAACAAGGATTGCCACATCCACATCGGAAAGTGATGAGCCCGCGGCATTATTCATATATTCTCCGAGCTTTGTTTTAGGTGTGTGCATACCGGGGGTATCAACAAAAACAATCTGATAATTATCACCGTTATCAATAGCGGCAAGATTCGTTCTTGTTGTCTGGGGCTTATTTGAAACGATAGCTGCCTTTTCTCCTATAAATGCGTTTGTAAGTGTGGATTTACCAACATTCGGTCTGCCGACAATTGCGACAAAGCCTGCTTTAAAATTACTCATTTCTATACCTTCCATCTTTTATCTGTGAAGTTCCATTATATCCATAATCTCTTTTTCACGGTCACGCATAAGAGTTGTGTAAGGCTCTTCCATGTGGTCAAAACCGAGAAGATGAAGTGTGCTGTGCACCGTAAGGAATCCAACCTCTCTTTCGAGGGAATGACCGTATTCTGCCGCCTGCTCTGCTGCTTTTTCAAGAGAAATCACAATGTCACCCAGAAGCAGAAGATCACCGTCATAGTCACCACTGTCTTCAAGCATAACGCCATTTTCATCAAACTCGAGAATAGGGAAGCTGAGGACATCTGTGGGGGAGTCGATTTCACGGTATTCTTTATTGATTTCGTGGATACCCTCGTTGTCTGTGATAAGGATGCTTACCTCAAAATCTGTTTCGTCGTCCGCACCGACTGTTTCAAGTGTGGTAACAACTGCTTTCTGCACAATTTCTTCAAGCTCCTCTGTAAATTCGAGTTTTTCCTGTTCGTCTTCAATAATAAACTGTATCATAATTAATTCTCCTGTCTTTGATTTATTTGGGGTTGTTGAAGGCTGACTTTGTCGTCCGCTTATTCATACTTTATGCGTTCGTGAAAGTATCCTCCCAGAGTTTTTGTTATTACCTTAATAACTGTTTCAAGCTCCGTAAATGTAAGATTACACTGAGAAAGCTGACCTGAGTTAACTCTGTCTGTGGCAATCTTTCTTACCATAGCTTCGATTTTTTCCTCACTCTTCTCGTCAATGCTTCGCACTGCCGCTTCACAAGAGTCTGCAAGCATAACGATTGCCGATTCTCTTGTCTGAGGAACGGGGCCGGGATAACAGAATAAAGCTTCATCAATATTGGGGTCAATTTCCCTTGCTCGTATAAGGAAATATCCTGTGCTTGTAGTTCCGTGGTGTTCAAGAATCATATCGCATACAACCTTGGGAAGTCTGTGCTTTACTGCAAGGTCATAACCGTCTGTAACGTGATGCGTTATAATTGAAGAACTCTCCTGTGGTGATAAGTTATCGTGTGCATTCTGGTCAAGCTGATTTTCCTTGAAATAAAGGGGGTGACGGATTTTGCCGATATCGTGATAATATGCACCCACCCTTGCAAGAAGGGAATTTGCATGAATGCTTCTTGCGGCTATTTCCGAAATATTTGCAACGGTAAGCGAGTGGTGATATGTACCCGGCGCTTCCACCAGAAGTTTTTTAAGAAGCTTGTTTTCCGGATTTGTAAGCTCACTGAGTTTCATGGGAGTAGTGGCATTAAGCATCCACTCAAAAAACTGTATTGAGCCAATTGTTATAAGTCCCGATAAAAGTCCTCCGAGAAGAGCTTTGCCGAATTCTGCAAAAGCAGAAAGAATGCCGGAACCTTCAATAAATGCCATTGCACAGAATGTAAATCCGTAGCATACAGACGAAGCGATTGCCGCAGGAAGAAGGTGTGACCGTCTTTTTACAAGAGAAAAAGCGTACGCAGACATTGTACCTGCCACAATAAGGCTTATGGTATGGTCCCACTGTCCGTTCAGAGCAACTCCACAGAGAACAGACATTACAAGATTTGCAACAATAGAAGTCTGTGCCGGTGCAAATATAGCCACAACACCGGGGAGTATTCCGATGGGGAGAAGAGGGATAACACTCTCAGGCAGATATTTGTTGCCGTAAAAAGAAATCAGTGTAACAATAAGCCCAACAATGGAAATAACGGGAAGTGACACAGTATCTTTTTCCCTTGACTGCCAGAAGTAGAAAAGAAGAATTCCATATCCCAGAAGTATCATAATGATTACACCGAGAGTATAAGCAACTGAAACGGGGCTTGTCCCCTTAAGAAGTCCGAGCTCAGTAAGCATTGTTATATGTGCCTCTGTAACCCTCTGACCTTTTCCTACTATAAGCTGATTTTTCTTATAAACAACATCAGGAACGGTTTTTTCTGCATTTTCGCGTGCAATTTCTGTTTGCTCTTCATCGATTGAGTAGTTAGGCACCAGAACTTTGGAAATAAGCTCTTTGACAGCGGTTTTCTGCTTCGCTCTGATTCCGAGGACATCTACGTCGGCATCACATTTTTTCTGTGCGGCTTTTGTGTCGGAAACTTCCTGACTCATTGCGGTGCTGACTATTTGCACTGATTTTTTCATTGTGTAAAACTCAGTGTCGGACGCCCCGATAAGCTCTTTTGCAGTTTCTTGGGAAATCCCCTCAACAGGAGAAAACTTGATAAGATTTTTAGTTGCCTCTTCATTTGAAAGCTCACTGTTTTTTCGCATAGATTCAGCCGTAGTGAATATAGAAGAAATATCTGCAACTGCAGTAGTTTTCTTTTCCGGGTCGTGAACATAAATTTCCATAACGGCATCACGGGCAGCTTTTTTGTGAATTTCGGTTGTTACGGTATCTGTAACCATACGGGGAGCAAAGATATCCTCAGGAGAAACATCGTCAACATTAAGGGAAACCTGCCCCGTTTTGTTTGAAAATACAACCAGTATAACTATAAGAAAAGATGAAATAACCGTTAAAATAAAATGAAATAAATTGCTGAAATGTGATTTTAACATACAAGGATTCCTCCTTATTGATTTTTCTTGTCGTAACGTTCGTAAGCGGCAATAATTTTTTGTACAAGGGGATGACGGACAACATCCTTATCCGAAAGATAAGAGAAGTCAAGCCCCTCTATATTTTTAAGCACCTTTGCGGCATCTTTAAGTCCGCTGCGTTTCCCGTCGGGCAGGTCAATCTGTGTAACATCGCCCGTAATTACAGCTTTTGAGCCGAAGCCTATACGGGTAAGAAACATCTTCATTTGCTCGGGAGTAGTGTTCTGTGCTTCGTCAAGAATTATAAATGCATCATCAAGGGTTCTTCCGCGCATATACGCAAGGGGTGCTATTTCTATAACACCGCGCTCAAGATATTTCTGATAGTTTTCCATACCGAGCATATCCCCCAGCGCATCATAAAGTGGACGCAGATAAGGGTCAACCTTCATCTGCAGGTCGCCCGGAAGAAAGCCCAGCTTTTCACCTGCCTCAACAGCAGGACGGGTGAGGATAATACGGCTGACTTCTTTTCTTCTGAAAGCATCCACCGCCATTGCAACGGCAAGATAGGTTTTACCGGTTCCGGCAGGGCCAATAGCAATAACCACCGTATTGTCGCGTATTTTCTGAATGTAGTTTTTCTGCCCGTGGGTCTTGCATTTTACGGGCTTTCCTTTTGAAGTGATGCAGATGTAGTCTCCTTTGGCAGGTGCAACATACTGGATATCTTCTTTAACAGCAAAAATTGCATAGCGGATATTCTGCTCTGTAAGGGTCTCGCCCATTTCGATTTCGCCAATAAGTCTTTCTATTACCGAAGCAGTTTTTTCCGCGCTATCACCGATTATTTTAATCTGAGTATCTCTGTTTGTGATTTTAACTCCCATTTCGCGCTCGATGAGTTTTACGTTGCAGTCAAAACTGCCGAAAAGGGACATAACACAATCAAGGCTGCCGCCCTCTATGATTTTTTCCATTTCATTCTCCTTTGGGGATTGGTATTTCTTTATCTGCGCGCACACGGCAATCTGCAGTGAATTTCACCCTGATACAGTCGGCTTCTTCAAGAGTTGTTGCCGTAAGCTTTATAATCTCCATATTTTCTTTCTCAAGTTCTGCCGCAAATTTCTGTTTGTGCTTTTCTGTTTCAGTTATGGTGTCAGTATCGGTTGTAATGACATCTGCTTCGAAATAAGATACCTTTGAAACCGACAGAGGAAGAAGCGGCAATTTAATTGTTTTCTCTATTTTATCATATTCCTTATAGGAAATTCCACTGTTTAGTGAAAATTTTATATTATTTTTTTTAAAATTCACAAAAAAAGCCGTTTTTTTGTTCCCTGTTGGCTCTTTTACAACGATTTTCAGGGGAATAACAACTGTTTTTTCGCGAGTTGTACGCAGCGTTATATCCGCGGCAGCGTGGTGATAATATGTGGGAATATTTTCATTTTCGCTACGGAGTACACCTGTTACAACAGTTTGCCCTTTCTGGACGGTCATCCCCTCTTTAAAAAGCGGTATTCCGCGGTAAACCCGTATTTTTTCAATTACTCCGTCATAAAGAGAAATAACATCCGACGGCTCGTGGATTTCAAGCAGCTCCGGTATTTCTTTACGCTCCTGTATTTTTACTTTTGCGCTTGTGCCCTTTATGTCCACCCACAGCCAGGAAAGACGGTCTGTTTCCATAATGGCACGACGCTTTATGTCATAGCGATCAATTCCGTGCTTTTTCGCACCTACGCGGACTCCGTTTTCTCTGAGCACTTTTAAAACTTCTTTTTGCAGTGCTTCATCTCCGCCGGTAATCTCAACATTCCAAATAAATGATGAAAAAACCGTTGTGACAAGGATAAAGAAAACCGGCAGAAAAAAGAGAACAAGCCTGTTTTTATAGCGTCTGAAAAATACAGGAAAACCGCTTTTATCCTGAAGAGTAAGCACGGCATCGGCAGGCTTTGCCGAAATAAGCGCCTCGTATCCTTTTTTGCTTACGGAAAATAAAATTGCACCCTTATCAGGTTTTATGTCATAGACATATATACCTATAGAGGAAGCAATATTTAAAATCCTCTCCGGAAAATCCCCCTCAGCTTTAACTCTGTAAACACCTTTTATACTGCTTATAAGCCCGAACAATAACATCAACTCCCTGAAATATTGTATGTTTTATAATTCTTAAGCATAACCTATAAAACAGAGGTGTTAAAAAATGGGAAAGAAAGAGGATTTGTCATACAGGGTGTCAAGGGCGTTGGATATACCCCTTGATGTTATTTGTGATGTGCCGAGAACAGAAATAATGGGCAAAAATACAGTCGCAGTGGAGAATTACCGCGGGATAATCGATTTTGACGAAAACTCGGTAAAGCTCAACACGACCGCAGGAATTCTTGAAATAAGCGGAAAGAATCTGGCGATTGACAGTATAACTGACGAGGCACTCAATCTTCGTGGTGAGATTTACGGAGTAAGATTTATCTGAGGAGGTGTTATGATGCTGTTTTTTATCATGTGTGCATCGTTTATACTTTTTCCTGACAAGGTGATTTCGGGAGCCGGAAGCGGTCTTGCTCTTTGCCTTAATGCGGTAGTTCCGTCGCTCCTTCCGTTTATGGTGCTCAGCGGATGCGTTATAAAAAGCAATTTTGCAAGACCGCTGGGAGCAGCGCTTTCAAAAATTCTTACTCCTCTTACAGGGATGAGTGGGGCAGGCTGCGTCTGTTTTATAACGGGTCTTGTGGGAGGATACGGCACCGGAGCAAAGGCAATCGGTGAAAGCTATGAAGAAAATCTTATAACAAAAAAAGAGGCAGAACGACTTCTCATGTTCTGCAACAACGCAGGTCCGCTTTTTGTAATAGGAACAGTTGGCGTAGGCTTTTACGGCAGCAAAAGTATCGGGGTAATGCTCTACCTTGTGCAGATACTGACAGCAATTATCACGGCAAGAGCCTTTTCGGGAAATTTTGCTGCGAGAGGAAAAGTGCGTGATGAATGGCAATACTATAAAAAAAACAAGCCCCATCTTGGGGAGCTTGTTGTAAAATCTTCAGTTGATAGCGGATACGCTATAATAAATGCCTGCGTTTTTGTAATCCTTTTTTCTGCCTGCCTTGAGGTGCTTCCTTTTGGGGAATACGGCATCCTCAGCGGAATTCTCGAGGTTACGCGCGGCGTAGGTGAAATATCGAGAAAAGGGCTTGAAGCACTCCCTCTTACAAGTGCAGTTCTCGCATGGGGCGGAGTAAGTGTGCATTTTCAGGCTGATGCTATTTGTAAAGGTGCGCTAAGCCTTAAGAAATACTATGTCGGCAAGGTTTTTTCTGCTGCTTGTGCATATCTTATAACAAAAATCAGCGGAGGAGATATAAATATTGTATTTGCTTTATTTATCCTTACGTTGGGAGTCCTTTTTATATGGACTGTTCTCTCAGGAGTACTGCCTCGGCTACCTTTATTCCGTCAACGGCGGCACTCATAATTCCACCGGCGTAGCCTGCACCCTCGCCGCATGGATAAAGCCCTTTGATATTAGACTGAAAATCCTCGCCCCTCAGTATCCTTACAGGGGATGAGGAACGGCTTTCAACACCTGTAAGCACCGCGTCCGGAAGATTGAAACCATGGATTTTCCTGTCCATAAGCGCAATACCTTCACGAAGAGAGAAAGTTACAAAATCGGGGAATAACTGAGAAAGATTTGACGGTGTAACACCGATGGGATAAGTGGGATTAACTTTGCCAAGTCCCGTACCTTTCTGATTGTTGTGGAAATCCGCCACTGTCTGAACGGGGGCAAAGGAATTTGCACCGCCCATATAAAATGCAGCTTTTTCAAGTTTTTGCTGAAATTCCATACCGGAAAAAACATCTCCGGGAAAATCCTCAGGAGTAACGCTTACCAGAAGTGCACTGTTGGCATTTTCACCGTCACGGGCAAAATTACTCATACCGTTTGTGACAACGGTATTTTCTTCGCTGGCAGCGGCAACAACAGTTCCACCGGGGCACATACAGAAGGTGTACACACCTCTGCCGTCCTTAAGATGCACTGCCGCTTTGTAATCTGCTGCAGGAAGTTCTTCTTTTGCGTTATGGTAAAGTGCATCGTTTATAAGGCTTTGGGGATGTTCTATTCTCACACCTACGGAAAAGCTCTTTTTCTCCATTATCGCACCGTGGGAGTGTATCATTCTGAACGTGTCACGGGCAGAGTGTCCTGTTGCAAGGATAAGGGCATCTGTTTCAATATCACCCTTTGAGGTTTTTGCACCTGTGATATGTCCGTTTTCTGTATATATATCCTCAAGGCGGCAACCAAAACGGAATTCACCGCCAAGGGAAATGATTTCGTTACGCATATTTTTAATAATGCCGGAAAGCAGGTCTGTGCCGATGTGGGGCTTACCTGCATACATAATTTCTTCGGGAGCACCGTGCTTTACAAATTCGGAAAGAACTTTGTGCTGACGGGGGTCTTTTGTGCCTGTGGTAAGCTTTCCGTCAGAGAATGTGCCTGCACCGCCTTCGCCAAACTGAATGTTGCACTCGGTATCAAGCTTGCCACCGGAAAAATATGTGTCAACTGCTTTTTTACGGCTGTCAACATCCATCCCTCGTTCAAGAACTATGGGCATTGCTCCGCATGAGGCGAGAATATGTGCCGCAAAAAGTCCTGCCGGACCGCTGCCCACAACAACAGGGCGCTTATTAAGCCTTGACACTGCCGGGTATTCGTAAAGATACGGCTCATATTTTTCAACATTTTTAACTTCGTAAAAGCGTTTTTCTCCACGGAGAGAAACCGCTACACTGATGCAGCGGCATATTTTACCCCGTATATGTGCATCTATGGAATCTTTCAGCACAGAAACCGAAAGAATGTCATAGTCGCCAATGCGGAGCTTTTTCTTTATTTCACTTTTAATATCTTCCTCTGTGTATTTTACAGGAAGAAAAAGGTTTGTTATTTTGAGCATACATTTGTACCTGCAATATAGGCGGTTGTCCACGCCCAGTGTAAATTATATCCACCGCAGTCGCCTACGACATCGAGAAGCTCGCCAGTGCAGTAAAGACCGGGGCATTTTAAGGATTCAAGCGTATCGGGGTTAAATTCAGATAGAATCGCACCGCCACTGCTTGCCTGCGACTGTTCTTTTCCTATAACATTTGTTACAGTAAAGGAAAGAGCTTTTATAAAATCGGTAAGTATGGATATATCCTTTTTTGTCAGAAGTGAAACATCAGTATTTGCTTTTATTCCTGCACAACTGAGAATATACTGGCAAAGTGCCTTGTGGAGAATCCCCGTCAGAAAATCCTCCGCCTTAAGGTGGGAAAGAAGAGCTTTCCTTTCTGTCAGCAAAGCATATAACTCCTCTTTTGAAAATTCCGGTAAGAGGTCAAGGGAAAATATCATACCTTCGCGGCAAAGTCGCGATAGCTGCATTACGGCAATTCCCGAAAGACCGTAGTCCGTAAACTGAATTTCACCTTTTTCTGTGCGAAGAAGTCTGCCTTTTTCATAAAGGGACACCATTCCCTTTGCACGGATGCCTTTAAGTGCTTTTGTGTTTTCCTTAACTTTGACAGGGGAAAGGGCATAGCGGAATTTCTCCGTTTTGTGACCGAGAGAATTAAGCAGATTAGCCCCGTTTCCGTCTGTACCGAATGACGGAGCGGCATTAGATCCGACAGACAGAATCACTCTGTCAAAATGCTCACCGTTTATTATAAAGAAAGTATCCTTTTTTTCAACTTTGCTGATAAAAGCATTTGTGCGGATTTTTATTCCAAGGCGGTCACACTCAAAACGCAGGGCATCAAGCACACTTGTTGCTCTTCTTGAATAAGGATAAACTCTGCCATCCTCCTCTGCAAGCATAATGCCGATAGAAGAAAAAAATGCCTTTTCGTCCTCGGGTGAGAATTTCTTCAGAATTTCAGCCATAATGCTCATATTTAAAGAATGGTAGTTATCTTCGCTTATGCTTGCATTTGACAGATTACATCTGCCGTTACCTGTTGCAAGAAGCTTCTTTAAAATTCTGTCACTTCGTTCAAACACAGTGACAGAGTTTTTTTCATTTGTTCTTTTTGCATAAATAGCACTTACGATGCCGCTGGCACCGCCGCCGATTACTGCAATTTTCAATATATTTCAGCCTCGCTTTTTTTATCTCTTGTCATAAGACTAAGCACTTCTTCGCGGGGGGAAGAGCCGTTGAAAAGTACGCGGTAGCAAGCCTCTGTAATAGGCATTTCAACACCGCATTTACGGCTTAAGGCATATGCTGACTTGCACGCTTCAACCCCCTCAACCGTCATATGCACCTCTTCGAGTGCCTCAGAAAGAGTTTTTCCCTGACCAATGAGGATGCCTGCACGGCGGTTTCTTGAGTGCATAGAAGTACAGGTAACAATGAGGTCACCAACGCCTGTGAGTCCGCTGAAGGTTTCAGCATTTGCACCGAGGTGCACGCCCAATCTCTTGATTTCGTGCAGACCGCGTGTCATAAGCGCTGCTTTTGTGTTATCGCCATAACCGAGACCGTCTGTGATACCTGCGCACAGAGCAATAACATTTTTAAGTGCACCACCAAATTCCACGCCGACTATATCGTCGTTTGTATATACGCGGAATGCAGGTGCCATAAACACATCCTGAAGTGCTTTTGCGGTTTCGGGATTTTTGCAGGCAAGCACATTAGTTGTAGGGATTTTCCTTGCAACCTCTTCTGCATGGGAAGGACCGCTTAACACTGCAATGGTACTGTCGGGAAGATATTCCTCAAAAACCTCGCTTATACGGCACAGCTTTTCATCGTCAATCCCTTTTGAAATATTTACAATAGTCTTACCGTTTGCGTATTTTCCAAGATTTCTGGCAGTGGTACGAACTGCCTTTGACGGAACTGCAGAAACGATTATTTCGCCGAAAGCTGCCGCTTTTTCCATATCGTTTGTAAATACAAAATCGGCATCACCGAAAGGTACTCCCGGGAGAAATTCTTTATTTTCGCGGTCTTTTTCAAGTCTTTCGCTTTCCTCTTTAAGGTATGACCAGAGGCACACCTTATGACCGTTTGATGAAAGAAGAAGTGCGATTGCTGTACCCCAGCCACCGCTTCCTATAACTGATATATTCATAGCGTTACCTCACTTTAATAAGTTCGAAATGTAAAGTTCGAAATTCGAAATGATGGATGGTTTTCTCTGCGGAGAAAACCTTTTATTTAAAAATTTTTTGAAAGGGATAGGGAAAAATGCTTCAGAACGGACAAACTGAACCCCGAAGGGGGTTACCCGAAGCTGTATGTGTATACAGCGAGAGGTGAAGTTTGTTCGTAGCAAAAAGGATTAAATTTTAGAAAAATCGACTAAAATGAGATTTTTCAACCATATTCAAGTGTGCTGAAATTCGAAACCTGTCTGAATTATTTATTATTATTTCCTTTTTGCGGTCTGGACATTTTTAACATCACTTTTTTCCTAACTTGTTTTCGTTGCCTGCAATAAGGCGGGCAATATTGGACTTGTGTCTGTATATACACAAAAGTCCTATCGCTGTGCAGAAAATTGAAAACGCATCAATTTTGAAGAATATGAATGCTGAAACTATTGCACCAACCGATGCGCAAATTGATGAAAGGGAGACATATTTTGATATTGCAACTACAACGATAAATACTCCAAGTGCGATAAGAGCAGTAGGCCAGTGAAGTGCAATCAGTACCGCAAAGCTTGTTGCAACGCCTTTTCCGCCCTTGAATTTGTAGTAAACGGGGAAATTATGACCAAGCACTGCGCCAAGTGCTGCCGAGCATTCATAAATACCGTCGTCAAGAATAAGTCTTGCAATAATTACGGCAATTACACCCTTTAATATGTCAAGAATGAAAACAACAGCAGCAGGCCCTTTTCCGTATGTACGGAGCACATTTGTTGCCCCTGCGTTACCGCTTCCGTGGTTACGGATATCGTCACCTTTTAATTTTGAATATATGATTGCAAAATTCAGCGACCCGAAAAGATAGCCGAAAATTAAGCAAAGTATGATTTTGAGAGCCAAGTAAATCAAACCCTTTCGAAATGCGAAATGCGAAATGCGAAATGCGAAATGAAGGAAGATTTTCGCTATGGCGAAAATCCACATTCACTTCGAACTCCGAACTTCGAATTTATTTATTGTCCTTATTTCTTTCCCTTACTATAAACTTCAGCGGTGTTGCCTTTAATTCAAACGCATCACGGATGCAGTTTTCAATATAACGGATATAGCTGAAGTGTGCAAGCTCGTGGTCGTTTACAAAGATAACAAACGTAGGTGGCTTTGTGCTGACCTGAGTCATATAGTAAAGCTTAAGTCTCTTACCCTTATCACTTGGCGGCTGAACACGCATTGTAGCTTCTGCAAGACAATCGTTAAGAACGCCTGTCTGAAGACGCATAGAGTTTTGATTTGTAACATATGTTACTGTTTCAAAAATCTTGTCAAGCCTCTGCCCTGTTTCTGCCGAAATAAAGAGTATGGGGGCATAGGTCATAAAGCTTAATTTTTCGTGAATTTCCTTTGTGAATTCGTTTACGCTGTTGTTATCCTTTTCAACTAAATCCCACTTGTTAACGCAGATAATTGATGCCTTACCCTCATCGTGGGCATAGCCTGCAATTTTTGCATCCTGTTCGCTGATACCCTCTGTGGCATCAATCATAATAAGACACACATCGGCACGCTCAACAGATGCGTATGAACGGATAACGCTGTAACGCTCAAGTGATTCTGTAACCTTTGCCTTTCTGCGGATACCGGCAGTGTCAATAAGGGTGTATTTTTCACCGTTATGCTCATAAAGAGTGTCGATAGAGTCGCGGGTTGTTCCTGCAATGTCAGATACGATAACTCTGTTTTCACCGAGAAGCTTGTTGATAAGTGAACTTTTACCTGCATTGGGTTTTCCCACGATGGCAATTTTAATTGTATAGTCCTCTTCTTCCTCCTCTGCGGTGGGGAAGTGTTTTACACATTCGTCAAGAACATCGCCCACGCCCATTTTATGAAGTGAAGATATTGCAATAGGGTCACCAAGACCAAGATTGTAGAATTCATAAAACTCAAGAGGCGGCTCTCCGGGGGTGTCAATCTTGTTTACAACAAGGACGATAGGCTTGCCGGATTTCTGGAGCATTGTGCAGACTTCCTGGTCAGCGGCGGTCATACCGTCACGGATGTCCGTCATAAAGATTATAACGTGTGCCATATCAATGGCAAGCTGTGCCTGAAGACGCATCTGAGAAAGTATAATATCTTTCGAGTACGGTTCAATACCGCCTGTGTCAATCATTGTAAAGGTCTTTCCGCACCATTCACCGTCCGCAAAAATACGGTCACGGGTAACGCCGGGGGTATCCTCTACAATGGATATGCGTTTTCCTGCTATTTTATTAAAAAGTGTGGATTTACCCACATTCGGTCTGCCAACTATGGCAATAACGGGCTTTGACATTTCTTTTTGCCCCTTTCTGTGTGTATTAAAAAACATTATCAATAAAAAACTAACTAGTTAGCTGTCTTTCGGGTTTTAAATATTTATTTTCCGACTTGGGCGAAAATTACCCGTATCAATTCCCTTTTCTGACGGGTAATTTTCAGTCGTCCCTCGGCAAAGGGTTTGCCGATAAAGACGGCACAACAAAGAAAATAAATATTTAAAACAAAGACCACATTGCAAAGGAATGGCACATTATTTGCTGAAAACGCCCCTGCGGGCCCGTTTTGGGGTCCGGGGAATCGGAACCCCGGAACTTTTCGTTCTTTTGGTTACAAAAGAACATCTGCCGTTTGCACTCTGCAAAAGATTAAATTATTTTAAAATTAGAAATATTATGAAGAAAAAGTTTTATTTAAATCAACCTCAACAGGTGTTGTCATATCAACCGGTATAAATATAAGTTTTCCGTCATAGAGGAAAAAATCAGAAAAGATACTGTCACTTGAACGGAAAAAGTGTGAAGGATTATTGAACACGCAGGTGCGAATATCCTTATCACCGTCTGTATCTCCCACAGAAGAGGTAATCAGCATTCCGTCCCGGATATATACATCAGTGGGAAGCGTTGTTTCAAATATAGTTGTTCCTGCATTGCTTCCTATACCGTAGTTCGGGTAACAGTCTACTGCAGACTTTTCCTCATTCTCTGTATAGAGATAAAGTGTCCCTTCGCAGCATACACCGGTTACAAAGGGAAGTGAATTTTCCTTAATTACGATAGTTTTTCCGCTTGCACCACTATAGCGGTATATCCTACTTCCTTTATCGTAAACTATCATATCAGAATTACAGTTTGTTTCATTATCCCAACCTGTAAAAGCTATAAAGCTTGTTATATCTTTTTCTAAAAGTGCAAGATTGCCTGTTTCTATGTTGTAGCAGTAAAGATGACTGTTTTCGTCAGCATCTTTATTATATCCTGTAAGATAGAGATTTTTTCCAAGAATATAAACGCTGCTGTAATAGTACAGATTTTTGTCAGGAATATTTATCTCGGCAAAAACTATGCCGTCAGAAAGAATTTCAACGAATTCTTCCGAGCCGTCAAACTGACAAAGTACACGGGAATTTCCTTTACCTCCGCGGTAAACTCTCACTATAAAACCGTCACAGTCGTAGCGTGTTTCACTGCCACCTAAAAAGCTTTCGTGAAAACTTCCCTCGCGAGAATCCTCTGTGGTACCGTCAGGGTTTATTTTCAGACGATAATTTGTTCCCATAGAAGCTCCTGTACGATATGATAAGTAAATATTTCCATTTTCAACGGAAAAATCTATATCGTTATTTCCACCTTCAAAGTAATGATTGTGAGCCGTTGTATATATAAGCTCATTATCAGAAGGGTTATCTACCGGTGTGCGATAGATTTTCTTGTCATTTCCGGTGTAGTAATAGTATGTGCCGTCAGTTGAAACATCGGGGTTAATCTGTGTTCTTAAATCTGGCAAATTGAGGGGTTTGCAGATGTAGTTGTCTGCGGTAATTACAAGTCCGTTTTTATCATCGTAGTTATATTCCCACCCAAGCTCATCCACGGCAAAGCGCCATGTAAGGGGAAAGTATGTCACATTGCGGAAAGTAATAAGAGGATATTCCTCTTTTTCGTTATCGATTACCTTTCCATTTACAATAATATTGAAGTTACAAATTGAAATTTCATTTAATTTTTTGTTTCTCTGTTCCCACACATAGTCGCGGTAAGCACCTGAAATATTTTCCTTTGCAATTTCAAGAGTGCTTGTGTCCGCATTCCACTTGGTAGCAACACCTAAAAAACGGCAATCATAGTATGTCATAGGAAAGTACACAATATCTCTGTATTGAAGAAGAGGATACTGCCTGTATGAGTTATCCACACTCTGCCCGCTTAATGTAACAGCGCAGGAAGGGATATTTGCAACCTCTTTTGCATACGCATTTGATGCAAAACAAAGGATGATTAATGTAAAAAGAATTGCAAGTTTTTTCATGTTATCTATCTCCTAAAATCGCATCGAGAAGCTCGTAGCCGTCATCACCTACTGCGGTGATGCTGACTTCGAGAGCTTTTTCAATATCTTCCGTTGTAATATCATCAAGGAGAACGTTTTCTCCGTCGCGGAGCATATTTTTTGTAATTATAAGTGTGTCGCCAATCTTTCTGTCTTTAAGCTGTGCGATAATATCGCATCCGCATAGAAGTCCCGACACGGTTATTTCATGACCGAAAAAGTCATTAATGATTTTTTCAACTGTAATATTTACATTAGGATATTTCTGCCTTATCGTTTCTGCAATTTCCGAGAGAAAATCGTATGCCGCTACACCGCACACAAGGGTAACATTTCTATCGGGGCAGGTTTTCGGTGCACTTTCAAGTGCATCAGAAAATTCCTCACGCATACTCGCAATCATACCAACACCGTTTTCAATCTGGGGAAAACCGTGGTAAGCGGAGCTGGCGGGAATTTCAATCCCTGCTTTAAGATAGATTTCATCAGATGCGTATACAAATCCTGTGCCGATTTCTGCCATAGCTTTTTTCTGCCATTTTTCAATTTCTGTAATAAGCTCAACGGCTTTTTCGTGATTTACCGCTTCCATAGGACAAAGTCCCTCGCGGTGGCGGGTAAGACCGATTGGCACAACGGACACACTCTTTACAGAGTCTTTCATTTTATAAAGCTCCGAAATTGTGTATGTAAGCTCATCCCCGTCATTGTAGCCGGGGCAAAGAACTATCTGACAGTTCATAATAATGCCGTTATCCGACAGCTTTTTCATAATATCGGGGAGAAGTGCCGCCTTGGGATTTTTGAGCATTTTTACCCTTAATTCAGGGTTCATAGTGTGTACGGAAATATTTATGGGACTTATGCGAAGACGAATGATTCTGTCGATCTCCTCATCGTCAAGATTGGTGAATGTAACATAGTTTCCCTGAAAGAATGAGAGCCGTGTGTCGTCGTCCTTGAAATAAAGACTTTCCCTCATTCCTTTGGGTAACTGGTCGATAAAGCAGAAAACGCACTTGTTTGTGCAGTGAAGAGGTTTTGCCATAAGGGAATTTTCAAACTCCGCGCCAAGCGGCTCGTAAGCATCCTTTTCGATATCAACTTCGGCTATTTCGCCCTGCTTTGTTTTTATTTTCAAAGTGATAAATTCATCGTTTATAAGGAAGCGATAGTCAAGCACATCCTTAATTTCAATGTCGTTGATTTCAAGTATTTCGTCACCCGGCTCAAGACCGATTTCTTCTGCAATACTGTCTTGTTCCACGTATTTAATTAGTGCGGACAATGTGCTCGCCTCCTCCTTTTTAATTCGAAGTTCGAAATGCGAAGTTCGAAGTGATGGTTGATTTTCGCTATGGCGAAAATCTATTTATTAGGTTTGTTTTTCATTGACTTTGTTATTGAAACCAGAATAGAAACGATTTCTTTAATGTCGCTTTCTATGCTTGCATACTCCTTGTCGGACAGGTATTCTGTTGCGTGAAGAAGACGAAGCCAATAAAAAGATTCATTTGCTTCTTTAAGAGCAATATTCATTTTTGCACTGAAATCGGCATCGGAAGGTGCTTTTTCAGCCTCTGACACGTTTGCCCCTATACTTGTCCCGCTGCGAAGCAGTTGCTTTGACAGTACAAACTCTTTCTTGTCCGTAGTCAGGTGTTTATATAAGTTTACAATTCTAACAGCAAAATCAAAACTTTTAATTTCAATTACATTATTGATAAAGACCATTCCTTTTAAAGAATTTCGCCTGTGGTGAAAATCCACCTTCATTTCGAATTTCGAACTTCGAATTTCGCATTTGACAACTTATACGCCCGTTACATCTCATTCCGCATTTTGTGAATGTCTGTCTACGCCATTCACAATAGCAAGTCCAAGTTCGTCAAGCTGTTTCTTATCAACAACGTCAGGTGACGCTATCATAAGCTCACCGCTGTCCTTAACCTTGGGGAATGCGATTGTGTCACGGATAGATTCACAACCTGCCATAAGCATAACAATTCTGTCAAGGCCGTATGCAAGACCACCGTGAGGAGGTGTACCAAAGCGGAACGCATTAAGAAGATATCCGAATCTTTCCTGTGCCTGCTCGGGAGTAAAGCCCAGAGCCTGGAACATTCTCTGCTGAAGATCAGCGTCGTAAATACGGATACTACCGCCGCCAAGCTCATAACCGTTAAGAACAATGTCGTAAGCCTTTGCTCTTACCTTGCCGGGGTCTGTTTCGAGAAGCTCAAGGTCTTCGTCTTTTGGTGATGTGAAAGGATGGTGCATCGCAACGTAGCGGTTTTCTTCCTCATCATACTCAAGAAGGGGGAAGTCTGTTACCCAAAGGAGATTAAACTTGCCATCAGGAATAAGACCGAAATTCTTTGCAATTTCGCAGCGGAGTGCGCCGAGTGACGCATAAACAACGCTTGCTTTCTGGTCTGCGATAAAGAGGATAACGTCTCCGGGAGTAGCATCAGCCTTATCAGCAATAGCCTTAAGCTCTTCGGGTGAGAAAAATTTTGCAATAGAGCCGCGGATTTCGTTTTCGTCAACGATAAGCCAAGCCATACCCTTAGCTTTATATGTCTTAACAAATTCAACGAGTTTGTCAAGTGTCTTTCTTGTGAGCTTTTCACTAAGTCCCTTTGCATTGATTGCACGGACTGTGCCGCCTGCTTTAACTGTATCGGCAAAAGCACTGAATCCACAGTCACGGAAAAGACCCGACATATCGCAAAGCTCAAGACCAAAGCGTGTATCAGGCTTGTCAGAGCCGAATCTGTCCATAGCCTCCTGCCAGGTAAGACGGGGAAGGGGAAGAGTTACTTCATAATCAAGAATTTCCTTGAAAGCTTTCTTAAGGAATCCCTCATTGATTGCCATAACATCATCCTCTTCAACGAATGACATTTCAAGGTCAATCTGTGTGAATTCAGGCTGACGGTCTGCACGAAGATCTTCATCACGGAAACATTTTGCAATCTGGAAATATCTGTCCATACCGCCAAGCATCAGAAGCTGTTTGTACTGCTGGGGTGACTGGGGAAGAGCGAAGAAGTTACCGGGATATACACGGCTGGGTACAAGGTAGTCACGGGCACCCTCAGGTGTACTCTTTGTAAGGATAGGTGTTTCGATTTCAAGGAAACCGTTTTCGTCAAAGTATCTTCTTGCAATCTGTGTTACCTTGTGACGCAACTGGAGTGTTTTTACAAGTGTAGGTCTTCTCAGGTCAAGGTAACGGTATTTAAGACGAAGGTCTTCGCCTGCTTTAACATCGTCTGTTACAACGAAAGGTGTAACATCACAGGTATTAAGAATACGAAGATCTTCCGCCTCAACCTCAACCTTACCTGTGGGGATGTTGTTGTTGATATTACTTCTCATTCTTACCTTACCTGTAACGGCAATAACGTACTCCATATGAAGCTCGGAAGCTTTTTTCTGGAGAGCTTCATTCTCCGGCTCAAACACTACCTGAGAAATACCGCTTCTGTCGCGGATATCAACGAACACAAGTCCGCCCATATCTCTAGCCTTTGCTACCCAGCCCATAAGGGTTACTGTTTCACCGATGTTTTCTTCGCGGAGTGCCCCGCACATATATGATCTTTTTAATCCTTTGATTGTATCCATTTTAGTTTTCCTCCTTGAGTATATTGATAAGTCCGGTTAAGTCATCAAGACTTACCTCAGTCTGTTCTTTTTCTTTCATATTCTTAAGCACTGCCTGCTTTTTCTCTGCTTCGTCACCGCCTATTACGATGCTGTAACGCGCACCGCACTTGTCAGCATATTTCATCTGCGCTTTAAGACTTCTTGCACACAAATCTCTTTCACACTTGATGCCTGCTTTACGGAGCTTGTCTGTAAGTGCAGTTACATAAAGCTTTGTTTCCTCACCGATGTTTGCAATGTAAATATCGGGTACACTCTCAAGCTCTGGCATTTTTCCGCCTGCCTCAAGCGCCATAATGATTCTTTCAATACCCATTGCAAAGCCGATACCCGGGGTAGGTGCACCGCCAATCTCTTCAATAAGACCGTCATATCGACCTCCACCGCATACAGTACCTGCAGTGCCTTCGATAGCGGTCTTGAATTCAAATACTGTCTTTGTGTAATAGTCGAGACCTCTTACAATAGTACCATCTACGTTGTAGCTGATTCCCATTGCTTCAAGATGCTTCTTTGTTTCTTCAAAGTGGTCACGGCACTCGTCGCAGATATAGTCAAGAAGTACAGGCGCCTTATCTGCGATTTCCCCACAAACAGGACTCTTACAGTCAAGAATACGCAAGGGGTTTTTGTCAAATCTGTCGCGACAGGTCTGACAAAGTGTGCCGTCTTCAATGTAAGGACGGAAATAGCCCTTAAGTGCCTCGTTATATTTTTTACGGCAAACGGGGCAACCGATGGAGTTGATGTTAAGAGAAAGCTTATCTATGCCCAGCTCTGTAAGGACAGTTCTTGCAAATGCGATAACCTCTGCATCTGTTGCAGGGTCCTGTGTACCGTAGCACTCAGCTCCGAACTGGTGAAATTCCCTGAGTCTTCCTGCCTGGGGCTTTTCGTAGCGGTAGCAGGTGATGTTGTAGCATAATTTAGCCGGAAGCGGCTGTGCATAAATATTATGCTCAAGAAACGCTCTTGCCACAGATGCAGTACCCTCAGGACGGAGCGTAATACTTCTTCCACCCTTGTCATTAAAGGTGTACATCTCTTTCTGAACAACGTCTGTTGTGTCACCCACGCCACGCTCAAAAAGCTCGGTATGTTCGAACACAGGTGTACGTATTTCAGAGTAGCCGAAACGCGCGCTTATATCTGAGATTTTGCTCTCAATATATTTCCATTTAAGAATATCCGGTGCAAGTATATCTGCAGTACCTCTTGGTGCAGTTATTGCCACAGTAATCATTCCTTTCAATAAAATAGCTACTTATAATTATATATAATCATCTTATTATATTATTTTTATGCGGTTTTTGTCAATAAGTAAAAAGAAAAATCTGCCATAATATTAGCCATAAAACAGCAAAATATCGGTCTGATGACAATATATTGGTCTTGACTTTGAAAATAAAATGTGTGATTATAGTAGTAATCAATCTGAAAAATGGGAGAATTGCTATGAATATTTCTGCTTTGAGAGATAACAGAACGCTTGCTTTTGCAGCGGAGGAACTCAGAAAATACTTAACAAAAATCAGCGTGGATGCCGATGTTTCCCTCGGCCTTTACACTGATTTTGAAGGGATAGAAAAAGAAGTCAGCGAAGAGATTGACTCCTTTAAAATTGACATTGAAAACGGCAAGGGCATTATTGCCGCATCAAATCCCAGAAGCGTACTTTACGGTGTATATACATACCTTAAAAAATTTGGCATCAAGTGGATTCGCCCCGGTGTTGACGGTGAATACATCCCCGAAAAAATAAATGCAGTTCCATACTGTAAAACAGAGGAAACTGCATCATATCGTTATCGTGGCTTTTGCGGCGGCGGTGCCGTAAGTATTGAAAATATGCTTGATCAGGTTGATTGGGCGGCAAAAATGGGATATAACAGACTTTTTATCGAGCTTGTTGATGCGTCAATCATTTTTGAAAGATGGTATAACAAACCCTCTAACCCAAGCCGCAAAGTAACCCCTGTTTCAAAGGAGCAGATTGAAGAGTATTTCAAGCAGATAGGGGATGAAATGTTAAAGCGTGGTCTTGTCTATCACCGTGCAGGACACGGCTTTATGTGTGAACCTTTCGGCATCAACGTAAAGGACTGGGGTGCAGAGGTTGAAAAAGGATTTGAACTCAGTGACGAAATGAAAGAGATTCTTCCATACATAAACGGCAAGCGCCAGCTTCAAAATAATACTCCTATGATAACAAACTTCTGTCTTTCAAATAAAAAGGCGAGGGATAAGGTGGTAGCCTATACCACGGAATATGCAAAGAATCATCCTGAGGTGGAGGAGCTTGAGTTCTGGCTTGCAGACGGTTACAACAACCACTGCGAATGCCCTGAATGTTCAAAAAAGCTTCCCACGGATTTTTACGTAATGCTTCTTAACGAGCTTGACGAAGCTTTTACCAAGGAAGGTATAAAGAGCAAAATCGTGCTTCTTTCTTATGTTGAGCTTTTGTGGCCTCCTGTATGCGAAAAGCTTAAAAATAAAGATAGGTTCATAATGCTTTTCTGTCCCATTACAAGGAGCAATTCAATTTCCTACAAGGCTGAAGACCCTGCAGAAAGGGATATGGACCTTCCCGAATTTGAACGTAACAATATTAACTGGCCTATGAGTGCAGCAGAAAATCTTGCATTTCTCCGCAAGTGGAAAGATACACAGCCGTCAATATACGGCTATCTTGAATTCGGCTATCATTTTTATTGGAGAACATACAAGGACTATACCTTCTATAACAGTGCAAGAATCCTTTGCGAGGATGTAAATTACCTTGAAAAAGCAGGGCTTGAAGGTATGATTTCCTGTCAGGCAACCCGTGCATATTTCCCCACAGGTCTCGGCCTTTATTCCTATGCGGAAACCCTTTGGGATAAGGACAAGGATTTTGACAGCATTGCAAACGAATATCTTGAGGCGTCATTTGGCGAAAACTGGCAGTTTGTAAAGAAGTATCTTCAGACTCTTTCAGAAGTAAGCGAATATCAGGAACACAGATTTTATCCCGATGTTCCCCGTGTGTATATTAAGAAAAGATGTGAGTGGACAAGGGAGTATGTCGGCAGTACATTAGCTGACAGAACGGTAGAGGTTAAAAACCCCGTACAGAAAGCGTCATGGAAGTATCTTAACCTCCACGCAGAATTCCTTGAAAAGTTTACATATCTTGTAGAAGCACTTGATGAAAACGACCTTGATAAGGCAGACAAACTTGTTGACAAAATTACAGAATATCTTTTCTCCATAGAAGACGAAGTTCAGCCCGTGTGGGATATTGACGGATTTGCAAGTCGTTACAAATTTGTGATTTCTAAACTAAGAGAAGTTTAAGGGAATGTTTTAAGTTCGAAATGCGAAATGAAGGTAAAAAGGTTCAGCCTATGAGGACTGAACCTTTTTGATTTCTATATAGAAAATAGCTTCTTGTGAGTTGCGTTTTATAACAAAAATTTTTGTTTAGAAACAAAGAAGGTGTCCTTTTTGGAGCAAAAGGCAGATGTTCTTTTGAAACCAAAAGAACCAAAAGTTCCGGGGTTCCGATTCCCCGGACCCCAAAACGGCCTCGCAGGGGCGTAGACATTTTTGGGCGTGGTATCATTTATACAAAGTAAGTTTTGTTGTTCCCTATTTTAAGCTTTTATACCGTCGGACTTATTCGGCACTCTTGCCTCAGGCAGCGTCCTAAAAACCGTTTGCCAGCAGCGGAAAATGATGCAAACGGTTTTTCCGCTAACAAGCATAAAATATGAAACAACCGTAGTTTAACGCTATAGTTAGTTTATGTGAATTAAAACACGCACAAACAATAGGATTAAGAAAAACACATTGACAGTTTCTGTAAAACCGCTTGTATCAGTTTCCTTTGCTGACAAGCGGTTTTAGTCTGCCCTCGGCAATAAGTTTGCCGATGCAGACGGCGGAATAAAGGCAATGTGTTTTTCTTAATAAAGACCACTATTTTATTCTATGGTACGCCATAACTTAAAAACGCCCCTGCGAGGCCGTTTTTAAGGGGGTGCGGGGGAAATCGGAACCCCCGCGTTTTTGGTACTTTTTGCTCCAAAAAGTACATGCGGTTCTTTGCACCAAAGAAAAAACACCTTAGCCTTTAGGGTAGGGTGTTTTAACATCTGTAACTCCTAGAAGATAGTCGGTAGATACATTAAAATATTCTGCTAGTCTTATGAGTAGTTCAAAAGGAATTTGTCGTCGTCCGTTTTCGTATTGGGAATAAGTATTTTGTTTTATGTTTAAAAATTCCGCAACAACTCTCTGTGGAATATCAGAATCTTCACGTAAGTCTTTAAGTCGCATAACAATCTCTCCTTTTTAAATTATTATACCATATCGCAAAATGAGATATTGACATTTATCTCAAAATGAGATAAAATATGATTGAGGAGATGATTTTTATGAATGACAAAGACTTTATCAAAAAAGCAATTTCACTTACTGACAAACTGGCACAACTTGACAGCATAATTCAAAAGCTTGAAGTTTTAAGCAGTGATTTCTGTTATAATTACCTTGAACATTTTGATGTTTCTGCAGAAAATAACAATGCAAAGTGTGAACTAAAACTGATCAAAACTATGGCAGAGGTAATATGTGACTACTCTTCCGAAGCGGCAAAGATTTCTTTTAATCTTCCTGATGCTATGGAAAATATACTTGCAAATATTCGCAGTAATTAAAAAACTACTCTTCGTGATTGAAGAGTAGTTTTTTGATTATTCAGCAAGTACATCTGCAAGGATTTCCAGTGTCTGTGCATAATCCGTAACCTTTGTTTCGTCAAGGATAATTTCGGGAAGCTTTGAAAGAGAGTTTATTCTGTCAAAGAAAAGCTCTGTCATAAGGTCACCGCTGCCTGCAAGTGCAAATGACTTTTTGCCTTCTTCATCAAAGGTGAAGTCCTTAAGATGGATACCCTTGATGTTGTCGCCGAGAAGGTCAAAACTGTCGTTTATAGTGTCTGACTGATTGTCCCTTGTTTCGGGATAGGTAAGGTTTGACATATCAACAATTACGCCAACATTGGGTGAATTAAGGTCGTCAAGAAGTCTTCTCATTCTCTGGGGGCAGTACATTGGATGAATCCATACCATTTCAATTGCCATCATAACGCCCTTATCCTCTGCTTCCTTTGCAAGGGGGCGGAGATTGTTGAGAAGGAACTGATATGTTTCTTCCGAACGTGTTTCCTCTCTTGTTGCAAGTGAGCCTGTTTCAGTAGCAATCATATCAGCACCGAAAACCTTTGCATAGCTGATAAAGTTCTTAAAACGTCTGAGCTGTGTTTCCCTTACCTCATCGTTGGGGTTAATGGGGTCAATGTAGCAACCGAGCACAGATACGTGCAAGCCATACTCGTCAAGCTTTGCCTTAATATCATTTGCAACCTTTTCGTCAAAACCGATTTCATCAAAATTTATATTGTTGCAAGTCTTTGCAAGAGCAAACTGCAGATTTTTAACACCGTATTTTTTCGCGTTTTCACACATTTCGTCGAGTGTGTTTCCTATATCGTGACCTCTTAAACCGAATTCGTATTTCATATAAATAACCTCCTAGCTATCATTAGGTTAAGTATATTCTAGTTTTCAGATTATGTCAAGTTAAATAACAAATCCTTCTTTGCGGAGAATATTCTGCAATTTTTCCATATCCACATCGCGGACATCATCCTTTTTATCCTTTGAAAGAAGGCTAATAGCGATACCTGCCGCCTGACCCATTTCTCCGCAGAAAGGCATAATACGGAAGGATGACTGTGCCTCATGAGTTGAAGAGATACACCTTCCCACAACAAGCATATTATCCTTTGACTTGGGAATGAGACAGCGGTAGGGGATTTCGTACCATTCTTCGTCTTTGAAAAATACCATTCTTGTTCCGCCACCCTCGGGGTTGTGTATGTCGATTTCGTAGTTTGATGCGGCAATTGCATCAGGGAAGCGTGCAAAGGAAACAAGGTCGTTTTCCGTAAGGGTATACTCACCCTCAATCTTACGGCTTTCACGGATTCCTATCTGCATCGCAGTTGAAAGCACACGGCAGTTTTCAAAGCCCGGTACGTGATTTTTAAGGAAATTATAAAGCTCGAAAACCTGCTCGCGTGCTTCGATTTCCGCCTCGGTCACATCAAAGGGGTCTGTTGGATTACGTTTTATTATACGGGTGCTGTTAAAGTGAAGAACACCCTCGTTGAAATTTTCAAATACAAGGACACTATCTCTGGGGTTTTTAATAAGTCCCTTTTCCTTTTGCTCACGGTAAATGTATTTAATCTGTGTATGTACCTCGTGGAATTTCTTTTCGTCAACATTGCCCATGCGGAAGGAAAGTGTCATAGGCTGACAAAGGTTATCCTTATCTCTGCCAAGCTTGAATTCACATCCCGAAAGCATTGAAAGCTCCGCATCGCCTGTTGCATCAATGAAATAGTCTGCGGTGAATTCAAGGTGTGCAGATTTACCGAAAGCCTTTACGCCTGTAATTTTTCTGTCGTCAGTGATTGCATCTGTCACAACAGTATTGAAAAGAAGTTTAACACCGTATTTAAGCGCCATACGGTTAAGGACAATCTTCATTATTTCCTCGTCAAACCAGCCTACGGAGTCGTAGGTAAATTCCTTATATGTATTAAGCTTTTCAGCTTCTTCCATTATTTCCATAAAAAGATTTCCGCACAGGTAAATCCTTTCACCTGTTTCTTTATGGTGGGACCAGTATCTCATAAACGGTGCTACAAGGGCATTTGCCGCTGCACCGCCAAGGCAGTTGTATCTTTCGATAAGGAGTGTGTTAAGCCCCTCTTTTGCTGCGGAAATTGCCGCACACACCCCTGAAAAACCGCCACCTACTACAATTAAATCATAATGGTTGTTCATTAAAATCACCTCAACTTGATTATAATAGAAACAATTCACGGATTCTACAACTTTTGAATAAAAATATTGAACAAAAGAAATATTTAAGGTATAATATACAAAAATATCTTACCTTTGTTAAGGAATGAGGAAAAATGGAACATAGCTCACTTCAGGAACTTTTGTGCTTTCTTGAATATGGAACCCGGCTTCATATAACGGTAGCGTTTCTTGAAAATTACGGCAATAAAAAAACGATGCTTGACAAATATTTTATCAATCATTCAAAGCCGTACTGCGATTTTTTCAAGTCCACCCCGGGCGGACTTTTAAAGTGCATATCCTGCAGGAACAAAGCCTTTAACAAGGCGATTTCCGAAAGGGTACCCTTTGGCGGACTTTGCAGCGGTGGTATTTATGAATATGTAAGTCCCGTGATTTATGACGGGGCTGTAATTGCTGTACTTTTTGTGGGGAATATCTCGGACAGGGAAATTCACGGATTTTCCTTTGAAAAGAATTTTGACGAGGAAAAGTGCAGACGTCTTTGCACAATTATAGAAAATCATATAAAGCTTCTTGTGAAAGAATATTCAAATGATATCCATAGCTACAGCCCCCTTATAGTTAATATCAAAAACTATATCGAGGAAAGCCTTTTCGGTGAAATATCCGTCAGTGAAATCGCGCGTATTTTTAATTATAACGAGAAATATATCGGCAAGCTTTTTAAAGAAGAAGAGGGCGTGGGTATGCTTGAATATATAAACACAAAGCGCCTTGACAAAAGCTGTGAACTCTTAAAATTATCCTCGAAAACGGTGATAGAAGTAGCTCGGCAGACAGGGTTTAACAATGTGACGTACTTTAACCGCCTTTTTAAAAAGCGGTTCGGGAAAACACCTACGGAATACAGAAACAAAAAAGAAAAATAAAAAGCTTTCTTTTTACCTTATTTTGTGTTATTATATAAAATTATGGAGGTTTGTCCTTATGAAAACAGTAATAGCAATAGATTCCTTTAAGGGTAGCCTTACTTCTGTGGAGGCAGGCCGTGCCTGTGCAGAGGGTATAAAAAGAGTTTATCCCGAAAGTGAAAATATAATTGTCCCCGTGGCAGACGGTGGCGAGGGTACGGTTGATGCTTTAGTTGCAGGTCTGGGCGGTGAAAAGGTGAAAATTTCCGTATGCGGTCCGCTGGGTGAAAAAGTTGATGCAGAATACGGAATAATAGCAGAAACAAAAACCGCAATTATCGAAATGTCGGCTGCAGCAGGAATTACACTTGTGAAAGATAGCCGGCGTAATCCCCTTAATACCACAACTTATGGCGTGGGCGAGATTATTTCAGACGCTATGCAGAGGGGTTGCCGTAATTTCATAATCGGTATTGGCGGCAGTGCCACAAACGATGGCGGTATCGGTATGCTTCAGGCGCTTGGCTTTGGCATACTTGATAAGAACGGCAACAATGTACCATTTGGTGCAAAGGGAATTAAAGAGGTTGTGTCGATTACAACGGATAACAAAAATCCTCTTCTTTCAGAATGCAGCTTCAGTATTGCCTGCGACGTAAATAATCCTCTTTGCGGTGATAATGGATGCAGCGCCATATACGGTCCGCAAAAAGGTGCAGACGAAAAAATGGTTGCCGATATGGACTCATGGCTTTCATCTTACGCCAAAAAGGTTAAGGAAGTTTTCCTGGATGCAGACGAAAATTATCCCGGTGCCGGAGCAGCAGGCGGTATAGGCTTTGCGTTTATGGCATTTCTTAACGGAAAGCTTGAACGTGGAATTGATATTGTCCTTCGTGCGGCAAGGCTTGAAGAGCTTGTAAAAGACGCAGATGTTGTAATAACGGGTGAGGGCAGGCTTGACAAACAGACTGCAATGGGTAAAGCCCCCGGCGGTATTGCGGCAATAGCAAAAAAATACGGCAAAAGGGTAATTGCATTTTCGGGCGCAGTTACAGACGATGCGCGGGCAGTTAATCAGAATGGTATTGATGCGTTTTTCCCGATATTACGAACAGTGTGCTCCCTTGAGGATGCTATGAAAACGGAAAACGCATATAAAAATATGTCAGATACAGCGGAACAAGTGTTCCGTGTAATGAAAGGAAGTTTAAAATGAGTAACGAAAAAAGAAGTAGCTTTACCGGCAAGCTTGGCTTCGTATTGGCAGCGGCAGGGTCAGCTGTAGGTCTTGGTAACATTTGGAGATTTCCATACCTTGCAGCACAGTACGGTGGTGGAATATTTTTGCTTGTATACATACTGCTTGCGCTGACTTTTGGATTTGCGCTTATGACGGCTGAAATTGCTATCGGCAGAAAAACAGGGCTTTCTGCGATTGGTGCATTTAATAAGCTTAATAAAAAGTTTTCTTTTATAGGCTATGGTGCAGCAGTTATTCCTGCAATTATTCTGCCTTACTATTCCGTTATCGGCGGATGGGTAATGAAGTATATGGCAGCGTTTATTATAGGTGATATAAAGCTGACTGCAAATGATGCTTATTTCGGTAATTTCATTTCTGCACCTGTTGAGCCTGTTGTATGGTTTATGCTCTTTATCGGAATAACCGCGCTTGTTGTTCTTTTCGGAGTTGAAAAAGGTATTGAAAAGGTAAGCAAGGTTATGATGCCGATTCTCGTAGTGCTTTCGCTGTTTATTGCAATTTATGTTGTATGCCAGCCCGGCGCATTGGAAGGGGTTAAATACTACCTTATCCCCGATTTTTCACACTTCTCTGTGAAGACGGTTCTTGCAGCAATGGGTCAGCTTTTCTACTCAATGTCACTTGCAATGGGTATTATGATTACTTATGGTTCATATATGAAAAAGGATGTAAGTTTAGAAAGCTCCGTTAAGCAGATAGAAATTTTTGACACGGGTATCGCTGTTATTGCAGGTCTTATGGTTATTCCTGCGGTATTTGCCTTTACAGGTGCGGCACCTCAGAAGCCCGGTCCCTCACTTATGTTTGTAACACTTCCCAAGGTGTTTGAAAGTATGACGGGCGGTACAATTCTCGGCACAGCGTTCTTTGTGATGGTTCTTTTTGCGGCGCTTACGTCTTCCATTTCGCTTATGGAAACGGTTGTTTCTATTGTGTGCGATAAGTTCAAAATGGGAAGAAAGCTTTCTGTGCTAGTCGTTTTCCTTGGTGCTGTTATAATCGGTCTTCTCTCTGTATTTGGTTACAGCATCTGGAGCGGTGTGACAATTATCGGAATGCAGTTCCTTGATTTCTTTGACTTTATCAGTAACAGCGTGCTTATGCCCATAATTGCCCTTTTCACTTGTGTTTTTGTTGGTTATATAATTAAGCCCAAGACACTTATTGAAGAAATAGAGCAGAACAACATAAAGTTCAAGAAGAAAACACTTTTCACAATTGTTATCAAGTATTTTGCTCCCATCTGCATTGTGCTTATTCTTGTAACATCTGTGCTTGGTGCTTTTGGATTGTTCAGCATTTAAGGTGAGAAACAATGGAAAACATAAAAAAATATGCACTAGAAAATTACGAGGAAACCCTTTCTGTAATCCGTGACCTTTGCAAAATTCCGGCTCCGTCGGGGAAGGAAGAAAAAAGGGCTGAGTATTGTCTTAAATGGTTTAAAGAAAATGGGGCAGAGGGGGCATACATTGACGATGCCCTTAACGTTATCTATCCACATAACTGCGACGGAAGCAACGAAATAACCGTTGTGGTGGCTCATACCGACACAGTGTTCCCCGATACAGAGCCTATGCCTTTTTCAGAGGATGAGGAAAAGATATATTGTCCCGGAGTAGGCGACGATACTGCAAGTGTTGCAGTGCTGCTTATGACAGTAAGATATTTTGTGCAGAACAACATAAATTCCAAAGGTGGAATATTGTTTGTCTGCAATTCCTGCGAGGAAGGCCTCGGCAACCTTAAAGGTGCAAAAGAAATCATGCGTGCGTATGATGGCAGAGTCTCCCGGTTTGTATCTTTTGACAAAAGTTATTTCGGAGGTATTCAGGATAAGTGCGTAGGCTCCTGCCGTTATGAGGTGGAGGTAAAAACTCCCGGTGGTCATAGTTTCAGCAAATTCGGCAATAAAAACGCAATTGCAGAACTTTCGAAGATTATTACAAAGATTTACAAAATAGATGTGCCTCATATAAATGATTCTATAACTACATACAATGTAGGAAGTATAGAGGGTGGTACCTCGGTAAACACTATTGCTCAAAGCGCAAAGATGCTTTGTGAGTATCGCAGCGACAGCAGTGAATGTCTTGAAATTATGGGGAAATATTATGAAGAAATATTTGACGGTGCAAAGGCTGACGATGTAGATGTAAATGTTAAAGTAATTGGAATCCGGCCTTGTGAAAAAGGCGTAGATCCGTCAAAAAAGAAGGAACTTCTTGATAAACTTGCCGATGCTATGGTAAGTGTTGTGGGTGGAGAAATTGAGTATTGCAGTATGTCCACAGATTGTAACATTCCTCTTTCAATGGGAATTCCTGCAGGGTGTATCGGAGTGTTTTACGGTGGAGATGCACATACAAGAGAAGAATGGATTGATAAAAAATCCCTGAAGACAGGTCTTGAAATAGGAATAAAGACAGTTCTGATGTTGGCAGAATAAAAGCTCTGAACTGCATTTTATGCCTCTTGATTTTTCATAAATTCTTGCGTGATAAAAAATAAGCGGTTTGCATTTTTTGCAAACCGCTTTGATTATTCTGCGTAATTTAATTAGTCTTCGTCATCGTATTCGTCATCATCATATTCTTCGTCGTCATAATCATCGTCTTCGTAATCGTCTTCATCTTCATAGTCATACTCGTCGTCATCTTCATAATCGTCTTCATCAAAGTAGTCATCATTGCGACCGCCCTTTTTAAGGAAGATTGTAACGGCAAAAGCTATACAACCAAGAATGATTATAACAAGAACAATAGTAAGCACTGTTTTTAAAGGATTGCTTGACTTTTTAGCAGACTTAGCAGTTTCAGAAGTTTCTGCATCGTCAACTACAGCAGAATCAACAGCTTCAGCATTCTCTTCTTCCTGGTCAGCAACGACCTGCTGTTCCTTAGCCTGATTCACAGAACTTGTAAGAGAGTTAACCTGCTCGTTGAGCTCCTTGATTTTATTCTCAAGGTTTAAGGTATACTCGTTTTCACGATCTTCAAGGCGTTCAACCTCTTTTGCAAGCTCGGCTGCGTTTTCCTTAGCTTTAGAAACCTTGCCTGAGGAAACAGCGCTGCTTATAATAATACCTAAAAGAAAGGTAACCACGCACAAAACAGCAGCAGCTGTCATAGTAACCTTCTTCACTTTTTTTACGGAGCGGGGTCTTCCCTGATTGTAATTCTGTTCCATATGTATCCCTCCACATATACTTGTTTATCTAAGTATAACACAAAAAAAACAAGTATACAAGAAAAACTTCAAAAAAACGACAAATTTTATTGAAAAAATAAAACCTGACAGATATTACACTAAAAAAACTTGAAAAATTTTTAAAAAAATGATTGACAAACCCTCAAAATCGGTGTATATTATACGGGTAGCTTAATTGATTTTGCCGAATTGTGTAAGGGTAGCACAGCAGACTCTGACTCTGTTTGTCTGGGTTCGAATCCTAGTTCGGCAACCACCAAAAACGACTTGTTCAGACAAGTCGTTTTTTCATCGGATAAAAATCCCGGCATAATTTGTGAAAAATGATTAGCCTTATATAGTATATAATAAGGAAGAAATTGTTTTGAGCAGGGGAAAAATGGCATAACACACAAAAAAATCTGAAAAATCTGTTGACATCAAAAAAATAATGTGTTATAGTTATTCTTACCTCGCTATGTGGGCTTTTTTTACGTGCATAAAATTTTGAGGTAATTATCTTAGGGAGGCGCAATTATGAGAGTTAAAATCACTTTGGCATGCACAGAGTGCAAACAGCGTAACTACAATACTATGAAAAACAAGAAGAATAACCCCGACAGACTCGAAATGAACAAGTATTGTCCTTTCTGCCGCAAGCACACACTGCATAAAGAATCTAAGTAATAGAGGGTGAACTTAATGGGAGAAGTAAAAACTAAAAAGACAAACATCTTCCGCCGTATGGTTGACTCTATGAAGGCTACCAAGTCGGAATTCAAGAAGGTTGTTTGGCCTACAAAGAAACAGCTTTTAAACAACACAGCCATCGTTATTGTTGCGCTTGTTGTTGTTGGACTTATAATCTTTGGTCTTGATGCTCTTTTCTCTTTCTTGACATCTTTCATTGTTAAAGGCTAATATTAAAAAAAGGGAGGAAAGGCGCTTCGCCTGGTGTATTATGAGTGCTGAATTTAAATGGTATGTTGCTCATACTTATTCCGGTTACGAGAATAAGGTGAAAGACAGCATCGAAAAAACAGTTGAAAATCGCGGCCTCGGTGACCTCATCGGCGATGTGTGCATCCCTGTTGAGGAAGCAGTCGAGGAAAACGATAAAGGCGAGAAGAAGACTGTTACAAGAAAAATTTATCCCGGCTATGTATTTATTAAGATGAATATGACTGATGAGAGCTGGTATGTTGTCCGCAATACGCGCGGATGTACAGGCTTTGTCGGTCCGGGAAGTAAGCCCGTTCCCCTTTCGGAGGCAGAGGTTGAGAGACTCGGTGTTGAGACTGCAATCGTTGACCTCGGAGTTGATGTCGGAGATACTGTCCGTATTACCGAAGGCTCTATGGAAGGCTTTATGGGTGAAGTTCTTGAAATCAATCAGGAAAAACGCAAGGTTAGCGTAATGGTAACCATGTTTGGCGGCAGAGAAATGCAGGTGGAGTTTGACTTCTACCAGATTGAGCCGCTTGATTAAATCGTTAATAAGCCGTGAGGCTTGTTATAGATGGGAGGACTTTTTAGTCCGCTAACTACCACATTTTTCTCTAAGGAGGTGCAAATTATGGCACAGAAAATCGCAGGTTATATCAAATTGCAAATCCCCGCAGGTAAGGCTACTCCGGCTCCTCCGGTAGGTCCGGCTCTCGGTCAGCACGGTGTTAACATCGTACAGTTCACAAAGGAATTCAACGAGAGAACAGCTAAAGACGCAGGTCTTATTATCCCTGTTGTTATTACCGTTTATGCGGACAGATCATTCAGCTTCATCACAAAGACCCCTCCGGCTGCAGTGCTTATTAAAAAGGCTTGTAAGATCGAGAGCGGCAGTGGTGTGCCGAACAAAACAAAGGTTGCTCAGCTTTCAAAAGCAGATCTTCAGCAGATCGCAGAGCTCAAGAAGCCTGACCTTAACGCAGCAAGCCTTGAGGCAGCTATGAGCATGATTGCCGGTACAGCCAGAAGTATGGGCGTAACGGTAGAGGAATAATTAAAGAGAATGTGGGAGGGATAAAATCCCGATGAACCACAAGGAGGTAACAGTATGAAACACGGTAAGAAATATTTAGCCGGTGCTCAGCTTATTGAAACCGGTAAGCAGTATGATCCTGCAGAAGCTCTTGACCTTGTTGTAAAGACTGCTAGCGCAAAGTTTGATGAAACAATTGAACTTCATGTAAAGCTCGGTGTTGACTCACGTCACGCTGACCAGCAGGTAAGAGGTGCTGTTGTACTTCCCCACGGTACAGGTAAGACTGTAAGAGTTCTTGCTTTTGCTAAGGGCGAAAAGGCAACAGAAGCACAGAATGCAGGCGCAGATTATGTTGGTGCGGAAGAACTCGTTGAAAAGATCCAGAAAGAAAACTGGCTTGATTTCGACGTTGTTGTTGCAACCCCTGATATGATGGGTGTTATCGGCCGTATCGCTAGAATCCTTGGACCTAAGGGCCTTATGCCCAACCCCAAGGCAGGTACAGTAAGCATGGATGTTGCTAAGGCTGTAAACGATGTTAAAGCAGGTAAGATTGAGTACCGTCTTGATAAGACAAACATCATTCACTGCCCCATCGGTAAGGCTTCTTTCGGTGCTCAGAAACTTCAGGAAAACTATGATGTTATTATGGGCGCGATTGTTAAGGCTAAGCCTGCAGCAGCAAAGGGTCAGTACATTAAGAGCGTTGCTATCGCAAGCACAATGGGCCCCGGAATTAAGCTTAATGCATCAAAAATTAACTAAAAGTAGTTGACAAATTGAATAATATAGTGTATAATCCACTATGTTGTTTCCATAGACAGCAGGCGTAAAGGTAAGTCCTGCCGAGGAAGTATTCCTATAAAAACTCGGGATTCTTTGTGTCTATGGGCAAAGAATCCCTTTTATTATTTATTGTGAGGTGAGAATATGCCAAGTCAGAAAATTCTCGAAGAAAAGAAGCAGATAGTTGCTGGCATCACAGAACAGTTTAAGACAGCAGTTTCAGGCGTTTTCGTTGATTATTGCGGACTTACTGTTGAAGAAGACACACAGCTTCGTAACAAGCTTCGTGAAGCAGGCGTAGAGTACAAGGTTATCAAGAATACTCTTACACGCTTTGCAGCAAAGGAAGTCGGCTTTGATGAGCTTGACCCTATCCTTAACGGACCTACATCTCTTGCACTCAGCATGACAGATGAAGTTGCTCCCGCAAAGGTTATTGCAGATTTTGCAAAAACACACGAACAGCTGGAAATCAAAGGTGGTTTCCTTGACGGAAAGGTTCTTGAGCTTGCTGAAGTTAAGCAGCTTGCAGCTACACCCAACCGTGAAACTCTTCTTGCTAAATTGCTCGGTAGCCTCAACGCTCCCATCAGCAACCTTGCTCGCACATTGCAGGCACTTGTTGATAACGGCGTAGAGCCCGCAGACATTAAGGTTGAGAAAGCTGAAGAAGCTCCCGCAGAGGAAGCTCCCGCAGCAGTAGAGGAAGCTCCCGCAGAGGAAGCTCCCGCAGAAGCTCCGGCTGAAGAAACAGCTGAAGCTCCCACAGAAGAATAAAAATTATTAAACTTATTTTTAGGAGGTAAGTAACAATGAGTAAAATTGAATCAATTATTGCTGAAATTAAAGAATTAAAGCTCCTCGAAGTAGCTGAGCTTGTAAAGGCTATGGAGGAAGAATTCGGTGTTAGCGCTGCTGCTCCCGTAGCAGTTGTAGCTGCTGGCGGAGACGCTGCAGGTGCTGCAGAAGAAAAGTCAGAATTTGACGTAGTTCTTGCAGATGCAGGTGCTGAAAAGATTAAGGTTATCAAGGTTGTTCGTGAAATCACAGGTCTTGGCCTTAAGGAAGCTAAGGAAGCAGTTGATGGTGCTCCCAAGACTCTTAAGGAAGCTGTTTCTAAGGAAGACGCTGAAAAGATCAAGGCTCAGCTTGAAGAAGTTGGCGCAAAGGTTGAACTTAAGTAATTATAGTTTAGCTATGCAAAAAGGCAGAGGCGTAGCCTCTGCCTTTTGTATGATTCTGAGCTAATGATAAAAATGACTTAATATATTATTAGCTCAGAATTATATTCTTTCGGGAGGAGCTTTATGTCGGATTATATAGTAAATGCCATAACTTCAAACGGTGCAATCCGTGTGGTAGCAGCAGACACCACAGAGCTTTGCAACAGGGCACAGGAAATACATAAAATGTCTGCTACTGCGGCTGCAGTTCTCGGCAGAACTATTACCGCAGCAGCAATTATGGGTAGTATGCTTAAGAGCGAAGACGATGCTATAACACTTCAGCTTAATGGTGGAGGACCTATCGGCAGAGTTATTGCAGTTGCTGACGGAAAAGCAAATGTCAAAGGCTATGTGGATTATCCCCTTGTAGATTTACCGCTTAACGAAAAAGGTAAGCTTGATGTTGGAGGTGCAGTTGGAACAAACGGTATGCTCAGTATTATCCGTGACCTTGGATTGAAGGAGCCCTATGTGGGACAGGTGCCTCTTGTGAACGGTGAAATTGCAGAGGACCTTACCCGGTATTACGCTACAAGCGAACAGCTTCCGACAGCGGTGGCGTTGGGTGTACTTGTTGATGTGGACTACACAATTAAAGCTGCAGGCGGATTTATTTTACAGGTGCTTCCGGGTGCTTACGATGAAGATATAGACAATGTGGAAAAAACAGTGCAGTCAATAGCTTCAGTTACGGAAATGCTTTCAAACGGAAAGAAACCTGAGGATATTGTAGAGAAGCTCCTTTCTGATTATGAAATTGAGTATTTCGACAATATTGGAACGGCGTATAAGTGTGACTGTTCCCGCGAGAGAACGGACAGAGCGCTTATCAGTATAGGAAAAGAAGAACTTACAAAGCTTATCGAGGAGGATGGCAAGGCAGAAATAACCTGTCATTTCTGTGATAATGTTTATAACTACACAAAAGAGGAACTTATGGATCTTCTGGAAAGTGCAAAATAACTTACAAAGAGGGAAACACCATGCGGGAAACTATGAGCTTTAAACGCGGAGATATAGTAAAAGTAATGAGCAAATGGGCAATTTTTACACCTTTTGACATCTGGCATTACGGTGTTGTTGTGGGAGAAAATGAGATTATCCATTTTAATATGGCAAAGCCGCGACTCAGTATAATCATTATAAAAAGCAACATAAGAAGATTTATCAATGGCGGAACTAAGCTACAGGTTTGTTCTTTGTCTGAGGTTAATAAGAAGTTCAGCGCAGAGGAAATTGCAACAAGAGCAGAAGAGTCTGTCGGAACGAATTTTGGCGGATTTAATTTCTTTAAAAATAATTGCGAGCATTTTGTAAACTGGTGTGCAAACGGAAATCTGTACAGCAGTCAGAGCATTTTTCTGGCAAACAAGAGAAATTATATGATGAAAAAGACAGTTTTAGGTAAGTTGTTGAGTATTTTGTTATAAAAATAAAGTGGGGTAAAGAAATTTGATTTCTTTACCCCACTTTTTCATTAGAGATAGGAAAAAACGCGGTCTGGACTTTTTCGCATCCCCTTTTTTGTATTTCGGCTTTTTATGCGACGAGGGCATAGCGGCACGCTGCTATATTTCCCGTCTGCCTTCCATTGCTCTTGACAGCGTTACTTCATCTGCATACTCAATATCTCCACCTACGGGAAGCCCGTGTGCAATTCTTGTAACAGTTATCCCCATAGGCTTCAAAAGACGGGCTATGTACATTGCAGTAGCATCGCCTTCAACTGTTGAGTTTGTCGCCATAATAACCTCAGCAACCTCCGGTGTAAGACGGGCGAGAAGTTCTTTTATCTTGATATCCTCCGGTCCGATTCCGTCCATTGGAGAAATTGCCCCATGCAGAACATGGTAAAGACCGTTATATTCCTTTGTTTTTTCGAGTGCGGTCACATCTTTGGGGCTTTCCATTACGCATATCGTACTAGTATCGCGCTTGGTTGATGCGCAAATATCACATTCAGGCTTATCTGTAAGATTCTGACACTTAGAGCAAAGATGGACGCTCGTCTTTGCTTTTTTTATTGCACCGATAAATTTCTCTACTTTGTTATCAGGCATATTCATTACATGAAAAGCAAGTCTGACAGCACTTTTATGTCCGATGCCCGGAAGCTTTTCAAATTCTGTAATAAGCTCTTCCAGTGAAACTGGATACATATTTTTCAACTCCTATGAGAAAGTCTGTAAAAAGGGGTTTGCCATCCGCTTTTAAAATAAACCGGGAATACTCATACCGCCTGTAATTCCCTTAAGACTGCTTGCAGCAGCCTCATCAGCTTTGCGAAGAGCTTCATTAACTGCGGAGATGATCATATCTTCCAGCATTTCAACATCATCAGGATCAACAGCATCTGGAGAAAGCTTAAGCTCTATCAATTCTTTCTTGCCGTTGATTTTAACGCTTACTGCACCGCCACCGACTGATGCCTCAATAACTTGTTCTTCAAGTGCTTCCTGAGCTTTAAGCATTTCAGCCTGCATTTTCTGTGCCTGCTTAATCATATTATTCATATTACCCATTCCGCCCATTCCCATATTACGGGGATATCCGCCTTTAGCCATTTTTAGATACATCCTTTCAAATTATTCTATATTCGTTATTGGTAAATTTATAATATCTTCCATAGGATCGTGTTCTTTTTTTGATTTTCCGAAAGTATCAAAATCACTTTCAAGCCTTAAAACAGTATTGGCATCAAGTCCGCAATGAGCCTTTACCGAAGAATTTATTTGCCCGATGCCTTCACGGACCATATCCTGCAACGCTCTGCCACCTTCATCGGGAAATACCAGTGCAAGCCTGCCTCTGTCTTCAAACAGAGTCACATTTTCAAGAGATGCAAAAAGCATAATACTGCCTGATAAATCATTCATAACTTCGGGCCATATTGCTTTTATTTTTGAAAGAAACTCTGTTGGTGGGATGTCGTTAAGATTAACTTTTTCAGGCATTGTATCTTCTTTTTCTGCTTCCGGGAAAGTCTCTTTTACAGAAGTCTGAACGGCATTTACAGTGAAAGAGCCTGATTCAAGCTTTTTCTCAAGCTCACCTATACGGGCAAGAAGACTGTCAATTGAACCGTCGACATTTTTCATACAAAGCTTTACAAGAGCAGCTTCGTATATAACGCGGGGGTTTGTCATAAACCGTGCCGTCTGATTTGCGTCCGAAAGAGTTTTTATTCCGTAAAGCAGTTTTTCAGTTGAGTAAAGAGCAGCGTATGACTGAAGCGCAGCATATTCAGCCTCATCAAAATCACTCTTGCCTTTTCCGGAAACTGCAATTATAAGCATATCACGCATAGCGCTTATAAGAACTTCCATAAATGGGGTCAGATTTTTACCCCTTGAACAAACATCGTCTATACAGCGGATTACACCCTGACTGTCATTTTCGCCAACAGCCTTGCAAAGCTCAAGCACCGCTTCGTTTTCTGCTCTGCCCAGAAAGTCTGCAACAAATTCCGTATCAACCTCTTTACCTGCGGCGATACAGGGATCAAGACAACTGAGCGCATCTCTGAGTGACCCGTCTGCGTGAATCGCTATCATCCTCAGAGCCTTTTCCTCTGCCATAATACCCTCGGCATTGCATATATAATCAAGCCTGTCGTATATGTCATCCGGAGTAATTCTTTTGAAGTCGAAGCGCTGACAACGGGATGAAATCGTTTCAAGCACCTTGTTTGCCTCTGTTGTAGCGAGAACAAACTTGACATGTGCCGGAGGCTCTTCAAGAAGCTTCAACAGTGCATTGAAAGCATCGTTGCTGAGAGCGTGCACTTCGTCAATGATATAAACCTTGTATGTCGTAACAGCGGCAGTATAGCTGGCTTCTTCACGAAGTGTGCGGATGTTGTCAACACCGCGGTTACTTGCCGCATCTATCTCAATAATATCCATAATGCTGCCGTCTTCTATACCCTTACAGGTAGGGCAGACATTGCAGGGGTTGCCATCTATGGGGTTCTCACAGTTGACTGCTTTACTGAGAATTCGTGCAGTCGATGTTTTACCTGTGCCACGGCTTCCGCAGAAAAGAAATGCATGTCCGCAGGCATTGTTTTTTATTTCATTTTTAATTGTTTGCGTAACGTGTTGCTGACCTACAACATCGTCAAATGTTTTCGGACGCCACTTTCTGTACAGTGCCTGATACTCCATGCGTACCCCTCCTTTTTCTGTTTTAAAGAATAGCTGTCTTAAAACAATAAGACAGCCTCAGGTTTAATATAAGTTCGGAATTCGACCTTAGCATTTTGCATTTCGTGCTGAAAATTCTTATGCTGAAGGATTTTTTATGCTGCACACCCCGAAATCGACGCCTGCTTTTATGCGGAAATCATACAGTTAGCTCGAGCCAGGCACCCTCGCGGCACATAAAGGTAACCGCTTATTGCTGCTCGGTTCCCCGCCTGACAAGGTTCACGGGCCAATATTGCGCAAGACCCGGCTGTCAACACCACTTATATGCTCCTGCCATACAAACAAAACGCCTCAATCGGGGACATCACCTCCGCTATAGCGGATTGCGGATACAGGGCACCGCTACCTCCCCGGCCAGTACAGCTTATACAGTATATCACACTAAAGAAAAATTATCAATACTTTTCTTAAAAAAAGCCGTATTAAAAAATACTTTACTAATATGAGTTGTTGTGATATAATAACATAAATAATTATGCAAACTAATAAATGTGAGGAGAGATATATTATGGCAGAAGCCCAGAACATTTTCACCTATAAGGGAAAACCTATGGTTCGTCGCGGTGATGTTATTTATTACGGTGACCTTGGAGAAAAGTATATTATAGTTTTTACCATTATGTCAAAGAAAAAAGTCGGTGACCTTGAAGTTGCAGACTCAGTTACAATTGATCTTTGCCTTAACGACGGTTCAGGCAAGAATAAGGTTTTGAAAAAAGCCAAGAGAGAAAGCCTTTATGAAGCAATAGATATTGCAGAATTCTGGCTTGAAGATGCTATCGAAAACGGTTGATATATTCCGGGAGATGAAGACAAATGTTTAAAGAACAGAATTTTACTATGCTTGCCGACTTTTACGAGTTTACGATGGCAAACGGGTATTTTGTAAACGGTACACACGAAAAGATATGCTATTTTGACCTTTATTTCAGAACGGTTCCCGATAACGGTGGGTTTGCTGTTATGGCAGGGACAGAGCAGGTTGTGGAATATCTGAAAAACCTTCATTTTACGGAGGATGATATAGAATATCTCCGCAATAAAAAGCTTTTTGATGAAGGTTTTCTGGATTATCTCAGAAACTTTAAGTTTGAGTGTGATGTGTGGGCTGTTCCTGAAGGTACGCCGGTATTTCCGGGAGAGCCGCTTGTAATTGTCCGTGGTCCTGCAATACAGGCGCAGATGGTGGAAACGATGCTTCTTCTGATTGTCAATCATCAGACCCTTATTGCTACAAAGGCTAACAGGATTGTAAGAGCTGCTCAGGGAAGAGCAGTTATGGAGTTCGGTTCAAGAAGAGCTCACGGCGCAAACAGTGCCATCTTAGGGGCAAGGGCGGCTTATATTGCAGGCTGTGCAGGCACTGCGTGCACAATAAGTGACGAAATGTATGGAATTCCCGCTCTCGGTACAATGGCGCACAGCTGGGTGCAGATGTTTTCTACAGAATACGACGCTTTCCGTGCATATGCCCAGGCGTATCCCGACAGCTGTACACTTCTTATTGACACATATAATGTGCTTAAAAGTGGTCTTCCCAATGCAATCAAGGTCGCAAAAGATGTTCTTGTTCCTCAGGGCAAACGCCTCAGAGGTGTAAGAATTGACAGTGGTGATATAACCTATCTTACAGGCAAAATCCGTAAGGAACTGGATAAGGAAGGTTTTACTGATTGCGCAATAGTTGTGTCCAACTCTCTGGATGAATATATTATTTCAGATACGCTTGCACAGGGTGCAAAAATTGATTCTTTCGGTGTGGGTGAAAGACTCATCACAGCAAAAAGCTCTCCTGTTTTTGGCGGAGTATATAAGCTTGTTGGTGTTGAAGAAAATGGAGAAATTATACCAAAAATCAAGATAAGCGAAAATCCTGCAAAAATAACAATACCGGATTTCAAGCAGATTTACAGATTGTTTGATAACGAAAGCGGCAAGGCGATTGCTGATGTTATGACTCTTCACAATGAAGAAATTAACGATGATGAGCCTTATGAAATATTTGACCCTGTTCACACATGGAAACGCAAAAAAGTGGAAAACTTTACGGCAAAGAAGCTTCTTGTAAAACTTTTTGAAAAAGGGGAATGTATTGCCCAACTTCCGGAAATTGACAAAATCCGTCAGTATTGTAAAGAACAGGTTGACACTATTTGGGATGAGGTAAAGCGTTTTGAAAATCCTCACTCATATTATGTTGATCTTTCGCCAAAGCTGTGGAGAGTCCGTCATTCGCTTCTTGAAAAGTATTCGGAGTAGATTATGATTGATTACAATTTGTTCGATGCCGTTATCTTTGATATGGACGGCACTATTATGGATTCTCTGGATGTATGGGAAAAGATAGACCATGCTTTTTTAGAGGGCCGTCGCGGAATAAAAGTCCCCGACGACTATGTTCAGACCATTGCGGCAATGAGCTTTTCGGAAATTGCTGAATATACGAAAAAGAGGTTTAATCTTCCGGATACTCCTCAAGAGCTTATGGCAGAGTGGACCGAAATGGCGGAGTATGAATATACTCATAATATACCAGCAAAAAACGGTGTTAAGGAATACATTGAAAAACTGCGTGTAATGGGCAAAAGGATAGCTTTATGCACAAGTTCCCCGAGGCATTTTTTTGAAGGCGCATTAAAAAACAACGGAATATACCATTTGTTTGACTCTTTTACCAATACCTGCGAGGCAGGGGAAGGGAAGAACAGCACAAAAGTGTATCTCCTTGCAGCTCAGAAAGCTGAGGCTGTGCCCGAAAGATGTATTGTGTTTGAAGATGTTCTATCTGCTGCAGCTACCGCAAAAAAAGCAGGTATGTCAGTTTGTGGTGTATATGACGAGAGGGGAAAATACTACAAAGAAGAAATGCAGAGGCTTTGCAATTATTATATTGACAGTTTTGAAGAACTTTTATAGCGACGGCAAGGCAATTTGCCGTCGCTATTTACAAATGGAGGAATACAGATGTACGAGCTTACCGATCCTAAAATAATAAAATATCTTTGCTCAAAATACGGCTTCCAGTTTGCTAAAAGTATGGGGCAGAACTTTATCACAGATCCTGAAGTTCCGCTTGCAATGGCACAGACCGCTACGGAAAACGCGAGAGGCGTTATAGAAATCGGCCCCGGATTCGGAGTGCTTACGGCAGTGCTTGCAAATAATGCCGAAAAGGTTATGTCCATTGAGCTTGACAAGCGTCTTCAGCCGGTGCTTAACGAAACTCTGGCAGGTTATGATAATGTGAGCTTTATCTGGGAAGACTGTCTTAAAGTAAACCTAAAAGAACTTATAGAAAAAGAATTCGGCGCTATGGAAGTAAGCGTGGCGGCAAATCTGCCATACTATATTACAACGCCCATTATAATGAATTTGCTTGAGTCCGGACTTGGCTTAAAAAAAGTTGTGGTTATGATTCAGAAAGAGGTTGCCGAACGTCTTTGTGCAAAACCCGGAGGCAAGGAGTACGGTGCAATAAGTATTGCTACGCAGTATTATTCAAAGCCGGAAATTATAAAGCAGGTTCCTGCATCATCATTTATTCCGGCGCCAAAGGTGGACAGTGCGGTTGTATGTATGGAAATCCTGGATAAACCGTCCGTTACACCTAAAGACGAAAAGCTTTTCTTCAAACTTGTTAAGGCGGCCTTTTCACAGAGACGAAAAACACTTGTAAATGCTCTTTCGGGAAGCGGTGCTTTCGGCAGTAAGGAAGATGTACTGGGCGTGATTGAAAAAGCAGGTTTTGACAAAAATATACGAGGGGAAGCACTTTCTATTGCCGAGTTTTGTATATTGTGTGACATTTTTGCAAATAATTAAAAAAATGGTAGACAAAAAAGAATTTTTCGTATATAATGTTAAACAGGAAAAATTGGATTTTTGAAAGGAGTAGATAAATATGACAGAGAACAAAAAGGTATTAACATGGCTCGAAGAAATGAAGGCTCTTTGCCGTCCTGCTGATGTAGTATGGATTGACGGTAGCCAGGAGCAGCTTGAGGCTCTTCGTGCAGAAGCAGTAGCTACTGGGGAGATGATTAAACTTAATCAGGAAAAGCTTCCCGGATGTTACTATCACAGAACAGCAGAAAATGACGTAGCAAGAGTTGAGGACAGAACTTTCATCTGTACAGAAACAGAAGAAGAAGCTGGTCCTATCAACAACTGGATGGCTCCCAAGGAAATGTACGCAAAGCTTAACGCACTTTATGACGGATCTATGGAAGGCAGAACAATGTATGTTATTCCTTACTCAATGGGTCCTGTCGGTTCACCTTTCTCAAAGATTGGTATAGAGCTTACAGACAGCATCTACGTTGTTCTTAATATGGATATTATGACAAGAGTTGGCAAGAGCGTTCTTGATGCTCTTGGAAAAGATGGTGACTTCGTTAAGTGTCTTCACGCAAAGAAAGACGTAAATCCTGACGAAAGATACATCGTTCACTTCCCTCAGGACAACACAATTATGTCAGTTAACTCAGCTTACGGCGGTAACGTACTTCTCGGTAAGAAGTGCTTCGCTCTCCGTATAGCTTCATACCAGGGTATGAAGGAAGGCTGGATGGCAGAACATATGCTTATCCTCGGTCTTGAGAATCCTCAGGGCGAAGTTAAGTATATCTGTGCAGCATTCCCCTCTGCTTGCGGTAAGACAAACCTTGCTATGCTTATTCCTCCTGCATATCTTAAGGAGAAGGGCTATAAGGTTTGGACAATCGGTGACGATATCGCATGGCTCAGAATCGGTGATGACGGCAGACTTTATGCTATCAACCCTGAAGCAGGCTTCTTCGGTGTTGCTCCCGGAACAAGCGAAAAAACACAGTTCAACGCTCTTGCAGCTACAAAGAAGAACACAATCTTCACAAATGTTGCTATCAATGAAGATGATATGACAGTTTGGTGGGAAGGTCTTGACAAGAATCCTCCCGAAAACTGTACAGAATGGACAGGTAAAAAGGTTAACGGTAAGGAATATGCTGCTGCAGGCAACAAGCTTGCTCATCCTAACTCAAGATTTACAGCTCCTGCTATTAACTGCCCCTGCATCTCAAAAGAATTTGAGAATCCTCAGGGTGTGCCGATCAGTGCAATCGTATTCGGTGGCCGTCGTGAAAAGACAGCTCCCCTCGTATATCAGGCTCGTGACTGGAATCACGGTGTATTCGTTGGTGCTACTATGGCATCAGAAACAACTGCTGCAGCAGCAGGCGCAGTTGGCGTAGTAAGACGTGACCCCATGGCTATGAAGCCCTTCGTTGGCTACAACATGGCTGACTACTTTGCTCACTGGATTGAAATGGGTGCAAAGATGGATGCTGATAAAGCTCCCAAGATTTTCCATGTTAACTGGTTCAGAAAAGATGCTGAAGGCAACTTTATGTGGCCCGGATTCGGTGACAATATGCGTGTGCTTAACTGGATTGTTGACCGTTGTGACGGCAAGGTTGATGCAGTTGAAAGCGAAATCGGTTACCTTCCCGAGCTTAAAGACATCGACACAACAGATCTTGATATTTCTGAAGCAGACCTTAAAGAGCTTCTCAGTGTAGATAAGGCTGTTTGGATGGAAGATGTAGAGGATCAGGAAAAGTACTTCGCACAGTTTGGCGACAGACTTCCTGCAGAAATCAAGACAGAGCTTGAAACACTTAAGAACAATCTTAAATAATTTAACTTAAGCAAAAAGACCTTGCTTCGCAGCTGCGAAGCAAGGTCTTTTTACCGTATAGGAAATGGCGTTGAATTAAGACGCATGAAACTGTGTTTGCACAAACTAAGAGTGCCACATGAGTGCAAGCTCAGCCTGCTTTTTTACTGTATAGAAACTGTATTTTTTATCGCGAGTAATATTGACTGATTCAGACTGGCGTGATACTGATAAAGTAATAGGCTTCTTAGTGCATTCCCTTTTTGCATACAATAAATTGAGCGTAATTAATACGCGTGGATAATAGAAAATAGTGCCATACATTATAAAAAACTTTACATTTTGAAAAAGTATGATAAAATAAATGGGAAGATAACAATTACATTTTTTGCGGCAGGAGGAGTTATTATGAAAAAAATTATTATTTCAATTGTTTTGTGCCTGGCACTTATGTTGCCTGTAATGGCATCGGCAGACAGTGATATTTCTGTTGAAATTAACGGTGTCAAGCTTGAAACACCTGTAGCACCCAGAATAGTGGACGGCAGAACAATGCTTCCCATGAGAGCAATTTTTGAAGCTCTCGGAGCGCAAGTTATGTGGGTGCAGGACGGCAGAATGATTTTTGCAACGAAGGGTGACTGTATTGTGGTAATGCAGGTGGATAATACACTTATGTATATCCGCAAGAGTGCAGATGAGGATAATCAGTCAATTACACTTGAAGTTGCACCGTTTATAGAAAATGACCGCACTCTCGTTCCGGTGCGTGCAGTGGCAGAGGCATTTGACGCAAAGGTTGATTGGGATAACGAAACCCGTATTGCTAAAATAAAAACAGAAAACTGATTAAAATAGCAGGCTGAGCTTGTGTTTTAGGGCACGTTTTCGGTTTGTGTGTTTAAATTTTACGCAAATTCTTATGTAGTAAATAAGGGTATGTAAAGAAACTCGGTTTCTTTACATACCCTTTTATTTGTGATAAGTTTCGTTGGCATTTATTTTGAATGCTCTGTATATCTGCTCCTCAAGCATCAGCCTTGCAATGCGGTGTGGGAAGGTCATTCTGCTCATACTGAGCTTGAAATCAGCTCGGTTTTTAACCTCAACAGAGAGTCCCAGGGAACCGCCAATTACAAAATCAATGGTTGATGATTGCATCTGAAAACCCCGGATTTTCTCTGCCAGTTCTGTGCTTGAAAGCTCTTTCCCCTCGATGCACATAGCGACAACAATATCGCTTTTGCCAATCTTTTTCAGAATTTCCTCGCCTTCTTTTTTGAGGACGATTTCTTCCTCTGACTTTGAAGCATTATCGGGAATTGCTTTGTCAGGGAGCACTATCACATTGAAATTGCAAAAACGGCTGAGCCGTTTTTCAAACTCCGCCGTTGCTTTTATAAAATAATCTTCTTTGATTTTGCCGACACAAATAACATTTACATTCATTTGTCCCAAATTTCCTCTCCCATACAATATCGCTCCGCCACATAAAGCTCAACATCACTGTTTACTTTATAACCCGTGGCATCAATGCTGTTAGCAACCGTTTCATAAGCGAGCCCGGGCGTGTTGTTGTCAGAACTCAGATGCCCGAGTAAAATTTTTCTGAGATTTCCTTCGCGGATGAGCTTTGCACACAACGCTCCGCACAGCTTGTTCGAAAGATGCCCGTGGTCTGACAAAATCCGTTCCTTGAGTCTTGGAGGATACGGTCCGCGCATAAGCATTGTTTCATCGTGATTTGCTTCGATAAGCATTATTGAGCAATCCTGTAAAAGGTCGTATATATGTTTTGTCACTGTTCCCATATCTGTTGCAACAGCACCGTATTTTATGCCGTCGGTAAATTTAAGCCCGATACTTTCTGCAGCATCGTGAGAAGTGGAAAACGGATAAAATTCTGCTCCGTTTATAGTAAACGGAACTTCTGCCGCAATATACCGTATAAGCATAGGATTGATTTTCCCAATCTGGTTTATCATTGCTTTCCATGTTCCGAGCGTTGAATAAATCGGTATATTAAATCTCCTGGACAAAATGCCGACTCCGCTTATGTGGTCAATATGCTCGTGTGTGACAATAATTGCATCAATGCTATTGGGGTCTGTCCCTGCACGGGCAAGCTCTGCCTGGGCGGCTTTGCCGGTTATGCCGCAATCAACAAGCACTGTGCAATCCGCCGCCTGCACTAAGATGCAATTTCCACTGCTGCCTGAGGAAAGCGGACATATTTTGATACCTTTCATACTTAATCTGCCTCGAAAATCCGTTCTATTTTAACACCTATTGAGCGAAGTCTGCGCTCAATATCGGAATAGCCTCTGTCTATGTAGTGAGGTGCAAGAATTTTTGTTACACCGTCTGCCGCCGCTGCCGCAATGATAAGTGCTGCCCCGGCTCTGAGGTCGGTAGCGCAAACTTCAGCACCGTGGAGTTTAGTGCCGCTTATTGAAGCACACTTGCCGCTAACCTGTATATCTGCGCCCATTTTAAGGAGCTGGTCAATATACTGGAAGCGACTTTCCCAGACATCCTCTGTAACAGTGCTCTTGCCGTTTACTGTGGAAAGCAGAGCTACCATCTGCGGCTGAAGGTCTGTGGGAAATCCCGGATAGGGTCTTGTTTTTACTGATACGCCGCGCATTTCACTGCTGCGCTCTATACGGATAGAATCATCATATTCTGTAACTGTTATACCCATTTCCTCAAGCTTTGAGGTAAGGCAATCCATATGCTGTGGGATAAGGTTTCTTACAAGCACCTCTCCGCCTGTTGCTGCCGCAAGAAGCATAAATGTGCCAGCTTCAATCTGGTCAGGAATGATGCTGTATGTGCCACCGCACATCTGTTCAACACCTGTTATCCTGATTTTGTCCGTTCCGGCACCCCTTACCTTGGCACCCATAGCATTAAGGAAGTTTGCCACATCAACAATATGGGGCTCTTTTGCTGCGTTTTCTATAACAGTTCTGCCCTTGGCAAGAACAGCCGCAAGCATTATATTTATGGTAGCACCGACACTTACCGTGTCAAGATATATTGTTGTGCCGCATAACTCCTCAGCTTTTGTATATACAATACCATCTGTAATCTCAACCTCTGCGCCAAGAGCACGGAAACCTTTTTCGTGCAGGTCAATAGGTCTTGTGCCAAAATTACAACCACCGGGAAGAGCAACCTCAGCACATTTGTTTCTGCCGAGAAGTGCACCAAGCAGATAATAGCTTGCGCGCATTCTTGCGGCAAGGTCTGCAGGAGCAATATGTGTTTTGAGCCTTGAGGAATTAACCTCAATCGTTGTGTCGTTTATGTAACTGACTCTTGCACCAAGTTGTACAAGCATATCTATAATTAAACGGACATCTTTGATATCCGGCACATTTTCTATACGGCATACACCGTTAACCAGAAGAGCGGCAGGGATAATTGCTACTGCGGCATTTTTTGCACCGCAAACTGCAATTTCTCCAAAGAGTTGATTGCCGCCGGTTATCTTCAGTTTCTCCAATATCTACACCTCCGTATAACACACCTGATTATATTATAACCTATATATAGTATAAATGCAATCTTTTTTTGTCATATATAGATTTTTGTTAAAAATACGATTTTTTAGCTTGAAAAAGGGAAACTCCTGTTGTATAATAATAAAAATAACATAAAAAATTTTTACTATGGGGGAGATTATCTATGGCATTTTATTACAATGAACCTTCTCGTACATTCAGCGAATACCTTCTTATTCCCGGATACACAGGACCTGACTGTATTCCTGCAAATGTAAATCTAAGGACACCGCTTGTTAAGTTCAAAAAGGGTGAAGAACCAAAATATAGCCTCAATATTCCGCTTGTATCTGCTATTATGCAGTCTGTATCAAATGATACTATGGCTATTGCTCTTGCAAAAGAGGGTGGTATTTCATTTATTTACGGTGCTCAGTCAATCGAGGATGAAGCGGCAATGGTTGCACGCGTAAAGAGCTACAAGGCAGGTTTTGTTGTAAGTGACAGTAATCTTAAGCCAGATGATACACTCCAGGATGTTCTTGACCTTTTTGAAGAAAAGGGCCATAACACAATGGCAGTTACTGAGGACGGCTCTGCACACGGAAAGCTTCTCGGTGTTGTTACAAGCCGTGATTACCGCGTAAGCAGAATGTCAACAGATATTAAAGTAAGTGAGTTTATGACTCCTTTTGAAAAGCTTGTCTGCGCTCCCGAAACAACTACTCTTAAGGAAGCAAATGATATCATTTGGGAAAACAAGCTTAATTCTCTTCCTATTATTAATTCAGAGGGTGAGCTTAAGTATTTCGTATTCAGAAAGGACTACTCCACTCATAAAAGTAATCCCAACGAAGTGCTTGATAATGAAAAGAGATACCTTGTTGGTGCAGGTATCAACACACTTGACTACGAGAAGAGAGTTCCGGCTCTTGTGGAAGCCGGTGCGGATGTTCTTTGTATCGACTCTTCAGAGGGTTATACTGCATGGCAGGCTCAGACAATCAAGTTCGTCCGTGACAAATACGGTGACAGTGTAAAGGTTGGTGCCGGTAACGTAGTTGACCGTGACGGTTTCAGATTCCTTGCCGAAGCAGGCGCTGACTTTATTAAGGTTGGTATCGGTGGCGGTAGTATCTGTATCACCCGTGAAACAAAGGGTATCGGTCGTGGACAGGCAACAGCAGTTATTGAGGTTGCAGCAGCCCGTGACGAATATTTTGAAGAAACAGGTATCTACGTTCCGATTTGTTCAGATGGTGGTATCGTTCACGATTATCATATGACACTTGCTCTTGCAATGGGCGCAGACTTCCTTATGCTTGGCAGATACTTTGCAAGATTTGACGAAAGCCCCACTGCTAAACTTAATATCAACGGTACATATGTTAAGGAGTACTGGGGTGAGGGTAGTAACCGTGCAAGAAACTGGCAGCGCTACGACCTTCGCGGTAAGGCTAAGCTTTCTTTTGAGGAAGGCGTTGACTCCTATGTTGAATATGCCGGCTCTCTCCGCGATAATGTTGCACGCAGCCTTTATAAAGTTGCTTCAACAATGTGTAACTGCGGTGTGCTTACAATCCCGGAACTTCAGAAAAATGCGAAAATTACTCTTGTTTCCGCAACAAGTATTGTTGAGGGTGGCTCTCACGATGTTATGCTTAAAAATAGGAAGGACTGATTTTCGTGTATAAAAGCGATATAGAAATTGCGCAGTCTGTGGAAATGAAGCATATCCTTGATATTGCAAAAACTGCATGCGTAGATAATAAATATATTGAACAATATGGTAACAACAAGGCAAAGGTTGATCTTTCAATTTTAGAGGAGTCTGACCGTAAGGACGGCAAGCTCATTCTTGTTACTGCAATTACTCCTACACCTGCGGGTGAGGGAAAGACAACTACAACAATCGGGCTTGCCGACGGTTTGCGTAAAATCGGCAAGAATTCAATCGTTGCAATGCGTGAGCCTTCTCTTGGTCCGGTGTTCGGTATCAAGGGCGGTGCGGCAGGCGGCGGTTGGGCTCAGGTTGTTCCTATGGAGGATATAAATCTCCATTTTACAGGTGACTTTCACGCAATCGGTGCAGCAAACAATCTTCTTGCGGCAATGCTTGATAACCATATTTATCAGGGAAATTCACTTAATATTGACCCGAGAAGAATCACATGGAAAAGATGCGTTGATATGAATGACCGTCAGCTCCGCTTTGTTACAGACGGACTAGGTGGCAGAGTAAATGGCGTTCCCCGTGAAGACGGTTATGACATTACCGTTGCTTCCGAAATTATGGCAGTGCTTTGCCTTGCGTCCTCTCTTAAGGACTTAAAGGAAAGACTTTCAAGAATTATTGTGGGTTATACCTATGACGAGCAGCCTGTTACTGCAGGTCAGCTTAAGGCGCACGGTGCAATGGCGGCTCTTCTCAAGGATGCTCTTAAGCCTAACCTTGTTCAGACACTTGAGGGTACTCCTGCATTTGTTCACGGCGGACCTTTTGCAAATATTGCACACGGATGTAACAGTGTTCTTGCGACAAAGATGGCAATGAAGCTTGCCGATTACACAATAACAGAGGCAGGTTTTGGTGCAGATCTCGGTGCTGAAAAGTTTCTTGACATAAAGTGCCGTTATGCAAATCTTAAACCCTCTGCAGTTGTAATGGTTGCAACAATCAGAGCACTTAAAATGCATGGCGGAGTGGCGAAGACAGACCTTGGTCAGGAAAATACCGATGCACTTATAAAGGGTATACCGAATCTTCTCCGTCATGTTTCAAATATCAAGAATGTGTACAAGCTTCCCGTTGTGGTTGCTGTAAATAAGTTCCCCACAGATACTGATAACGAAGTTAATGTTATTATTGAAAAGTGTAAGGAACTTGGTGTAAACGTTGTTCTTTCCGATGTATGGGCAAAGGGCGGCGAAGGCGGTGTTGAGCTTGCTGAAGAAGTTGTAAGACTTTGCGAAGAAGAAAACAACTTCTCCTACAGCTATGAGCTTGACATTCCCCTTGAAAAGAAGATTGAAGCTATCGTTAAACGTGTTTACGGCGGCGATGGAGTAGTGATTGATAAGAAAGCACAGAAGCAGATTGATACACTGACGGCTCTTGGTTACGGAAACCTTCCCGTATGTATTGCAAAGACACAGTACAGCTTCTCCGATGACCCCACAAAGCTTGGTGCACCGGATGGATTTACAGTTACAGTTCGTAACGTAAAGATTTCAGCAGGGGCAGGCTTCGTGGTAGTGTTGACGGGTGAAATTATGACAATGCCCGGACTACCCAAAGTTCCCGCAGCGGAAAAGGTAGATGTCAGTGATAATGGTGTAATCACAGGTCTTTTCTAAGTGTGGGGATGTTAAAATTCTCCATAACGCAAAAGGCAAAGAAGATATTGTTTAGTGTGTGCTAAAATATCAAAGTTTTGTTTAATGTAAAGAAACCGTATTTTTAATGCGGTTTCTTTTTTGTTTTATGCCTTTTGCTACGAACAAACGTCACCTCTCGCTGTATCCACATACAGCTTCGGGCAAACCCCTTCGGGATTCCGTTTGTTCGTTCTGAAAAATTTTTCCTATCCCCTCCGACAATCGGCATAGTGTGGGGATGTTAAAATTCTCCATAACGCAAAAGTAAATTCGAAATTCGAAGTGCGAAGTTAGAAATTAAGGAAGGGATTCATCCGTTTGGATGAATCCCTTTGATTTTCTAAAAATTTAGCTTCGCACTTCGAATTTACATAAGGGGCAATTCTATAAATGAACCTTCCATATAAATTGTATTCCGTGCAATTTTTGTTTCGGTTACTTCTGCCCAGTGACCTTTCACATTTGAGTGGGGAACATACACTCCTCCGTCAGAGGATATTACTGCGCGGATTGATGCGCCCTTCTTTACCGTGAAACCGCATGGAGGAAGATTAAGGTCAATGGTACATATATCGTTTGCTTTGTAATCCGGGCATATATAGGAAAGAGAAGTTATGGTTTCTGTAATATTATAAGCATTACCGTCTTCCACAAGGTAAATACGGATAAAGAAAGCCGTATCTTCACAATCTGTACTGACGTTAATGTGCCAACGTATGTTTCCGTAAACATCCGTATCTTTTTCAAATGGCGAAGATTCAAAGGAAAGCATCTTGCCTCTGCAAACATCCACAGGTTTTGCTTTGCGGATACAGTCATAGTAAAAATAATCAAGAGGTTCGTCAGGATTGTATGTAAATGAAGATTTCCCTGTTGTCTGTTCTGTGTCCGCAAGGGATTTTTTGTTAAAGAAAAGCCTTTTTGTTTCTTTTGGCGAGTTAGGGAAATCTGTCTCAATCCACCTGTCACTGCCTGTGGAGTAGTAGTTAATTTTACTTTTTTTACCGTAGGGGAATTCTGTCCCTTTTCGGATAGCGTCAAACCATTTTACGCAGAAATCCTGAGGAATGTCACCGTTTTCCATAGGGTAGTTTGTGTTGTCGCAAATTTCATAAGCGTGCCCCCAGGGGCCAACGATGAATGAGGACATTTCCTTCGTTTTTTCGGGAACTCTCCTCCACATATCAAACATACCTTCAAGGTAGAAATCAAACCATCCGTCAACAAAAAGCACCGGAATATCAAGATGCTCTGCCACAGCAGGATTCTGTGCAGTTTCCCAAAAACCCTCGTAAGAAGTGTTTGTCAGTGTCCCCGTAAATTCGGGAATATCCTCACCGACAATTCTTTTCATAACATCCTTGTATGGGCGTTTAATTGGGGTTTCAATTTTGGAATCAGGATAACGACGGCTTATCATCTGAAGCCACCATCCGAGGTTTGAAAACTTGTAGTTGCATCCGTTACGGTATGTGCGGATAAAGTTCTTGTCTGTCTGTATTAAAAGGCAGGCGCCTTTAACATCTTTTGGCGTAGGATGAAGATAAGAAAGATGTGCCGAGGCAAGATAGCTTGCACCGTAAAGATATATTTCTCCGTTATAAAATGGGAGAGTACGGATAATTTCAAGAGTACGAAGTCCGTCCTCGCGCTCTGCCTTGTAAGGAATGCAGTAACCCTCGCTACCACCTTTGCCTCTCACATGCTGGAAAATAAAAGCGTAACCGTTATTAAGAAACTGGTCGCAGCTGTATTCATCAGGATTGAACGGCTCTATAAGTGCTTTCTCATAAGGTGAACGCATAAAAACCACTGGGCACTTGTCCGCTCCTTTCGGAACAGCAATTCTTGTATAAAGCTTAATGCCGTCATTCATTTCAAAATATGTTTCCGTGACGGTGATTTTTTCGTTTTCTGTTATTACAGGATACATAAAATCAACTCCTATGGTAATTATAGATGTTTTACAAGTTTATGTCAATTGAAAAAAATACTTTACAAATAAGAATACAAGTGATATTATGTACCCGTAATTGTATTGTATCGTCTATATGACGAATAATAACAAGGAGGAATTGAATATGGCAAAAAAGAAAAACAAAAACAGGGCAAACTCCCAGAGGATGGCAGAAAAAAGAAGAGCGATTGCCCAAAAATCGGTGAGCGTCAAAACGACGGACACTAAGAAATCCGAAAGAAAACCGAAAATGTCAACAAGGACCATGGTAACAGGTGCATTGCTGACAGCGTTGGTAGTCATTCTTCAGTTTGTTGGGGCATCGATTAAGCTTGGACCGTTCTCTGTATCGTTGGTATTGATTCCGATTGCTATCGGAGCAATAATCTGCGGAAAAGCAGTTGGAACATGGCTTGGTTTTGTGTTCGGTGTAGTTGTTCTTGCAAGCGGTGATGCGGCGCCTTTCTGGGCAGTGAACGTCTTGGGAACAATTATAACAGTGCTTGTAAAAGGTATGGCGTGTGGTTTTGTAAGCGGACTTGTTTATGAGCTTCTGATAAAGATTTTCAGTAAAAAGAAGAATATGACTTATGTGGCAGCTATGATAGCAGCTCTTGTCTGTCCCATAGTTAATACCGGTGTGTTCCTTTTAGGCTGCCTTGTGTTCTTTATGGATACAGTTACACAGTGGGCAGGCGGAAGTAATGTAGGAACTTATATGATTGTGGTGCTTGTAGGAATTAACTTCATTTTTGAAATGGCTGTTAATATAATTTTTGCACCTGCAATAGGGCATGTAATTAAGGTGGTTTCTAAGAAATGATTTTACTTGTAGATATAGGAAATACAAATATTGTTACAGGTTGTGCAGATGAGGGAAGCATCCTTTTTCGTGAAAGAATGTTTACAAATCACAGAGCAACTGTTCTTGAATATGTGACGGTATTCCGCACGGCGTTTGACCTATACAAAATAGATTCAAGGAAGATTGACGGTGCAATTATATCATCAGTAGTTCCTGCGGTGACAAATGTCATTAAGGAAGCGATTGAAAAGCTTTGCGCAGTTCCTGCAATGATTGTGGGCCCCGGAATAAAAACAGGGGTGAGCATTGTTATTGACAATCCTGCACAGCTCGGCAGTGACCTTATTACGGGTGCAGTTGCTTCGGTAAGTCAGTACAGCGTTCCGCAGATTGTTATTGATATGGGAACTGCAACAACAATATCTGTTATCAACAAGGACAAGCAGTACATTGGTGGAGCTATTATGCCCGGACTTGCTGTTTCTCACGATGCTCTTATTACCCGTACATCACAGCTTCCGAAAATCGCTTTTGAAAAGCCAAAGAAGATTATTGGGAGCAATACCGTTGACTGTATAAAAAGCGGTATTCTTTATGGCAATGCAGGTGCCATTGACGGCATTATAGACAGATTTAGTGAAGAACTTGGCGAAAAGTGCACAGTTATTGCAACGGGCGGGCTTGCAAAAACGATAGTACCCCTTTGCAAAAACGATATCATCGTTGATGAAGACTTGCTTTTAAAGGGACTTATGCTAATATACGAAAAGAATAAATAAAAAAATCTCGTTTTGGGGACAAACCCCAAAACGAGATTTTTTATCATAGGATCACGACACACTTCTTTTCATTTTACAGGGATATTTTTCCTGAATTCTTTTGGTGGCACTTTAAAATGCTTTTTAAATATACGGCTGAAATATTTGGTGTCATTGAAGCCTGACTTTTCGGCAGTTTCCGCCACTGTATAAAGTTCACTCTGGAGAAGCTGAGATGCATTTTCAAGCCTGAGATTTATAATATACTGATTAGGCGATACCGAATACAGAGTTTTAAACTGTTTCCTGAAATATGTTTCGGAGACGGAGCACATATCCGCAAGGGAAGAAATACTTATTTCCTCGCTTCTGAAATGCACATGGATGTAGTCCAGTGCTTTTTTTATTTTGTTATTGGGGGTAATGCTTACGATGGTATTTTCCACTGCGTGACAGTTAAGGTAGTAAATAAGAGAATAAAACATGGAAGTACATTTATAGCGGTAGCCCTGCTTTTTTTCTTTCCATTCATCATACATACGGCGGATAATATCTTCCACATATTCAGTATCTTCGGGAGTAAGAATTTCAAAGGTGTTTTTGGAAGAAAAACTGTAGTTTATGAAATGTATTGCGAAAATTTCCTCACCGCCTGTAGTCTGGCTGTATTCAAAATTTTTTGGGATGTATAAAACATCTCCCTTTTTTACGGAAAAAGACGTATCTTTGGCTTTGAAATTTCCCGAACCGCTGAGTCTGATGCTTATACTGTCGTAGTTACGGCTGTGGCTTGTTTGTTTATGGTATTTTTCACGGCTCAGCTTGAATACTCCGTTAAGCTCCAGCGAAAGTTCATTTTCAGAAAAGAACATTTTACACACCTTCTTTTGTGATATAATCCTAGTTTAATCGCTTTTAAGTTAAATGTCAAGTTTCGTTTTATCCACTTTTTATGTTGCTTTGTGGGTTTTCATTGCTGATTAATAATGTTATTATGTAATTAACGATTAAAAGGAGTGATATTATGGCAATTAAACATACTGCGGTAAGCTACTACGGATTTAATTATGTAGAGCACGCAAGAGAAGATTTTAAGGAAATGATTGAGCACGGTTGTGACACCGTTATCCTGGCAATTACTGAATTTGATATGGACTTCTGGTTTCCGAATATCAATGAGATTGTAAAGACAGCCCACGAGCTTGGCTTAAGGGTAATTGCAGATACCTGGGGTATCGGTAAATACTTTGGCGGTGAGCAGGTAAGCCTTTTCCTGCAGAATAACATCCATCACAGACAGGTAAGTGCATACACAGGCGAAGTTCTGAATGCAGCTTGCTTTAACACAAATTCTTTCCGTGACTATTTCAAGCGCCTTTGCCTTAAGCTCGCAAGAGAAACTGAGGTTGACGGATTTTTCTGGGATGAGCCTCATTATGCGTATCCCAAGTCTTACGCATCAATCACAGGCGGTGCAGGTGATGACTGGGCGTGCAGATGCCCCGAATGTATGAAAAAGTTCGAGGAATATTACGGTTACGAAATGCCTAAATTTATGAACGATGACGTTAAGCAGTTTCGATGGAGAGAGGCGCTTTACACTCTTGAAGATGTGTCAAAGGCACTTAAGGAGTATAACCCCAATCTTGAAATTACCTGCTGTGTTCACGCAACGCTTAATACATATTATGTGACAGAGCTCCGTGGTTACGACAACTGGGATATGGTTGCGGCTTGTCCGTATTTCGACGTATTCTCCACAACTATTATAAATTGGGAACTTCCCGAAAGCTTCTTCCGCGATATTACAGAGCGTACTGTTGCTATGGCGAAAAAGTACGGCAAGCAGTCAGAGCGCTGGCTTATGGGTTACAACAAACGTCCTGCAGACTTCAGTCAGATTGATAAAGTAGTTGATATGTACGAGGAACTTGGCGTAGACCGTCTTGCAACATGGACATACCGTGGCGGTTACGGCACTGTTGTTGCGGCAAAAGACCCCATTGAACTTTGGGATAATATTGGCAGAAACTACAAAAGGGTACTTAAGAAATGATTACAGAGCGTTACTTTAACGAAATAGTTTCTGTTCTTACAAAAATAAAGGAAACTCAAGAAGAAAAAATGAAAACCGCCTCAAAGATGGTAGCGGAAACCATAAAAAATGACGGTATCATTTATATTTTCGGTTGCGGTCATTCCCACCTTATTGCACTTGACTGCTTTTATCGTGCAGGCGGTCTTGCAAATGTCAGTGCAATACTAGACACTGATTTAATGCTTCATAACGGTGCGGTAAAAAGCAGCGTTATGGAGAAAATGTCGGGGATTGCAGAAAGCGTTTTTGAGAGATACTGCATAACGGATAAGGACATTCTTATCACTGTTTCTACATCGGGCAAAAATGCTGTACCTGTGGAAATGGCACAGACTGCAACGAAGAACGGTATTAAAAATATTTGTGTTGTGTCGTCTGCATACTTTGCCGATAAAAAAGAAAGTCCCCTTCTTTATGAGTGCAGCGACCTTTATATAGATAACTGTGTGCCTCACGGTGATGCAGTTATCGAAATTGACGGTGCAGATGCAAAAATGGGCAGTGTATCAACTGCGGCAAGCTCGTTTATACTGCAAGCAGTTTTAATGGAAGCGGCAGAAATTGCAGGAAAAGACGGTGCGGAGCTTCCCGTGTATATGTCGGGCAATGTTGAAGGCGGTGCCGATTTTAACAAATCTCTTATCAAAAAATATTTGGGCCGGGTAAAGCATTTGTAGGAGCATTGAACTATGGTAATAAAAGAAGAAATAAAAACAGAAATAAAAAAAGAATATGACGTTGCCGTATGTGGCGGCGGCTTTGCGGGAATATCTGCGGCGCTGGCTGCAGCAAGGCAGGGAAGCAGGGTTGTTCTTTTTGAAAAACAGTATATGCTCGGAGGACTTGGCACAGCAGGAATTGTAACGATATATCTTCCGCTGTGTGATGGCTTAGGCAGGCAGGTATCCTACGGCATAGCTGAAGAGCTTCTGCGTTTATCAATAGTACACGGTGCAGAAAAGAATTATCCTGAAAACTGGCTTGACAACAAAGGCACCAGAGGCGAAACAGATAAAAGATTTCAGGTGCAGTATAATCCGCAGCTTTTTGCTATTACGGCAGAAAAGCTTCTTCTGGATGAGGGAGTTGACATACTCTATGGCACCTATGTTGTGAATGTAACCGTAAGCGACAAAAAAATAGAACATATCATTACAGAGAATAAATCGGGCAGATTTGCATACAAAGTGAAGTCGGTTGTTGATGCAAGCGGTGACTGTGATATAGCTCATTTTTCAGGTGCACCAACAGATAATTTTCAGCAGGGAAATCTACTTGCAGCGTGGTATTATTCCTTGGGGAAAGATGGTTACAACCTTAATATGGTAGGCTTTGCCGATATTCCCGATGAGGATAAAACTGAAGACAACCGTGTAACACAGCTTGTTGAAAAACGGTTTTCAGGGCTTGACGGGGAAGAGCTGTCAGAGCAGATGTGTATGTCACATCAGTCTACCTATGCAGACTTTTTGAGAAAACGTCAGCGTGACAACACGGTTCTGCCTGTAACCATTGCTACTATTCCCCAGATAAGAATGACAAGAAGAATCGTCGGCGAGTATGAGCTGGCACATACAGAAATGCACAAATATTTTGAAGATTCCATAGGAATGGTTTCCGACTGGAAAAAGAGAGGACCTGTGTATGAAGTGCCATTTCGCACTTTGTACAGTGCAAGGGTAAAAAACCTTATCTGTGCAGGCAGGTGCACCTCGGTAAACGAAACAATGTGGGACATTATGCGTGTTATACCCTGTTGTGCAGTGACAGGTCAGGCGGCAGGAACAGCGGCATCTATGACAGATGATTTTTCAAATATAAATATTAAAGAATTACAGGAAAAACTATTGGAAAACGGTGTAGTTCTTCACGAAGAAGATATTAAATAGTTTTGAGGGGAGGACTGTTTATGACCAAAATTTCCGTTATAGGCTTATGCGGTAATTCCGTTTTTATGTACGCAGACCACTTCCATGAAAAGGGCGAAACCCTTGTTGCGGATTCCGTTTATGAAGAAATTGGCGGTAAGGGCATAAATCAGGCAGTGGCGGCAAAAAGAATGGGGGCGGAGGTTTCCTTTCTTGGTGCAATCGGTGATGACACTGACGGAGAAAAATGCCTGAAAGCGGCAGAGGAAAACGGAATAAAAGCCTTTCTTAAAATAAAACCGGGGAAAAGAACTCCTCTTGCATTTATCATCACAGATAAGAACGGTGAAAACCGTGTAACGGTACACCGCAGTGCGGAATTATCCCCTTTGGATGTATCGGATTTTGAAAGCGAAATTGCCACGTCTGACATACTGCTTCTGCAAAATGAGGTGCTGCCTGAAGTCAATCTTAAGGCAACAGAAATTGCCGACAAGTACGGTGTAAAGGTTATCCTTAACCCTGCCCCAATCGGCACAATCCCCGAATATGTAAAAGAAAAAGCCTTCCTCGTTACCCCTAATGAGCAGGAGGAAAAGGCAATAGGAAGCGACTTTAAAAATTGTATTACAACCCTTGGTGAAAAGGGTTGCAAAATAAATGGGGAGGAAATTATCCCCGCCATTAAAACTACTGCCGTTGATACAACGGGTGCAGGCGATACCTTTAACGGTGTCCTTGCAGTTTGTATTGCGGAGGGTATGGCGCTTGCCGAGGCGGCAAAATACGCTACGGCAGCATCGGGAATAAGCGTTGGCAGAAAATATGTACTTAATGCAATTCCCTATCGAGAAGAAATAGAAAGGATGACAGAGAATGAATGATTTCGGCTATTACAAAGCCATAATCGAAAACCTTGAAAAGGTAAATGCCACACAAGGCGAAAATATTGAGAAAGCGGCAAAATTAATGGTTGATGCCATTGCCGATGACCGCCTTATCAACGTGTATGGCGGTGGCGGACACACAACACTTCCCGTTGGGGAAATGTTTTTCCGTGCAGGCGGTCTTTCCTGCATAAATCCCCTTATGGAAACGGGACTTTCTGTGTTTAATCAGGCACTTAAATATCTTGAACTTGAAAGAACCGTAAATTACGGCAGTTCAATCGTAAAATACTACGACCTTAAAAAGGATGATGTACTTATTATCTTCCATAATATAGGTATCAATCCGGCAACTATTGATGCGGCTATGGAGGCAAAGAAAAACGGTGTTAAGATTATTGCCGTTTCAAGCTCAGCTTGGCAGAACGAAATGCCCGAAGACCACTTTATCCGTCATCCAAATAAGACAAACCTTTTTGACTATGCGGATGTTTGCATTGAGGACTTTAACCCCGTAGGGGATGCAGTGGTAGAAATCCCAGGATTTGATACACCTATTGCACCGGCATCAAATATTGTGGATTTCTATATTGCACATCTGCTTGAAATTGAAACTGTTAAGCAGTGCCTTGACAGAGGAATCAAGCCCCCTGTATGGTCGAGCGCAAATACACCCGGCGGTGATGAGAAAAATGCAGAGTATCTTCAGAAGTATCGCCCCAGAGTAAAAATGTTATGATCGCGGCTAGATAAAGCGGCACCGAACGCAAAGGGCAAAAAGAAATATGCAGGAGTTGGATAGGAATCTTAATGGCTCAATATGTTGAAATTCGCAAAAGCGAATTTCTTGATTTGATGCCCTTTGCTACATACAAACTTCACCTCTCGCTGTATACACATACAGCTTCGGGCAAGCCCCTGCGGAGTTCAGTTTGTGCGTTCTGTACCACTTTCTCGTTGCCGAAGAACTTGAAAAGAAAAAGTTTAGATAATGAAAGGAAGATTTATTATGAAAAAACATGAGATTTTGTCAAAGCTTATTATAAAGCCGAAGGAGTTTATCCTTACAGGCAAAGATTATAAGCACAACAAGGATGCAAAAATTTACACAAACGCAGACGAGGGGGATTTTTCCTACCTTTTAGGTCTTGCAGGCTTCAGCGGTAAGGCAGAGGTTAAGCGTTTTGAAAACACAAACGATACATACGTTCTTTCAATCGGTAAGGAAGATGCGGTTCTTCCCGAAACAGAATACGAAAACGACGAAGCATATTATATGGAAGCAGAGGGCGACAGCCTTCTTATCACATCAAAATCCTTTAACGGTATGCTTCTCGGACTTAAGGCATATATCAGAATGACAGAGGAATTGGGTGCAATTCCCGGTATTATCATCAAGGATTATCCCGACATTCCTTTCCGTAGCGTGCACGTTTGCGTATTCAGACCCGATGACGGCTCTGACAAGGAAGAAAGCTCACCCGAATACCTCAGAAAAATGATGAAAACTGCGGCAATGCTCGGTTATAACCACATTATTATAGAATTCTGGGGAATGTTCCCGTACAGCCTTGATTATGCACACTGGCCCAACGCTTATTCAAAGGAAGAAATCCGTGCACTTGTGGATTATGCAATGGACGACCTTCATATAAGACCTCTTCCTCAGCAGAATCTTGTAAGCCATGCAGGTTGGTCAAGAATTGTTACAAGACAGCACACCGTACTTGACCAGCGTCCTGACCTTGCGGATATGTATATCCCCGGTGGTTGGTGCTTTGCTACAGAAAATCCCGATACAAAGGAATTCCTTAAGACACTTATGGATGAGCTTATTGATATGTTCCGCAATCCTCCGTACCTTTGCTGCGGTGGTGACAAGGCATTTGGATTCGGTTCTACAGAGGAAGACAGAACTGTAAGTGCAGACGTACTTTTTGCAAGACACATAAGCTTCCTTAACACATACCTTTCGGAAAGAAATGTCCGTATGGTAATGTGGGGAGATATGCTTTATTCTTCAATGGATGCTCTTTACTGGAAATGTAATGAATCTACAACAGACCTCATTCCCAAAAACGTACTTATCAATATCTGGACACACAACAACCCCGGTAAAAAGTGGCAGGATGCCGCATACTTCGAGGATAAGGGATTTGAAACAGTTTACTCACCCTTTATGAATGAAGAAAGTATTGAAAGTATGATTTACCTTTGCCGTGACAGAAAGAGCCACGGTATGGTACAGACCACCTGGCACAGACCTCAGTCTGCAGTACCTTTTGTAGTATTCTCCGGTGCACTTCAGTGGTGCGGTAAAAAGCCTGAAAAGAAGCTTGTTACAGCATACGCAGAAAAATGGTATAAATAACGGATGACAGAGTCATCCGTTCGCAACAAAAAAGAAAGGAAGATAAATATGGATATAACAAAAGTAAACATTCCCGAAAAATTTAAAAATCATCCCTTGTTCACAAAGCCTGTGCTTGGTACAAACTTCGGCTTTATGTCAAAGAGGGGTTACTATCTCACAGATTTTGCAAAGGCACAGCCCGAGCTTATGGCAAAAAGCGGTGTTAACTGGACAACTCTTAATATGAACTTCTGTCAGGACAACTATTTCTCACAGAAGGTGTATCTTGACTTTGAATTTTCAAGCGGTGAGTATGAGCTTTCGGAAACTGTAAAGCGTCTTCACGATAACGGCATCAGCGTGCTTTTTAAACCCTGCCTTACACCCCTTGACGGTGGATGGATGGGACTTGTAAACTTCCCCGACACAGAGGTTTTACGTCAGATTGAAGGTGTTGAAAATGACTACTGGGGTAACTGGTTCAAGTCATTTACAGAAGCACTCAAATACTTTGCGGACTTTTCCGAAAGAGTTGGTATGGATGCAATGATTATCGGTGCGGAGTACAGTGGCACTGAAAGAAAAGACGAGCACTGGATGAAGGTTATCGAGGCAGTTCGTCAGAATTACTCAAATCCCATTTCTTATGAAACAACTATGGGCGCAAGTGCGAAGAACCCCCAGAAATTCCTTGAGAATGTTGACTTCCTCTGCTACAGCTATTATCCGCCGGCAGCACCGCCAAATATGCCTCTTGATTCTGCCGGTGCGATGGATGCGGCAAATAACCCCACCGTAAAGGAAGTTCCCTCAAGAACTGTTGAAGAAATGGTAGAATATATGCAGCCTGCACGTGACAACATTCTTAATATGAGTAAGCGTTTCGGAAACAAACCCCTTGCCCTTACGGAATTTGGTATCCGCAGTGCACACGGTTGCGTTATGCAGCCATTCAACTTCCTGTGGGATTCATATTATGATGGTGAGGAGCAGGCAAATTACCTTGAAGCAGGCTTCCGCACCTTCCTTGACCTTGAGCCGTATCTCGGCTTCTTTTGGTGGAAGTGGGACGAAACACAGAATCGCCCCCACTACAAGACAGACCCCAACGGTGAAATGGGATTTACCATTCAGGGTAAGCCTGCAGAAGAAGTTATGCGTAAGTGGCTTCAGAAATTAGGTGGCAATAAATGAGAAATGACGATTTTTGCAAAATAGTCGAAGACCTTAATAAACTGGGTATCAACAAAGGTGATAAAGTTCTTATACACTCCTCATATAAATCCCTTGGCGGTGTTGAGGGTGGACCCGACACGTTTTTTGATGCACTTCAGGAAGCAGTAGGGGAAGATGGTATGCTGATGTTTCCCACCTTTACCTATTCCGTATGTAACGCCAGAAATCCCGTGTTTGATGTGAAGTCAACACGGTCACATTCGGGGGCACTTCCCGAGCTTTTTCGTCACAGAGAGGGCGTCAGAAGAAGTGTGCATCCCACGCACTCCCTTGCGGTGTGGGGAAATGACAAGGACTACTACGTTGACCGTCACTATGAGGATAATGTGTGCGTAGCGGAAAATTCTCCTATTATAAAGCTTAAGAATAACGGTGGTAAAATCCTGATGCTTGGTTGCGGTATTACTCATAATACCCTTATTCACGGGGCAGAGTGCTATGTGCGTGCCCCATACGCCTTTCAGGTGGATTATTCCGATCCCGAGTTTCACCGTGAGTATGTGACTATTGACGAGAATGACGTTGTGCGCCGACAGGAGTTTTTCCACGAATTCATGGAGCCTTACGGTTATAATCAGGATTACGGCAAGCTTGCAAACGTGATGGATATCCCAAAAGGCTATATCTTAAAATCGGAAAGCTACCTGATGGATGCTAAAGAAGTATGGGATACTGTTTTAGCGACTATGGAAAAAGACCCGTATTACTTTGTAAGTAAACAGATTAACTAAAAGACAGCAAAAAATGTACCATAAGACAGCAAAAAGTGTACTTTACTTTTTTTCTGTCTGGTGGTATTATGGAAAAGAGATTAGATTCTGTCTCTTTACAAGTTATGGGGCGAAATGTTAAAATAATTTCAGTAGAATTCAAAAAAGGGGTTGACAACAACCTATGGGTAAAATAGGCTCATACATACATACATACATACATACATACATACATACATACATACATAAACTATAACCTTTTCGTGCAGAAAACAGGTTTATTTGGCGTGGCATAATTTGTTTTTCGGCAAATTATGTCACGTTTTATAATATACTATAAAGAAAGAAGGAGTAAAAAATGAAGAAAAAACTTTTATCACTTATTACAGTGGTAGCAATGCTGTGCAGTATAATTCCTGCAATGTCCCTTACGGCATTTGCGACTGAAAATTACACACAGCAGTATCTTGGTGACGGTTTTACACGTCTTATTTTGGAAAAATCGGCATTTACTGCAAACACGGCACGTGAATTTACCGTGAATATTGTAAAAGATGGTGAATATGCAGTATATGTAAAGAACCCCGATAAAACCAATACAGGATTTGTTGCGACATTCTCAAACGGCAGTGAAACAAAGACTATAAGCAATGATTCCTCTGCAACATCAGGCACGTATGATTATGTAAGACTTGGCGTTTCGAGCTCTGCGGCAGTTGCATCCGTTCCACTTACAAAGGGCACATGGACACTTAGTGTAAAGGCGCTTGCAGATATTTCTGTGCCTTATATCGATATACGTTCCACTGTTGCAGATATAGACGGCAGTAAGCAGGCAATATATCCTATGGACGTGAATTCTCTTACAACAAACATAGGTGCTGCAATGTATATTCAAAAATATATCAATGAATCAGGTTATGCAAGGGCAGTGGGATATACATACCACGGAGATTTTACAAACAGCAATCTGGCAGAAACCAATTCCTACGGCAGAGCAATACTTTTATATTATAAGAGAAATGCTTCCTATAAGATGAACGTAGAAACTGCAGGGGAGTACAAAATAGTTGCAAAAGGCCGTCTCCGTACGGCGGCGGCAAATAATTCCGGCTCTGACTGGACAGGTACAGTTTCTATGACTGTCGGCAATAACACACCTGTAAGTGCTACTGCCGTATATCCCACAGGCAGTGTATCAGGCACCTGGTCTGACTATATTGAGCTTGAAGCTGTGGTTAACCTTTCAGAGGGTGAAAACATTATTACTATTGCAAACGGCAGTACCGAAAAAATTAACTGGTACTTCAATCATATTACTCTTGAAATTCCTGAGGTAGAAGAGGATGGGGATGAAGAGGGCGTTTACTCCCTTGCAAAGGACGAGGTTGTAAACTATGTGAAAGACGCGCGTGCCGTGTATCCCACAAGTGCGTATGCAGATTATAAAACCTCAATAGTTTCAGGCTATGTTAAGAATGGCGAGGCTATGAGTGATATTCCTGCACCCGTTTCTCTTACCTGGGATGCTATCGACGGTGCAGAGAGCTACACTCTCTATGTTTCAACATCCGATTCTTTCCCTGCAGGAAATACAATCACCATTTCAGATTTGACCGCTACAACACACGATGTATATAACCTTCTTGCAAACAGCACATATTACTGGAAGGTAGCAGGCGGTGAAACTGAAAGTGATGTAAATACTTTCAAAACAAAGAACACTGTCCGTTATATATGGGCAGATGGTGCAAGAAACCTTCGTGATATCGGCGGATGGAACGGAATCAAGCAGGGACTTGCATATCGTGGAAGTGAGCTTAATATAAGCTATGTGCTTACTGAAGACGGAATAAAGACAATGCACGATGATCTTGGTATTAAAACAGACCTTGACCTCAGAAGCTCATCACAGCTTATGAAGGATGAAAATAATAAATATGTCAGCCCCATCGGCGATGATGTAAACCTTGTGAATGTGGCTATATCAAACTACACAGCAGCTTATTCCGAAGCATTCCTGTATAAGCAGGTTATGCAGGTTTTTGCAGACAGTGATAATTACCCCATATACTTCCACTGTGCAGGCGGTGCTGACAGAACGGGTACTGTGGCATTTGTTATAGAGGCGCTCAACGGTGTAAGCGAAGAAGATTTGTGTATCGACTACGAGCTTACAAGCTTCTCAAACTACGGTCTTCGTCAGAGAATGGACGGCGGATACTACTACGCATCTACAGTTGCAAAGATGAAAACCTACAGCGGTAATACTCTTAAAGAAAAGGCTGAAAACTATGCAATGGAAACTCTCGGCCTTACACGTGCAGAGGTTTCAAACATCCAGTCAATGCTTTCAGGTAATGGTGTAACCTTTGAAACAACTGCCGATATATGTGCAGACGCCACTGCGGATATTGTTCTTAATGATTTGGGCGCAAATGAAATTGAGTATATTCTTTTCAAGGGTGCACCCGTTGAATATACTCTTAACGGAAGTACAATAAGCCTTCATACAAAGAAAAGCGGTACAGGCGAAATTGTCTTTGCTGACGGAAATTCAATCAAGTTTAACGCATATTCGGAAAACGATATCACCTTTGAAGATATTGCAAACAATCAGATTAAGGACCACGTAACAGGTGACCTTAAATTGCTTGACGGCTACGAATGGGCATCAAGTAAGCCTGAGATTGTTTCAAACACCGGAAAAGTTGCAAGACCTCTTTTCCAGGATGCGGAAGTAACACTTACAGCAACTAATGATATAGGTGAGGTAAGTATAACATTCACCGTAAAAGCAAAAAAACGCAGTATTACCTATATGAATGCTTTCGGATATCCTGAATTTGCAAAGGTTGACACCGATACTGCCGTTCTTGGAACAACGGCAGGCGGCAGCAGTATTGCAAACTGGTCTGTTACCGGCGCAAATATCCCCACAAGCATTAATAAGGAAAACAAGCTTGAGGTTGATTTTGTTAACGCAGATGTAACTACTGATGCAAAAGCGGTTCCTGCCGTTTACTTTGAACTTGACAAGCCTATGACGGAAAAGTCAATCATTGAATTTGATACATATGTTGACTGCGCACAGAGTGCTTCCGGAACACTTACATTCTATGTTCATGCCGAGGCACCCGACGGCACAGTCGTGAAAAAGAGCATCCTCAGATTTGATGCAAGCGGTAACTCTATCCGCAGTGTTGGTTGGGTACACCTCAATGCAATTGGCGGAAAGCATATTTCAGGAATCAACGGAAATACCACATCTATGCGTGTTGAAATTGACCCCTTGAGAATGACTGCAAGATATGTGGGTGCAGTAAATGCAACAGAGCGTCCTACCGGTAGCCTGTGTACAATGTATGCCGATATTTTAAGCAGTAATACTTCAACCGGTACTGCAACCGTTTACTATACAACCTCACCCGGATCTGATAAAACCCGTGTAACATACGTGCAGGGTGAAGCACCGGTTGTAAACTACAAAGTGCTTGGCTTCAGCCTGGAGGGTACAGCAGGAAAATCTGCACCTTATGCAATAGTTGACAATATGCTTGTTTATACGGAAAATGATGCACCCATAAAGGATGCGGAATTTGTTGAAAATAATTCTTCCGTAACTGCATCTGTAACTTTCACAGATGCAGTTACAGGAACTGTTATAATTGCACTTTATGACGGTGACAATAAGCTTGCAGGAACAAAGCTTCAGACACTTACAGGAAATAAGAGCCTTAGCACAGATGTTGTGTTTGAATCTGCCCCTGCAAAGGCAAAGATATTCTTCCTGGATGAGCCGGGAACGCTTGCTCCCCTTTATGACAGTGCGTTAATAGACGATACTGCACTCGAATGGAAATAATTAGGATGCTAAAATTGCTCTGAACGCAAAAGGCAATAAAAATACAAATTCAGGCTAGTGGTAACTGCTAAAACAAGTCAATTTTGTTGAAAAATCTCATTTTATTCGATTTTTCTTCGTTTTGGTGCCTTTTTGCTACGAACAAACTTTATCTATCCTCTAAGCAAATGGGCGGAAAACCTTGTTTTCCGCCCATTAATTATTGCATAAACAAAAAGGGCGTAAAATTGCACAAGCAATTTAACGCCCCAACACTACCATAATATCATATAATTTTTAATTTGTAAATAGCCAAATAAAACAAAATTTTCTCTGTTTTTTCTGACTTCTTGTATATTGCAAAAAGGTGTTGACTGTGCTATTCTTAAGTCAAGGAAAGGAAGGTACAGTCCGATGGAAAAGTGAAAAGCTTTAAACTCTTATATAAAGAAAGAACGGTTTGATTTAAACAGAAAGGTAAAATGAAAAAGTCAAACAAAAAACACGACGGTGTTACGTTTTATATAGATTTGAGTGATTGGTTATATAATAATTGATTATGTTTAAATCAGAAAACGTGTTCTTTATAGTCAGAGTACAAGCCATCGCCCTTTGCAAAACAGATAGAAAACAATAAGGTGTCCTCATTAGAGGAAAAAAGAAAAATGGAAAAGAGAGTTTTCGAAATATAAAATCTGTGGCAAACGGCAGACAAAGAAAGAGAGGATAACAAAAGATGTTAGATATCAAGAGTGAACAGAAATAGCCTTCGGTTATGTGTAAAGAAACATAACTGAAGGCTATTTCTTTTTAGTATACTCAGTCTATATGTATATATTTTTCTCTGTCTTCGGGAGTAATTTTCCTTACAACTCTGCAAGGGTTACCTACAGCAACAACCCCCTCAGGAATATCATGTACAACAACGCTTCCGGCACCTATTACGCTATCTTTGCCGATAGTGACATCGCCTACTATATTAACACCGCCCCCTATCCACACATTGTCGCCAATGGTTACGGGGAAGGCATACTCAAGTCCTGCCACACGTTCATCTCTATCAAGAGGATGACCTGCGGCATATATGCCGACATTTGGAGCTATCCATACGTTGTCGCCTATTCTGACGTAGTTTCCGTCAAGGACGATGAAGTTATAGTTTGCGAAAAAGTTTTCGCCTATTTCAATGCGGTAACCGTAATCACATCTGAAAGGGGGAAGGATGTTTGCGCCTTTTCCTACTTTGCCCAGCATTTTTTTAAGAAATGCCTCACGTTCTTCTAACTGTGATGGTAATAATTTGTTGTACTCAACGCACATATCCTGTATCTTAAATCTGTGCTCTACCATATCATCGGATGGACGGTAAAGGTATCCTGCCTCCGCTTTTTCTCTTTCTGTCATAAAAATCACCTCTTATCTTTTTTGTTATATTACACTACAAGAATTGAAATTGTCAAGTAAGATAATAGAAATAAATATTGCATTAACTTTTGTTTTTTGTTAAAATGCTTTTGGAGGTGTCTGATATGAAAAACTTACTTTTAATCGGTGACTCAATTCGTCTCGGTTACGATAAATCCGTAAAGAAAACACTTGAAGGAAAGGCAAACGTCTTTTTCCCCAAGGAAAATTGCCGTTTTGCATCGTATGTGCTTCGCTATTTTCATGAGTATCTTGCACAGGCAGGAACAGATGATATGGATGTAATTCACTGGAACACAGGTCTTTGGGACTGCCTTCGCCTTTTTGAAGAAGAGCCTCATACCCCCATTGACGTGTATGCGTATTACATAGACCGCATCTGCGTAAGAATCAGAAAATTCTGTCCCAATGCGAAGGTTGTTTTTGCAACCAGCACAAGTGTGCTTTCGGAGGAAATGGGCAAGGACTTCAAGCGTTATAATGAAGAAATCGAAGCTTACAACAAAGCAGCGGTTGAAGTCGTTAAAAAATACGGGTTTGAAGTCAATGATTTATATGCCGTGTCAACCACGCTTCCCAAGGAGGCACATTCTGACCCGGTGCATTACTACACAAAAACAGGAACGGAAGCTTTTACAAACCAGGTGCTTTCCGTTGTTGTACCGTATCTTGATATTGACGAAGTTCCGGAATATATAGAAGAGATGTACACAGATAAACCTATTGGAATTTAACATCCCTTTCGGAGTAGTGCGTTTTAAATTTGCCGTATTGGTTAAAAACGCAAACAACTTTCAATTTGACAAATTAAACCAAAAGGTATATAATACGGGTAAACGAATAATACATAGTTCGTTTATCCGTATATTATTTTGTTCGGATAAACGAATAATGCATTGTGCGCATAAGCGAATAAAAGCAGAGAGGTGCATATTATGGACTATCTGAAAATAGATGAAGTTTCCAAAAAATGGGGGATATCCCCTCGCAGAATACAAAAACTCTGCCTGGACGGTAAGATTGACGGTGCAGTACGCTTTGGACGGGCGTGGATGATTCCCAAAGACGCACAGAAACCCATTGACGGCAGAACAAAGGAAAGTCGGAATGAGGATGCAGCTGAAAATCTGCCATTCCCAAAAAACACTCCGTTTCTTTATATGTCAGATCTTTACTATAAACCCGGCATGGCGGAGGAATGTATAGATAAGCTTTCTGATAATCATCTTGCAAAAGTAATCTTTGAGGCAGAAATTGCCTATTCCAGAGGTGAAATTGACCAGGTTTATGCGCGGGCAAATTATCTTTTAAATAATCAATTTGACTTTTACGGCACATTGAGTGCCGGAGTGCTTCTTGCTCTTTGTGCTATATGGCACGGTGACCTTTCATTGTGGAGGCGTGCGAAAATTCATATAGCTGAAGCTCCGTGCAGAACAGAGCAGGAGCGTGAAATCGTGGCGCTATCCATTGCATCGGTTGACAGTATGCTTTATCACGCTGAAGATTTTCCGGACTGGTTTAAAATCGGATGTTTCGAGCCCCTTCATAAAGACTCTTTTCCTGCTGCCTGCGTTTTCTATGCAAAGTATTTATATGCTGCAGGTTATGCTGTTGCCACAAAACAGGTAACGGTAGAGGGAGTGCAGGGAAAATATGTTTTGTCAATTCTTCCGTATACTATTGAGCCGATGATTTGTCAGGCAATGGCGGCTTCTTCAGTCATTGCGGAAATATATCTGAGGATGACTTGTGCCGTAATTTATCATAACAGCGGAAATGACGCTCAGGCAATACGCCATCTTGACCATGCTATCGCACTTGCGCTTCCGGATAAGCTATACGGACTATTGGCGGAATATTGCCGTAATATCGGGCGGCTTCTTGAAAACCGCCTCAGCTTAATGGATAAAGATGCATGGGATGCTGTAAACCGTCTTTATAATACGTATAATAACGGTTGGTCGTCACTGAGCGGTGCAGTGAGAGGCAGACAGATTGTCACTACTCTTTCAAGAAGTCAGCGAGAGGTAGCAAAGCTTGCAGCTTTCGGAATGAGTAATGCACAGATTGCGGAAAAGCTTGGAATTTCGCTGTCTGTCGTAAAACAGGCTATAAGAATTGTCAGCGAAAAAACCGGTGCATCCAGAAGTGAGTTTGCAGCATATCTGTAAAATAGAGAAAACGGACAATTTTTTGGTCCGCAACATACTGAAAAAAGATATATTTTAATTTTTAAAAAAACCTGAAAAAATTGTTTTAGGTAATACCGCAGAAAAAAACAATCTGCTATACTTTAACCATAGTAAATCACGGTTAGCGTATGGCAGATTCTCTTTTTGCCCTATGACAGAAAGGAGATTATATGTACAGAAAATTTATCTCGGAAGAATTTACCCCGAAAGAGGGGATGCTTTATAAGACAGTGACAGTTTCAGGAAAAACGTTTGATCTGTACTATGGATATTATGAAGAAATAGACCGCAGTAACAATGTTCTGGATGTTATTTATCCTGATTTTATTAAAGAACCTGCTTATGATGATGAAGGCATCCCGATTGTAACGGCAATGCAGGATTGTTGCAGGTTCTTTATAGGAGAAAGCAGTGATGCCTGCTGTGGGGAGTGCATATATTATAAGAAAGGCGAAGAGCTTTTTGGATTATGTACAAGCCCGGATAACAAAGTTGAAAAAGATGCCTAAAGTCAATAAGGAACAAACAAAGGAAAATAATTTTTAATTATCATATATTTTGAAAGGAATGATTTTATGAAACTCAAAAAGATGCTGGCAGTAGTTCTTGCAATAGTAATGGTTGTTTCGCTGCTACCCGTAATTGCGGCAGGGGCAGAAGATACCGTTGTATTTACAAAAGAACTTATTCCTGCAGGAAACGGTCAGCCTGCAAAAATCAAGCTGGAAGCGTATGTTAAAGGTACGGTAAGTGCTACAAGCGGTGGCAGACCTACCGATATTATTCTGGTGCTTGACCAGTCAGGATCAATGGATGACAGTATCGCAGTATCTGACACCCAATCAAAGTCCAAGCTTGCTATAATGAAAGAAGCGGTGCAGGTTTTCGCAGAAGAAGTTGCAGACCTTAACACAGCAAACGATGATAGATACCGTATGGCAATCGCAGGCTTTGCTTCAGAAGATTCTAATACTGAAATTCTGACAGTAGGAAAATCGAAAAGTCAGATTGAAAACAATATTGAATACCGTTACGATGAAGTAGACGGCAATTCATTAGATACAGATAGTGACTATTATATAAGGTCAGGAAACAGTTACACACAGATTTACTACCTTAATAATTATTTCTGGTATGATGATGGATGGTACTATGGTGATGCATTTGACAGAACACAGGTTAATGTTTCTGAAATTTCGGTTTATAACCGTACCATAGCATCATATCCCGATTACAGAGATGCTTTCATAAACTGTACAGACAGTGCGGTTGCATCAGGCGGTGCTATAACAAATGCAGTGAATAGCCTTGACGGTAACGGTGCTACCCGTGCAGACCTGGGCTTTGAAATGGCAGAAAGAATCATTGAAGAGCAGCCCGCAGGTACTTATGATGACAGAGATTTAATTATTGTTTTCATAACGGACGGTGTTCCCACAACACAGAGCGAATTTAATGCAACTGTTGCAAATACTGCAATAGATTATGCAAAGACAATGAAAGATAACAACGCTCACGTTTACTCTCTCTATATCGGAACACCCACAGGTGATGCGGAAAGCTTTATGAAGGCTGTATCAAGTAACTACCCCGATGCAACATCCTACACTTCACTCGGTGACGCAGCGGCAGAATCCTACTACGTAGCGGCAGGTAACTCTGCACAGATTACAGCTCTTCTCGAAGAAATCAAGTACACAATTGCAACGGATACCGTTCTTACAGAGCAGTCTGTTGTAACTGATGAAATCAGCGAATATTTCAGACTTCCTTCAATAAAAGATGGAAATTATGATCCGGCTCAGATAACAACATACACGGTTGACAAAACAGCAAGCGGATGGGCTGATGAAGAAAAAACCTTCGGTGCGGCAACAGTAACTGTAAGCGCAGATGGTAAGACAGTTTCTGTTAAAGGCTTTAACTTCCCTTATCACTGCGTGACAGATACAGAAAAAGTTCCCGGCAGCGGTGACTACGGAAGAAAACTTGTTATATACATTCCCATTATAGAGAATGAAGCAAGCGATAATTTTGGCGGATATCTTCCGACAAATGTGGATGCTGGTATTTTTGCAGTTGAAGGTGATAACGCTCCGCAGATAACGGCAGAGGGCGCACACACAGAGCTTGAAATAAATTACAGCATGGTAGCAACAGAAAAATGGTATCATCTTGACGGTGTAACCGAAAGAACTAAAGAATTCAGCTTTGAGGATGCAACCGTAATGGGCGAAATCCTTGACAATATGCTTCCCAAGGTTCCCAACGGCAGAAATAATGCCGGTGTGGATATGACATACAAGCTTTTTGATACAAAAGAAACTCCCGGTGACAGAAGTGATGACGAGCTTATCGCAACACTGACAGTCGGTGCAGGGGAAGAGGTTGACATTACAGATATCGCAAACTGGAATATTGAAAGCGGTAAGGAAAGCGTTATTCTTGATGCAGACGGTGTTGACGTGAAAATCTATGCACTTCAGTGTACTCTTGAAAGCGTTAATCCGGACGAAGATATTTCAAGAGAAGTTTTCGCACTTCTCAGCATTGGTGCAATCGCTCCCGATGTTCACATCGTAGGCGGAGAAATTGACGAAGGTGGCAGTGTTTCTGTAGACGGTACAGACCACGGCTACACATACGTTGAACACGTTGCAGCAGGTAACGATTCAAAAACCATGGTATTCTCTGTAAACAGCGGTTATGAGTTCAAGAAAATAAGAATTGATACTAATAACCACGAAGGCGAAATGTCAAGCGATGTTATTTATGACATTGAAGAGGGTATTGATAATGCATCTTCTTATCTTGACGGTGACAACTACGCTTTTACATTCACGAATGTACAGCACGGAGTGGCAGTTGTAGTTGAAACAAGACCTGTCACTTATAACCTTACAACAAGCCATGATGAAGGTTCAGAAATCACTCCTGAAAGAACCTACACACATCACGACACAGAAACAATAAACGTATCCTTCGGTACATATCACGGATACGAAATTGACACAGTTACAATTAACGGAACAACATATCACAGCATAGAAGAGATGGAAGATGCAGGCATTACAATTTCAAGTAAGGAAACTGCATATGCATCAGACGGAAGTACATATACAGCAGCAACTTACGGTTCAATACAGCTTCCCAGAACAAAAGATAATGAAGTTTCCGTTACATCGAAGAAGCGTTATTACCAGGTTGTTTTCAAAGAATATATCCGCGGATATGAAAGCGATGTATTCGTATATGACGATTACGAAACAAGCACACCGGTATATGTTGAATTTGATGCAGATCTTCCCTCTGCACCTCACGCAGCAGGAAGTGAAGATGTTATAGGCGCAGATAACTACACATTAAGTGACTGGTACAATGATTATAACGGAAGTGTATTCTACAACGTAATTAATGTAACAGAGGCAAAAGTTCCTGCAAAAGATGTTACTCTTCACGCATTCTGGGAAAAGAATCCCAATGTTGTGCTTGGAGAAACAGTGAAGGTTGAAAAAGTAACAGATGAATCAACCGCAGAAACATTCACATTTGAAGCATATATCCATGAGCATCTTGTAGGTCATATTACAATCGACGGCAGCGGAGAAGCTGATATGACAATCACCCTTACGGACAGAATGAATGATCAGTTTACAGCAGGGGAGATTATCAGAATACGTGAAGTTGGCGGAGATGCCGGAGATTGGCATTACGATTCAGTAATTTATGACTTTAAGTACGATGCAGGCAACTATACTCTTTACAGCAGTGAAGATGAAGTAGAAAAAGCAGTCTTCACAAACATTAAGAACAGCTACACAGTAAAGTATGACCTTAATGGCGGACTTGTTGACGGTGGAGAGCTTAGTCCCAAAACAGTTAAATGGGAAGACAATCATCTGTACGACATAACAAAGATTCCCGAAAAAACAGCTTCTACATTCATAGGATGGGAATATGAAGGCAGAGCCGTTAAAATTTCAGATGCTTACGGTAGTCTTGCAGAAGACAAAACTGTTAAGGAAATAACTCTTGTTGCACAGTATGAAACAAGAACATACACAGTAAAATATGACCTTAACGGCGGTAACATTGCAGGGGCAGAAACAGTTCCAGACAAGACAGTTGGCTATGGAGAAAGAAACCTTCTTCCTCAGGGCACAGCAGTAAAAGACGGATATGTACTTACTGGTTGGACATACGGTGAAAAAGTTGCAACAAACAATAACACCTATGCATCACTTGCAGGAAATCATGATGTAAGTAGCATTACTCTTAAAGCTAACTGGGAAGTTGACGAAATCGGAGGAAACCCTGATCCCGAAGTTACTCCTGATGGTATTCCCGATAAGTATCAGAAGATAGTTACCTATAAGATTAAGGGTGGAACATGGGACGGCACAAACAGTGCTGACATCGTTGAAGTAGTAACCCTCCGTGACGCAGAAGGGAACTACGCAGTTGACGGAACAGCTACAATCAATGTTCCCGACAGCGCAAATTTCCTTCCTGATGCAACTCACGAAGAAGACGGCAAGGGCTGGACAGCGCCACAGCCACCGGCAAATGGTATTGTAAGCGGTATTCATCCTGAAACATTCACCTACGTATTCCATAAGAAACCCGACGTTGAATATCCCAAGCATGATCCCGATGAGCCGACTCCAACTACAGAAGTAGATGAGTATAACGATCAGGAAAATATCCTTGTTGACCCCAACGGTGGTGTATGGAATTATGATGGTACAGACCATACAGATCCTCACGAAATCGAGCTTACGGAAAACATTTCTCTCGGTGATGCAGACCGTGATGAGCACGTATTCTCAGGCTGGGTTAAGAGTGAGCCTACTGATGAGCAGAAGACTGCACACGGTGACGATATAGTTGCAGTATATACGGCTCAGTGGGATAAGGACGAAATCGGTGGAGATCCCGACCCCGGTGAAACTCCCGATGATATTGCAGATAAATATCAGAAGAAGATTACATTTAAGATTGTAAACGGTAAGTGGGAAGACGGTACTGCAGAAGACAAGGTATATGTTGTTGACCTTCTTACAACAGGTAATAAGTACAGCGTAGACGGTACTGCAGACATAACAGATATCATCCCCAAAAATATGACTGCAAACAGTGGTTACAAGGGTGGTAAATGGGATGTTGAGCTTCCCGCTACGGTAAGCGGAGAAGAAGCAGTAGTATATACCTACAGCTACACCAAAAAGTCCAGCGGTGGCGGTGGCGGAACAACCACCAAAAAATACACACTTACCTATGAGACGAACGGTGGAAGTGAAATTGCAAGTGAAAAGTATGATGCAGGCAAAGAAGTCAAGCTTACAAAGAAGCCTGAAAAAGAAGGATATATCTTCGAGGGCTGGTATCTTGACGAAGCCCTGACAGACGGCACAGAAAAAGTTAAAATGACAAAAGACATTACAGTATATGCTGCTTGGGTAGAAGACAACGGAGCTGCAGGCAGCGGTCACGAAACTCCCGAAGGACTTAACGGTACAGACCACTTTGCATATGTTGTAGGTTACCCCGACGGTAATGTAATGCCCAATGAAAACATCAGCCGCGCAGAGGTAACGGCAATATTCTTCAGACTTCTCGAAGAAAGCACAAGAGAAGCTAACCTTTCAAGCGCAAACAGCTTCGGTGATGTTTATAGCGAAGATTGGTTTAACGGTGAAGTTTCAACAATGGCGAAGCTCGGCATAGTTAAGGGAAGAAACGCAGAAGTATTTGACCCCAATGCAAATATTACCCGTGCTGAGTTTGCGGCAATCTGTGCAAGATTTGATTTTTCAGAATACGAAATAGTTGATAATTTCTCAGATGTCAGCGGACACTGGGCAGAGGATGAAATCCACGAGGCAGCGGCACACGGCTGGATTAAGGGTTACGAAGACGGAACCTTCAGACCCGACAGATACATCACCCGTGCAGAGGCTGTTACAATGATTAACAGAGTCCTCAACCGTATTCCTGAAAACGAAGGCGATTTGCTTGAAGATATGGTAGTATGGCCTGACAACAGCGATAAAACTGCTTGGTATTATCTTCCTATTCAGGAAGCTACAAACAGCCATAACTACGAGATGAAAAATCACATCTACGAGAAATGGACATCACTTCGCAGCAATAAAGACTGGACAAAGTATTGATAAAATCATTCAGCAAAAGGAGGAGCCTGCATTGCAGGCTTCTCCTTTGTAATAAACTTGCATTTTTTGTAAAAAAATGTTGATTTTTAAAGTACATAATGATACAATTGAAACGATGAAAAAACGGAGTTTAAAGCCGTTTAAAACTGAAAATGTTCAAAAGTTAAAGGGAGGAATAACAATGTTTTGTGATCAATGCGGAAGATTTCTTGCTCCGGGCGAGGTTTGTAATTGCACTGCTGCAAATAATATGAATAATACCGGTCGTCCGAACGCATATCAGAGTTATCCACAACAGGGACAGAGAAATACCAATAATGAATCCAGAGGTTTTTTCGAGGTTATCAAAAACAGAATGGGTATCGGTGATGAGGAGTTAAATAAAGGAAATGCTTACGAAACCGGCAAAAAAATCATCCCCGACTGTGTAAATGCCAACGAGGGTGAAGTACCGGTAAAACAGTACCATATTGCAGAATTGAGAAACCGCGTGTTAGGAATTCCCTATGCAAAAGCAAAGGGAAGAATTCAGGTTACAAACAAACGTGTTATTTTCAGAGCTCCCGGCCGTTGCTTTGCCGGAAGAACTACTCTTCAGCATGAGTTTGCAATAGATGAACTTGCAGGTATCGAAGCACGCAGAGAATATGTTTTCAGCGGTATGGATCTGATTCTCAGCATCCTTGCGTCAATAGTCGGCGGTATGTTTTCTGTAGGTGTAATATCCTTGCTTGGACGCGGCTCAATTGGATTTATGTCATTTTTAGCGTTCTTACTTGGCGCGGCAGGTTGTGTTCCTTTTGCATTATTAAAGAAAAAATGGCTTTTGAAAATCCTTTGTCTCAGTGGTTCATATATGCCTTTATTTGTGTATGGTAGTGCGCTTGCTTCTATGAACTACGGTGCAGCGTTTTTCGGCGGATTTTTCATATTCCTGGGAATTATTCCGCTTCTGGCAAGCTTACTTTGCTTGATTTACAATGTAGTAAGACCTAACCTTGTTCTGAGTGTTAAAGCAAAGGCATCAAGCGATGCTATAAATATTCGTCGCAAGAAGCTGATCAGCTTCATGAACAAAGTAGAGGAAGAACATACAGGTTATACCGAAATAATTCCTGCGAAAGATGCAGAGCGTTGTATAAGAGAAATTAATGCAATGATTATCGATATACAGAAACTCGGTGACTTCGGTATCGAAAAGTGGAAAGCGTAAAATATTAGCCAGAACTTTAAATGCCGGACAGAGTGTATCCCTCTGTCCGGCAAATTTAATTTAGGAGGAGTTTGATTATGAACATAATAGTAGGTCGTGGAATGTGTTGGATTACATTTGGTGAAGAAGATGGGGAATATTCCGGAAAGGAATTAAAAATACCAGGAGAGGGTAATGGTTATAATAAAGACTTTTGGATTTGTAATCCTGTGCGTGCTTATTGGTCAGTTCCGGATGAAACTAATCCCGGTCAGAACATTGAGATTCCTATTAAAGATGAAGAAGAAAAGAAAAAGGTTATTACTTATGTTATAGAAAAGTCAAAAGAACAAGGATATTTAATATATTTATAAAAACAGGTGAGAGATAATGTTTTTTGATATTAAAGCGCATAGTCATTGTTTTAAAACTAATCCTAATGAAGCATATTTTTGGCACGGACGAACTAATGGAGTTGGCGGAGAAATTAATTCGAAGGAAATAGCAACACAAAATGGTGGTAAAACAATAGAAATGTGTATGCTGGAACATAGAGATGAACTGGAGAAAGCCGGCGTAAAGTTCGGACAAAATGGTGATATTAGATACGGAACAACGCAGGAAGAAGATGCTCAATTTTGGAATGATTGCTCAAAATCGTTTGCAGAACAAGCATCTGGAGATATTTATGTAATTGAGGGGTCAGATGGCAGAAGGATCATTGATAGATCGGACGGTAGTGAGAAAATAATACCTGAAAGTGAATGGCCATGTATTTATAATACAACGGAACACGAAGTTCTTAAAAACAACCCGCATGTAAACAGCATTACCAGTATTGATCCGTATACTCACGAACAAAAGGGAATTGAAACTTTAGATCATAGTGGTTTAGAAGATAGCGAAAAGAATTACGATAAAGAGGAGTCCTCTATCTCCGGTAAAGATATCCCCGAAGATAAGCAACCTGAGGAGGGTGAAGATACCCCGGAAGAAGAGCAACCTGAAGAAGGTGAAGACAACCCTGAGGAAGAGCAACCTGAGGAGGGTGAAGACTCTCCGGAAGAAGAACAGCCTGAAGAAGGAGAAGATACCCCGGAAGAAGAGCAGCCTGAAGAAGGTGAAGATACCCCGGAAGAAGAGCAACCTGAAGAAGGTGAAGATAACCCCGAAGAAGAGCAGCCTGAAGAAGGCGAGGACAACCCCGAGGAAGAGCAACCTGATACCCCGGAAGAAGAACAGCCTGAAGAAGGTGAAGACAATCCCGAAGAGGAACAGCCTGAAGAAGGTGAAGACTCTCCGGAAGAAGAACAGCCTGAAGAAGGTGAAGAAAACCCCGAAGAGGAACAGCCTGAAGAAGGTGAAGACTCTCCGGAAGAAGAACAGCCTGAAGAAGGTGAAGATAACCCCGAGGAAGAGCAACCTGAGGAGGGTGAAGATAACCCCGAAGAAGAGCAACCTGGAGAAGGTGAAGATAACCCTGAAGAGGAGAATCCTGAAGAGGGTGAAGACAATCCCGAGGAAGAGAATCCTGAGGAGGGCGAGGATAACCCCGAAGAGGAGAATCCTGAAGAAGGAGAGGACAACCCCGAGGAAGAGCAACCTGAGGAGGGTGAAGATAACCCCGGGGAAGAACAGCCTGAAGAAGGTGAAGACTCTCCGGAAGAAGAACAGCCTGAAGAAGGTGAAGATAACCCCGAAGAAGAGCAACCTGAAGAGGGTGAAGATACCCCGGAAGAAGAGCAACCTGAAGAAGGTGAAGATACCCCGGAAGAAGAGCAACCTGAAGAAGGCGAGGACAACCCCGAGGAAGAGCAACCTGAAGAAGGTGAAGACAATCCCGAAGAGGAGAATCCTGAAGAAGGTGAAGACTCTCCGGAAGAAGAACAGCCTGAAGCGGAAGAGCCTGACTCCGGTGAAGATGAAGGTTACGACTACGGATACGGGTATTAAAGGAGGTCTATATGAAAAAAGTAGAAGTGTTTGACGGAAATGTTTTGCAGGAAAATCCGATAATATATCCCACACAAAATCCGCAATGTGCGTTTATTGGCACAGACAAGGACGGGAGAGATACATATGTGCCGATAGATGCTAATTTGCTCAGTAGACATATGGTCCTACTTGGCGGTATCGGTACCGGTAAGACAAATACCTTTAATCAGATTATTTCTCAACTGCGAAGAACAATGACAGGCGAAGATGTAATGATTATATTTGACACAAAAGGTGACTTTTACAGTACTTTTTACAGACCGGGTGACATTGTAATCAGCAACGATAACACTGCAACAGGCCCTATGGGAATTGATTACTGGAATATTTTCAACGAAATCGAAAAGGATGACCACATGGAAGAAAATATCGTGGAAATTGCGAAATCTCTCTTCCATCAGAAACTCGAAAAAACAAATCAGCCGTTTTTCCCAAATGCGGCAAAGGACTTGTTTTCTGCCATTCTGACCCATTTCAGCCGTCATCCTGAACTAGAGGCAACAAATGAGTCTCTTCGAGCTTTCCTTGATGGATCGCCAACAGCTGAAATCCGAGAAATGCTGAAGCAACACGAAGATCTGAAAGCAATGGTCAGCTATATATTTGACGATAAATCGCCACAGACACAAGGTGTTATTTCAGAATTACAACAGCTTTCCCGTGAAATTTTTCTTGGTAATTTCAAAAAAAATGGTACATTATCTATGCGTAATATTGTACGCAACAAAGGCGGTCGCTGTGTGTTTATAGAGTATGACCTAGGTATTGGCAACATGCTTTCGCCTATTTATAGCCTGCTTTTTGACCTTGCTATAAAAGAAGCTCTCTGTCGAAAGAAGAGCGAGGGAAATGTGTACTTTATAACTGACGAATTCAGTCTTATTCCAAATCTGCAGCATGTAGATGATGCGGTAAACTTTGGACGAAGCCTCGGTGTTAAATTTATGATAGGTATTCAGAATATTGACCAGGTTTATGAAAATTACGGAGAAAACCGTGCCAGAAGTCTGCTCTCAGGATTTTTGACTTCTGTGTGTTTCCGTGTGAATGACGGAAAGTCAAAGGAGTACATCAAAGAACTTCACGGAGTTAACCGCAAAAAAGAAATTTATATGGCTTCGGTGCAAGGCAGAGGTATAGTGGAAAATGTGCGTGATGCAAATGTAGTTGAAGACTGGGATATAGCCAGACTCAGAATTGGTCAGGCTATTATAGGTTTACCGGGGATGCCGCCTTTCATTTTCCAGTTTAAGAGAACATAATAAAAAAGAGACACATCTGTGTCTCTTTCAGACTGTCGAAAAAGTCGGTCAACCACAAGCAGAGAATGAAAGTAAAGGCTTCCCCTTGAGGGGAAGCTGTCACCGTCAGGTGGCTGATGAGGTGTTATCAAGCAACTAGTGTTTAATAAAATGGCTACAAACTGCAGTTTGTAGCCATTTCTGCTTGTTTTCACCGAACACGCCCTCTATCGTATCCACATACGCCGACGAGTTCGTGTTCGATGAATTTCCCTTCCTTTTTGGATGTCTGCCAGCGTGTCGATAGGTTTATCGACACCCTGCCTCTATCAGAATCTGAAATCCCGGATTCCGTTCTGTATTTTTTCAATATTTTCTTTGCAAATTTGTCTGACTCTCTCTTTGGGAATGTTTTCAAACTCTGCCTGAATAAGCGCCTCTCCAATTTTCTTTGTATCTTCTGAAGCGTAATCCATAAGAAATTCCTTAAGAGTCATCAATGCATTGGGATGACAGCAGTTCTGTATCTGTCCCGATTTACAAAGAGACATAAAGCGGTCACCCGTTCTGCCCTCTCTATAACATGCTGTGCAGAAAGAAGGAATATAACCGAGCTCCATAAGCCACTTAACGACTTCGTCAAGAGTTCTTGTGTCAGACACATCAAACTGTTCTGAGTCGTGAGGTCGTTCCTCTTCTGTATAACCGCCGACAGAAGTTCTTGAAGCACCGCTTATCTGCGATACTCCAAGGCGGATAACCTTTTCGCGGACTGCCTGACTTTCACGGGTTGAGATAATCATACCTGTGTATGGAGTGGAAATTCTTATGAGGGCACAAATCTTTGCAAAAGTGTCGTCATCAATGCCGTTATCGAATACATTGGGGTCAATATCGTCAGCACGCTTGATTCTTGGAACACTGATTGTATGAGGTCCAACACCGTGAACTGCTTCAAGGTGCTCTGCGTGCATCAGAAGTCCTGCAAATTCGTACTTGTAAAGCTCAAGACCGAAGAGCACACCAAGACCTACATCATCGATACCACCCTCCATAGCTCTGTCCATTGCCTCTGTATGATATTCGTAGTTATGCTTGGGGCCTGTGGGATGGAGCTTGAGGTAACTTTCCTTATGGTATGTCTCCTGGAACAGAATGTATGTGCCGATACCTGCATCCTTAAGCTTGCGATAGTTTTCGACAGTGGTAGCGGCAATGTTTACATTAACGCGTCTGATAGCACCGTTTTTGTGCTTAATGGAATAAATTGTATTTATGCATTCAAGAATATATTCAATAGGGTTATTCACCGGGTCTTCCCCTGATTCAATAGCTAGTCGTTTATGTCCCATATCCTGAAGTGCAATAACCTCATTCTTTACCTCTTCCTGAGTCAGCTTTTTTCTGGCAATGTGCTTGTTCTGATGATGATACGGACAGTATACGCACCCGTTTACACAGTAGTTTGACAGATAAAGTGGTGCGAACATAACGATTCTGTTGCCGTAAAATGCTTTTTTAATTTCTTCTGCGAGGTCGTACATTTCTTGAATTTTTTCAGGAATTTCACAAGCAAGAAGCACTGACGCTTCGCGATGGTTAAGCCCTGCACAGAAGGTGCTGTCACCATCTCTGCGGGGACGGGCTTTGTCAAGAATTGAATCAATCAGCTCAATATTATTCTTATTCTCTTCTGCATAAGCGAGAGTAGCGCGTATTTCCTCATCGCTTATAAACTCCTCTGCCTTCAATGATTTAGGATTGTATTTTGCCATAATCAGTCATCCTTTCTGAAAAATTAAAGCCGCACTCCCTGAAAATAGGTGTGCGGCTTAATGAATAATCAAGCAACATAACCTCATCTTTCTCCTTAACACAGTTTTGGAGTCAGGGGGGCAATTTTTTTATGAAATTTTTTAAACCTGCTTTGAGTAAGCAGCCTTGGCGGAAATGCCCTCGAGCTTACCAAGTGCACCTGTGAGGGAATTGATTTTATCTTGCGGTGCGTCAATAGCTATGCAAATTATGTTTATATCCTTTTCGCGGTAGGGAATACCCATCCTGCCGATGACATATTCACCGTAATTGTGCAAAAGTTCATTCAGCTCATTGATTTTTTCGGTATTTTCAACAATAATACTGATAACTGCGACTCTGTTATCCAAGAAAAATCCCCCTTTCAGTTTTATATATACATTATATAATAAATGCAGTGATAAGTCAATAATTAAGAATAGTAATTGATTGTAAAATAAACCGTTTTATTGAAAACCTTAAATATCTTTTATCTGCCAGTCAATGGGAGATTTCAAGTGTGATATCAATATTTCATTAGCCTTTTTAAAATGTCCGCATCCCATAAACCCTCTTGATGCCGAAAGGGGGCTTGGATGTGCCGCCTCAAGAACGTAATGATTCGGGTTTGTGATAAGCTCTTTTTTCTTTCTTGCGTTATTACCCCACAAAAGGAAAACCACAGGGTCTTTTCGTAAGTTAAGCTGACGGATAATCTCATCAGTAAAGATTTCCCATCCTTTTCCATGATGGCTGTTTGCCTCTCCGTCGCGAACTGTGAGAACAGTGTTTAGAAGAAGCACCCCCTGCTGTGCCCAACTCAAAAGGTAACCATTGTTTGGAATAGTACAGCCGAGTTCGTCTTTTAACTCCTTGTACATATTGAGAAGTGACGGTGGAATCTGCACTCCCGGCTTTACGGAAAACGCCATACCATGTGCCTGCCCAACCTCATGGTATGGGTCCTGACCAAGAATTACTACCTTTACTTTTGAATAAGGCGTTTCTTTCAATGCAGAAAATAAATCATACATATCCGGATATACAGCACCGTTTGCATATTCTTCTTTCAAAAACCGACGAAGTTTGAGATAATATTCTTTTTCAAACTCTTTTCCTATCTTAAAGTCCCAATCGTTACCAAGCTTTACCATAAAGCAGTGCTCCTTTTATAAGTATTTGTGCATTGTTTTGTTTTTAAAAATCACACCGTTGTGAGCAAGTACTGACACACCACATTCGGTGAAACCGCTTTTGAGATAAAAAATTTCTGCAGTCTTGCTTGAATCGAGTCTTATTTCTGTTATACCGTTTCTTTTCGCCCAATTTTGAGCGTTTTCAAGAAGTGCAGTTGCAATTCCTTTGCCAATATGCTCTTTATGGGTGTACAGGCGGTTAAGGTAACCGTCTTTCTCCATACTTAAAAATCCGACAATACCGTTTTTATCAACCATAACGGTGTTATAGCACCCGTCCAATGCCTTTTGAAATTTAATTCTGTCAAAATTATCGGGCGCCCACGCAAAAAGCTCCCTTTCTGTATAGTCGTCTTTACATGCGTGGTGTACGGTTTCATATATTAAGTTTATCACTTCTTCAAATTCGTCGTCAAGTAGCTTTCTTATATGCATAGGAAATTACTCCTTAAACTATATAGTAACGATTAAATGCGAATGCTATTTCTATAAAAATATTCGCCAACGGATGATCCGGGCAATTTTAACATCCAGAAGAGTAAAAACATAACCCACATACTATAAGTACGTGGGTTAGTCTTAAACAAAATTACTTAAATTTTCTTTTTCTAGCAGCTTCAGACTTCTTTTTACGCTTTACGCTGGGTTTTTCATAATGTTCTCTTTTTCTAACCTCGGACAATACGCCTGCTTTAGCACAAGAACGCTTAAATCTCCTCAGGGCGCTATCTAAAGATTCATTATCTTTAACTCTGATCTCTGACATTTCATACCCTCCCCTCGCAGGACCTGCGTAACAAGTTCTGCATAAAGTAACAAACTAATTATAACATAATTAACAGAACTGTCAAGGTTTTTTTTGAAAATTTTAATTTAAGTTTGCTTGCCGCACTTTTTGGTGTTATAATAACGAAAGAAAGGGTTGATTGTTATGAAAAATTGGTTAAATGATGCTGTAGTATACGAAATATATCCTCAGTCCTTTAATGATTCCAACGGTGATGGAATAGGAGATTTAAAGGGAATTACAGACAAACTTGATTATATTGCAGATTTGGGATTTACAGCAATATGGCTCAATCCTATAAATACTAGTTCTTTCAGAGATGCAGGTTATGACATAACGGACTTTTATTCTGTAGATCCGCGTTACGGAACAAATGCAGATTACAAAGCACTATGTGATGCAGCTCATTTTCGTGGAATGAAAGTCATTTTTGACCTCGTGGCAGGACATACCTCGATTGATCACCCCTGGTTTAAAGCATCGGCGAAGTGCAAAGAAAATGAATATACAAACAGATATATATGGACAGATGACACTTTTGACAATGAGGAAGGAATAAAAGGTTACAGCGAAAGAAACGGTAACTATATTGCGAATTTTTTCTGGAGTCAGCCTGCACTTAATTACGGCTATGCACATCCCGACCCCCAAAAGCCCTGGCAGCTCCCGGTGTCGCATCCAGATTGTGTTGCTACCAAAGAAGAACTTAAGAAAATCATAGATTTCTGGATTGATTTGGGTACAGATGCGTTTCGTGTGGATATGGCAGCGTCTCTTATAAAGGAAGATACTGACGGAAGCTATACAAAGGATTTCTGGAATGAAATCCGGAGTCATATAGAAAGAAAAAAGTCCGACTGCCTTCTTATTGCAGAGTGGGGGTTCCCGACAGATGCGGTAAATTCGGGGTTTCACCTTGATTTTTTGCTTCATTCTGGAATTCCTGCGTACACATCGTTGTTCCGTCACGAAAAAGGAAGAAATACAACAAGATTGTTTTTAGGTGATAGCTATTTTAATAAAGAAGGAAAAGGAAATATAAATGATTATCTGAAACGCTTTTTATATGATCTTGAAAACACAAAAGGGAAAGGCTTTATCGGCATGATTACAGGAAATCACGATATTCCGAGGCTAGCATACAAACGCACAACTGACGAAATAAAAGCTGCAATGGTGTTTTTATTTACTATGCCCGGAGTTCCGTTTGTTTATTACGGGGATGAAATCGGCATGGACTATATAGAGGGTCTTCCCTCAAAGGAAGGAGGGTATAATCGCACAGGGGCAAGGACTCCTATGCAGTGGGATGGTAGTAAAAATCACGGGTTTTCAGAAAGTGATAATCCATATTTGCCAACGGATTCAAGAGAGAATGCTCCTACTGTAGAAAAACAGATAAATGATGAAAATTCGCTGCTAGCTTTTGTGAAGAAGCTCATAAACCTACATAAGTCGATGCCTGTGTTTCATGCAACGGGTGATTTTAAAGTGATTTTGGCAGATTATCCTTTTGTATTTGAACGCACCGAAGACGATAAAAAGCTTCTTGTTGCAATCAATCCCTCAAAATACAAAAAAGTATATAAATCTGAAAATAAGCTTGGGAAAGTATTGATTAGTCAGAACACAGAGGTGGACAAGGATAATGTTATAATGAACGGTATAAGCTTTATAATTGCAGAAATATGATGAAGCTGGATTATTCCCGAAAGGAGATGTTTTAATATGACATATAACGAAATAATTAAGAATGAAGATATTAAAAATTACATTAAACATGCAGATAAATCTCTTGAAGCTCTTGGGTTTACCGAGCACAGTTTTGCTCATGTGGGAAAAGTTGCTCGCACCGCGGAGTATATTCTGACTACACTCGGTTACAGTAAGCACAATGTTGAACTTGCAAGAATTGCTTCCTATTTACATGACATCGGAAATCTTGTGAACAGACAGGAGCATAGTCAGAGTGGTGCAGTAATGGCTTTCCGTATTCTGCTGGGACTGGATATGCCGTCAGACGATGTTGCTGCCATAGTAACTGCCATCGGTAACCATGACGAGGGAACAGGAGTTCCCGTTAATGCAATATGTGCAGCTCTTATCCTCGGAGATAAAACCGATGTAAGGCGCAGCCGTGTCCGTAACCGTGATAAAACTTCTTTTGATATACACGACAGAGTAAACTATTCGGTAAAAGATTCTTCCGTTATTATAAATGAAGAAAAAGATTCAATTACTCTTAAACTTGAAATAGATACTGAGTATGGCTCGATTATGGATTACTTTGAAATATTCTTAGGCAGAATGATTATGTGTCGTAATGCCGCGGAAAAACTTGGACTTCGTTTCAAACTTGAAATTAACGGGCAGCGGTTATTATAAATACTTATATATAGAAGGTACGGAATACAGAAGAGTATTCCGTATTTTTTGTGTAAAATTTCTCCAAATATACATTTAAATAAAGAAAAACAACCCTAGAACCCGCAATATAACGGCATTTTTTAAAATTTTCGAAAAAAATTAAAAAAAGTTTTAAAAAGGTGTTGACAAACGCGGAATTGCGATGTATAATAAACAAGCTCGCTCGGAAACGGGCAGCGATTGAACCTTGA
>JAZUOX010000050.1:0-11516 GCA_045604905.1 Clostridia bacterium
ACAACTTTTTATTATATTATCTGTAAAATAAAAAAAGAAATTCCCAAAATGAGAATTTCTTTTTTGCATTTTTTTGATGATGTTATTGTTAAGAACTACTCTTTAACTGATATCCGTCATTTCAATATAGTCCTTACCATACTTTGCAATATAATCCTTTCTTCCCTGAAGATTGTTTCCGAGAAGAAGCTCAAACATTTCAGCAGTTTTTTCCGCCTCATCAGGCATTACCTTAATAAGTCTGCGTGTCTCCGGATTCATAGTAGTCTGCCACATCATATCGGGTTGGTTTTCACCAAGACCTTTACTTCTCTGGATGGAAACACCTTTTTCGGGAAGTGTAGCCAGAATCTCTGCCTTTTCTTTTTCATTGTAAGCAAAGTACGAAATATCCTTATGCACTATTTCAAAAAGCGGTGATTCTGCAATGAACACCTTTCCCTCGGTTATAAGAGTGGGTACAAGGGTGTAAAGCATTGTAAGAATAAGCGTTCTTATCTGGAAACCGTCAACATCGGCATCTGTACAGATGATGATTTTATCCCATCTTAGATTTGCAAGGTCAAATGCATTCATATCCTTGTTGTGTTTTGTGTGAAGCTCAACACCGCAACCGATAACCTTTATCAGGTCTGTTATGATTTCGCTCTTGAAAATCTTTTCAAAATCAGCTTTAAGGCAGTTAAGAATTTTACCTCTTACAGGAATAATTGCCTGAAATTCAGCATCTCTGCCGAGTTTACAAGCACCAAGAGCAGAGTCGCCCTCCACGATATAAAGCTCTCTGCGCTCAACATCCTTTGTGCGGCAATCAACAAATTTCTGCACACGGTTTGTGATATCCATAGAGCCGGTAAGCTTTTTCTTGATGGTTGTACGGGTTTTTTCTGCCTGCTCGCGGCTACGCTTGTTTACTAGTACCTGATTGCATATTTTTTCTGCCTCGGGTCTGTTTTCAATAAAATAAATATCAAGATTTTTACGGAGGAACTCTGTCATTGCTTCCTGAATGAATTTGTTTGTAATACTTTTCTTAGTCTGATTTTCGTAGCTTACAACTGTTGAGAAACAGTTCGTCACAAGAATAAGACTGTCGGAAATGTCGTTGAATGTAATCTTAGCCTCGTTCTTTGCGTATTTATTATTCTGCTTAAGATAATTGTCAACAGCACTTACAAATGCGCTTCTTGCTGCTTTATCCGGTGCACCACCATGCTCAAGGTAACTTGAGTTATGGTAATATTCAATCATTTGTACATCGTTTGAAAATGCAAAAGCTGCACTGATTTTGACCTTATAGTCTTTCATATCTTCACGGTCACGACCTGTGCGTTCGCCCTCATAAAAAGCAGTTGTTGAAATACGTTTTTCATCCTCGGGACAAATTTCATTAATATAGTCAACAATACCATTTTCATAGCGGAATTCATATCTCTGCACTCCGCCCTGGTCGTGATAATTAAGCTTGAAAGTGAGCCCTGCGTTTACAACGGCTTGCCTTTTCAGTGCAGAAGTAAAGAATTCAAGAGGAATGTTGATGTCGGTAAACACCTCAAGGTCAGGACGCCATTTGATGACAGACCCGGTGGTGCGGTATTTTTTTTCTTCCTTAAAAAGACCACCGACATTTTCACCCTTTTCAAAATAAAGGTTATGCTCATAACCGTCGCGGTTTATAGTAACATTCATATACTCCGCACTGTACTGCGTAGCGCAGAGACCAAGTCCGTTAAGTCCAAGGGAGTAGAGGTAATTTTCGCCCTCGCCTTTGTCGTATTTGCCGCCTGCGTAAAGTTCGCAGAATACAAGCTCCCAGTTGTACTTTTCTTCTTTAGGGTTCCAGTCGACAGGAATACCGCGTCCGTAGTCCTTAACTTCTACAGACATATCGGCGTAGCGGGTTACTTCAATTACCTTTCCGTAACCTTCTTTTGCCTCATCTATTGAGTTTGAAATAATTTCGAATACGCTGTGCTGACAGCCTTCAAGTCCGTCGGAACCGAAAATAACCCCCGGTCTTTTCCTTACACGGTCAGCGCCTTTAAGGGCGGTAATACTTTCGTTGCCGTAGGTTTTTTTAGCCATTGACACATCCTCCGTTTAGTTAATTTGTTTTAAAAATCAGTTTTCTTTATTCTGAAGAATTGCAGCTTTAATCGTGTTTTTCATAAGCATTGCAATTGTCATGGGACCAACACCACCGGGAACGGGAGTGATAGCGGACGCAACGGGTTCTGCGCTTTCATAGTCAACATCACCGCAGAGCTTTCCGTTTTCGTCGCGGTTCATACCAACATCAATTACAATTGCACCCTCTTTAACCATATCTGCAGTTACAAACTTTGCCTTACCAACTGCGGCAACAATGATGTCTGCGCGCTTTGTAACTTCTTTAAGGTCTTTTGTACGGCTGTGGCAGATTGTAACAGTTGCATTTTCATGGAGGAGAAGCATCGCCTGGGGCTTTCCTACTATATTGCTGCGTCCTATTACAACACATTCTTTTCCGCATACATCTATATCAGTAAGGTGGATAAGTTCCATAACACCTGCAGGTGTGCAGGGAAGGAAGTCAAAATTACCAATCATAATTTTGCCCACATTTACAGGATGGAATGCATCCACATCCTTTTCAGGTCTGATAGAAAGAAGCACTTTTTCACTGTCAATACCCTTAGGAAGCGGAAGCTGTACGAGAATACCGTTTATATCTTTGCGATAATTAAGCTCATCTATAAGCTTAAGAAGTTCTTCTTCACTTGTATCTGCAGGGAGAGCGTGCTCCTCAGAATAGAAACCGCAAGCCTCACAAGCTTTTTTCTTGTTATTTACATAAACACGGCTTGCAGGGTCGTCTCCTACTATAATTACTGCAAGACCGGGGTTAATGCCTTTTTCCTTGAGACTTTCTGTTTCCTTTCGGATGTCCTCCTTGATTTTTGCCGACAACATTTTTCCGTCCAATATTTTTGCCATTTTGAATTCTCCTTTCAGGTTTTATAAGGCAATCTGGACCAAATCCGATAAGGTCCGTCCGTTTTGCCGTAGTAAGTGCTTCCTGCACCAATTTGTAATTTTCTTTTTTCGAAGACTGCAAAAGTGCTCTCTGCAGTGCTTTTTCATGAGGTGTGCGCGGAACGTACACCTTTTTCATTGTTCTGGGGTCAAGCCCTGTGTAGAACATAGCTGTTGAAAGAGTTCCTGGAGTGGGATAGAAATCCTGCACCTGTTCGGGGCGGATTTTGTTTCGTTTAAGGTACACTGCAAGCTCTATCGCATCAGCCAATGTGCTTCCCGGATGGCTTGACATAAGGTAGGGAACAAGATACTGTTCTTTTCTTATTTCTTTATTTATTTCATAAAATTTATTGCAGAATTTTTCATACTGTTTAACACCGGGCTTACCCATATATTTAAGAACATTGCTGCTTATATGCTCCGGAGCGACTTTCAGCTGACCGCTCACATGATGCTCGCACAGTTCCCGGAAGAAGGTATCGTCTTTGTCGGCTATAAGGTAGTCGTAGCGAATACCGCTTCTTATAAATACCTTTTTTACGCGGGGAAGAGAACGAAGCTTTCTTAAAAGTTCAAGATATTCAGTATGACTGACTTCGGCATTCGGGCAGACAGACGGGAAAAGACACTGCCTGTCGCGGCAGGTGCCTGCCTTAAGCTGTTTTTTGCAGGCCGGTGCCCGGAAATTTGCCGTCGGACCACCCACATCGTGTATGTACCCTTTAAAATCATCTTCCCAGATGAGCTTTTGCGCTTCTGCAAGAATTGATTGCTGACTTCTTGCCTGCACAACTCTGCCCTGATGAAAAGTAAGTGCACAGAAAGAGCAGCTTCCAAAACAACCTCTTGATGAAGTTATTGAAAACTTAACTTCACTGAGTGCGGGAATTCCGCCGTCTTTGTCGTATATCGGATGCCATGCCCGCATATAATTAAGTGAATATACACGGTCCATTTCCTTTTGTGTAAGGGGGGCAGCCTGTGGCAACTGAACAAGATATTTGTCCCCGTGGGCCTGAACAAGTGTCTTCCCGCGGATATGGTCCTGTTCGTAATACTGCGTTGCAGCGGCTTTTGCGTAGCTTTCTTTATCTGTGGAAACTTTCTCAAAAGACGGAAGCACCACTGAATTTTTCGGTACAGTGTCAGAAATATAGCAACTGCCTTTGACATTTGTGATTCTTCCTATCGGAATGCCGTCGCGCAATCTGTCACATACTTCAAGCAGAGATTTTTCCCCCATTCCGAAAAGGAGCATGTCTGCACCGGAATCAATAAGAATACTGCGTCTTACTTTGTCCTGCCAGTAGTCATAGTGCGCAAATCTACGGAGACTTGCCTCTGTCCCACCTATAATGACAGGGATATCTCCAAAAGCGGCTCTTGCCATATTGGCATAGACGATTGTACACCTGTCAGGACGCATACCGGCTTTCCCACCGGGGGAATAAACATCCTCAGACCTTGGTTTTTTGGAAGCTGTGTAGTGATTAACCATTGAATCTATTACACCGCCGGAAATAAGTACACCAAGCCTTGGTATGCCATAACGGGTAAGAGCATCTTTATCATTTCTGTCAGGCTGAGGGCAGATACATATTCTGTATCCGTTATATTCAAGCCATCTGGAAAGAAGAGCAGTGCCGAATGAAGGGTGGTCTACATAAGCATCTCCCGATATAAAAAGGAAATCGTACCAGTCCCAGCCCAGTTTGTCCATATCAAGTTTTGAAACAGGCAAAAAATCGTTGTTCATAATGTTTCTCCGCTGAAATACAATCTATCCATTCTATTATAATATATAACATACTTCATTTCAAGCAAAAATTTTGTTGTGTTCGCTATAAAAACACAAAATAGCGTAAAATTCGGGGTAAAAACGAAGAAATATTACAAAATATTGAATTCTTGTGTAAAAAAACAGCAAATATTTCATTGAAATATGCTGGAAAATTTTGTAAAATCAACGGAGCGTTATTTATAAAAAAGCATATGTGGACAAAGGGCACCGGAAAATCTAAAATAGACTTATAAAATCGAAAGGGAGGCTTTTTATGGAAGATGTTACTTACATCAGAAAGACTGAAACACGGAGTTTAAAAGGGGACAGGATAATTCTTTATTATTTTGTTGAAGAAAGGCGGCATGTAAAAGCAGGCATAAGCTACGCCGCGGGCATAGATATGTACACTCAGATGCCCGGGGAAAGGACAATTATGGAAAGGAAAGTGTCCGGGGCTGTCTTTAAAACAAAAAAGGAAGCAGAATGTTTTATAGATATGCTTTCTTTGTGTTCTGTCACTCCGACGACACTGGAAGATGTGGTGGCAGATTATACTGCAGATTACACCGAAAACATTGAAGCCTGAAAATTTTCAAAAAAACACTTGCATTATCGAAAAAAGTATGCTATAGTAGTCGAGTAAAAGCGGTCCTCTGCATTTCTTTCGTACGAACGCTTTATTTTTACCACATTTGTGGGAAAGAAAGGAGCGATTTGAGTGGACGTTTTAAAGGCGATTACTCAGGAACAGATCAGAACAGACCTTCCTAAGCTTGAAATAGGTGACTATGTTAAGCTTTATGTAAAGGTTAAGGAAGGTGCAAAAGAAAGACTTCAGATGTTTGAAGGTACCGTTATCTCTAAGAAGCATGGCGGCATCCAGGAAACATTTACTGTAAGACGTCTTTCATACGGTGTCGGCGTTGAGAGAACATTCCCTGTTAACTCACCCAGCCTTGATCATATCGAGGTTGTAAGACACGGTAAAGTTAAGCGTGCTAAACTGTACTATCTGCGTGACAGAGTTGGTAAGGCAGCTAAGGTTAAGGAAAGACTTTAATAGTCAAACAAAAGAGAATCTGTCACATGGCAGGTTCTCTTTTTGTTTATGACGGTTTATTAATCAGACGGAGGGGATAAATATGGAAGAATTTGAAAAAGATGTAAATAACACAGAGAAGTTAAGTGAAAAAGACGGCAAAGCTCCTAAAAAAGAAAGCGCATTGATGCGTATAATTGAATGGGTGCTTGTTCTTGTAGCGGCAAAAGAAGCCGTGAAGTTTATAAAGAAAAGTGCTGTAAGAGAAATTATTGAATGGGTGCAGGCTATTGCAATAGCTGTAGTGCTCGCCCTTGTTGTGCGCTCTTTCTTTTTCACAGTTGTAAAGGTTGACGGACAGTCTATGGAGCCCACACTTCAGCACAGCGACAGGATGATTGTATGGCGCCTTGGCTATAATCCTGAAGCAGGAGATATAGTTATATTCAATCCTCCCAATCAGGAAAAGAATATCTATTGGGTAAAGAGGGTTATTGCAACAGAGGGACAGACGGTGAAAATCGACTATAACACAAACAGCGTTTATGTTGACGGTGAAAAGCTTGAAGAAGATTACCTTGGTGAAGAAATGTATGAGCCGATGGTAGACCATGATATTACGGAAATAACTGTTCCTGAGGGATGTATTTTCGCAATGGGTGATAACAGAAACCATAGTACGGACAGCCGATTTGTAGGCTGCATAGCAGAGGAAAACATAACCGGTAAAGCCGTAGTTAGATTCTGGCCCTTTACAAATATGGATATTTTCTGAGAATCTAATTGAAGGCGGTATAAAATATGAATATACAGTGGTTTCCCGGGCATATGACAAAGACAAAGCGTATGATGGAATCTGAAATTAAGCTTTGCGACTGCGTAATAGAGCTTTGTGATGCGAGATGTCCCGAAAGCAGCCGTAATCCTGAGCTTCCGAAAATTATAGGGAATAAAAAGCTGCTGCTTGTGATAAATAAATCGGATATTGCAGATCCTGTAAAAACACAGCAATGGGTGGAAAGATTTAAAAGCGAAGGCACTTATGCCATTGCTATGAGCTGCAACGATTCGAAAAGTATTGCAAAAATTACTGATACGGTAAAAGAAATTCTTAAAGATAAAATTGAACAAAACAAATTAAGAGGTTATGTGAATAAGGCAATACGTGTTATGATTTGCGGTATTCCGAACGTGGGTAAAAGCTCATTTATAAATAAGCTCTACGGAAAGAGTGCCGCTGTTACTGGAGACAGACCGGGTGTGACGCGGGGAAAGCAGTGGATAACCCTTAAAAACGGAATGGAGCTTCTTGATACTCCCGGTATCCTTTGGCCTAAGTTTGAGGATAAGGAAGCTGCTCTTCGCCTTGCATATACAGGGGCAATCAAGGATGATGTTCTTGATGTTGAGGATTTGTGTGCACATCTTTGTGCGTTCCTTGCAAAGAATTATCCCGATAGACTTGTAGAAAGATATAAGATAGAACTTGAAGACGGGCTTCAGGGCTTTGAGGTGCTGGAGAGAATCTGCAGAAAACGCGGATTTATTGTAAAAGGCGGTGAGGTTGACTATCTTCGTGGCGCAAACGTTGTTTTGGATGAATTTCGTGGTTGCAAGCTTGGCAGAATTACTTTGGAGTGATACAAATGAAAGAAGAAGAAATCTTAAGACTTCAGGCAATGTGGGAAATTGAACACAGCCTGTTTGATAAAGGATATAATGTAATCGCAGGTGTTGACGAAGCAGGCAGAGGGCCTCTTGCAGGGGATGTATATGCTGCAGCGGTAATACTTCCACCGGATATATGTATAGAGGGGCTTAACGATTCAAAAAAGATTTCCGAAAAGAAGCGTGAAAAGCTTTTTGACGAAATCAAGGAGGTTGCACTCGGTTACGCAGTAGCAACGGCAAGTGTTGAGGAAATTGATGAATTCAATATCCGTAATGCTACATATATGGCAATGAACAGAGCAATTGAGGCACTTGAGATAAAGCCTGACTATGTAATAGTTGACGGGGATTGTATCACTAACTGTAATTACCCTCACGAATGTGTGGTAAAGGGTGATGCAAGAAGCCTTTCCATTGCAGCGGCATCAATTCTTGCAAAAGTTTCAAGAGACAGAAAAATGCTTGAATTGGCAGAAAAATATCCTGAGTACGGTTTTGAAAAGCACAAAGGCTACGGCACAAAAGTGCATATTGAAGCATTGAAGGAGTTCGGTGCAAGTGAAATTCATAGAAAAACTTTTATCAAAAAATTTGTCTGATAAAAAAACTACGGCAGTTTCCATAGGTGCGTCCGGTGAGGAAACTGCCGTTAAAATACTGAAAAAACACGGCTATAAAATTATAGAGCGTAACTACAGAACCAGGCAGGGCGAAATAGACATCATCGCAAAAGACGGTGAATACATCTGCTTTGTAGAGGTAAAGCTTCGTAAAAGTGATGATTTTGGAACACCGGGGGATTTTATCGACGAAAGAAAACAAAAAAAGATTATAAAGACGGCACAGTATTACGCAGTAAAAAAAGGAATATATGATTCTCCGATGCGATTTGATGCAGTACTTATAAATGCCGATTTTGGTGTGAGCAAAAAATATAAAGCGGAGGTTATAAAGGATGCTTTCAGATTATAGGGTATTTGACGGACATTGCGACAGTATCACGGTGAAAAACCTTTTACATACAAAAACAAATCTTAAGCCGCGGGATATGTATAAATATCCGGGCTATATACAGGTTTTTTCAATCTGTTGTGAACGTGGAACAAGGTCCTATGAGCATAATAGGAAATATATAAAAAGATATGAAAGACTTGTATATAACTGGGGAATTGAGAAAATCCTTTCCCGTGATGACCTGAAAACAGTTGAGTATGGCGGAATTCTTGGTCTTGAGGGTGCAGATTCCATAAATAATATAGCGTCCCTCCGTATGTTTTATAACATGGGAGTAAGATCCCTTACTCTTACCTGGAACAACAATAATTCCGTTGCAACTACCGTCAAAGCGGAGGAAGACCGCGGACTTACCGACTTCGGCAGAAAAGTTGTGAAAGAATGTGAAAACCTCGGTATTATGATTGACCTTTCACATATCAGCGAAAAGTCGTTTTACGATGTGGCAGAAATGGCAGAAAAGCCTTTTATATGCAGTCATTCCAATGCACGCAGTGTGTATGAGCATGACCGCGGACTTGCAGACGACCAGTTTAAAACTCTCGTTAAAAAAGGTGGCGTCAGCGGTATAAATTTTGCACCGTATTTTCTTGGTGACGATGCGTCAGTAAAGGATATTCTTTTACATATTGAGCATTTCTGTGCTCTTGGCGGTGAAAAGAATATAGGACTTGGCAGTGACTTTGACGGTATAGAATATATGCCGAAAGGTTGCACAGGGGCAAAATTTATGCAGGTAATCGCAGAAGAACTTTTAAAACATAATTATAAAGAAAAAACAGTAAAAGATATAATGCATAATAACTTTATGCGGGTATTTAAAGAAGTATTAAGGTAGGTAACAAATGAAACTTATTATTGCCGAAAAACCCTCCCTTGCACGCAACATTGCCTCTGCAATTGGGAATATGAAAAAGTCCGGCAGCTCCTTTGAGGGCAGCGGTTATATTGTGACATGGGCTTTCGGCCATTTGTTTTCTCTTTCCGATATAGAGACTTATTCTCCGAATCCCGACGGGGAGAACAGGTGGACTATGAAAAATCTGCCCTGCTTTCCCGAAAAGTTTGTGTATGAGCTTAAAAAGGATAAGAATAGACAGGTAGACAGCGGTGTAAAAGCACAGTTTGACCTGATAAAAGCCCTCTGCAACCGTGAGGACGTTACGGAAATTGTAAACGCAGGTGACTCCGACAGGGAGGGTGAAATTATTGTCCGTACTTGCGTCAGAATGGCAGAGTGTGGCGATAAACCTTTTAAAAGACTGTGGCTTCCCGACCAGACGGAGGAAACTATCCGTCAGGGGCTTAGCGAAATGAAAGATGAGGCGGAGTACGACTCACTTGCAAAAGAGGGATATGCCCGTACCTTTATCGACTGGCTTTACGGCGTTAATCTTACGCGGTACGCTACCCTTAAAACAGGTACACTTTTAAGGGTGGGCAGAGTTATAGTTCCCATTGTCAAGGCGATTTATGACCGTGATATGGAAATCCGTAACTTCAAGCCCGACATCTACTATGCACCTTACAGTCTTACAGAGCATAACGGTGCAGAGATTGAGCTCACAAGTAAGGAAAAATTCAATAAAAATGAGAAGAACAAAGCACAGGAACTTTGTGATAAATATAACGAAGCGAAAGGTGTTGTAACGGAATCAAAGTCCAAGAAAGACACCCTTTCTCCGGGAAAATTGTTTTCTCTCACAAAGCTTCAGAATGTGCTGGGTAAAAAGTATAAAATGCCTATGGAAGAAAGTCTTAAGATAGTTCAGGGACTATATGAGAAAGGCTTCGTTACATACCCCCGTACCAATTCTGAGTATCTTGCAGAAGCGGAAAAAGATAAAGTTAAAGGTATACTTTCTGCTGTGTCGAAGCTTGGTTATCCCGTAAAATTCAAGGACGGTAAAACCATATTTGACGATAAAAAGATTGAATCACACTCGGCACTTACTCCGACACATAAAATCCCCGACAAGTCCGCACTTTCCGAGGATGAGGCAAAGGTGTATTCCACTATTATGCGCCGTTTTGTGGCAGTTTTCTGCAGTGAGGATTGTGTTGCGCAGAAAAGCGAAATCAAAATTGACGTTGGCGGTATGGAGGAATTTACCCTTAAAGGAACCGTTATACTTGAACCGGGCTGGACAAAGTATGATGACTATAACAAAAAGGATAAAATCCTTCCGGTTTTGCAAAAAGGTGATATTATAGATGTAAATTTTGTGCCAAAGGAAAAGGAAACCTCCCCGCCCAAGCACTATACAATAGAAACCCTCAACAATTACCTCAAAAACCCATTCCGTGAAGAAAAGGCAAATGCCTCCGAGCACGATGACGAGGAAGAGTACCGTGCGATTTTCGAAGGTCTGGAGCTTGGTACTGAGGCTACAAGAACAGGCATTATAGATAACGCCATAAAGAGTGAGTATATTGCTCTTAAAAAGGATGTTTATTCAATTCTTCCCGGAGGAGAGTTCCTGATAGAATCCCTTAAACGTATGGGAATAAGTATGGATAAATACAAAACCTCCCTTATGGGACAGGCACTAAAAAAGGTGTACAGAAGTGAAATTACCGTAAAAGACAGTATACTTCTTGCACAGAGGGAGATTACGGAAGTATTTTCGAAAAACAGCACAGAAATCCCTCCCGAAAAGGATACTGATGACGGCTTTATCGGGGACGTAATCGGTAAATGCCCATTGTGTGAGGGTAGCGTGGTCAGAACACGCTTCGGTTACGGATGTGACAGATATAAAGATGGATGTAAATTCAGCGTAAATAACGTAATCCTTGACAGAGTGATTTCTAAATCCAATATAAAAATGCTTATAGAAACAGGGAAAACAAGCAAAATTGACGGCTTTGTTTCTAAAAAAACAGGCAAAACCTTTTCAGCTGTTTTAAAACTTGACGGCGATAAAGCAGTATTTGAATTCTAAAAATTGAAGGTGCTGTTGCAAAATGACATCATTTTGCAACAGCACC
>JAZUOX010000051.1:0-30767 GCA_045604905.1 Clostridia bacterium
TTTGAATATATTGGTTGCTAATATGAATGAAAAACAACACATCCTTTTGCTTGGGCTTGTTTCGTTTATGTATATTTTCTTAGGAACAGTACCATTCTTTTCTATAACGATGAATTATGTGTCTTGGTTTATAGTTTTGTATCTTATTTCGTCATATATTAGAATGTATCCCAAAAAAATATTTGATAATACAAAGATATGGGGTTGGGTAAGCCTATTATTTATAATGGTAGCATCATTGTCTGTGATTGTATGTGCATACATATCAAAAATTATTGGTAAATCGGCGTGGTATTATTTTGTGCAAGATTCAAATACATTGTTAGCAGTTTTGATAGGTGTTTCAACATTTTTATTTTTTAAAAATTTAAAGATGAAACATCATCCGTTAATAAACAGAATTTCTGCGACTTGTTTTGGTGTTTTACTTATTCACGCTAACAGCGATACTATGCGTCGTTGGTTATGGAAAGATGTTCTTAACAATGTTGAAATGTATAATTCATCATTATTGTGTATTCATTCTGTATTAAGTGTATTAGGAGTGTTTGCTATATCTTCAATTATTGATATGGCAAGAATAAAATTTGTAGAGACTCCATTTTTTAATCGTTTTGATAAAGTTTATGACAGGCTGAGTTTGTGGTTTAATCAGAAAAAAACTTAAAGGACCATTTGGTACCATTTGGACCATTTGGGGACGTACATTTTTTGGCAACTTTTTTCTTGTGACAGGGGACGGTTCTATGACGCAATGACATGAGCCGTTTGGGGACGTACATTTTTTGGCAACTTTTTTCTTGAAAAATATAGTCGAATTAAATAAAGGAGAAATTATGAAATTATTAATTGCATCGGATATTCACGGTTCGGCAGCATTTTGCCGAAATTTAATAGAAGCCATAAAAAGGGAAAATGCAGACAAAGTTCTGCTTCTTGGAGATATACTCTATCACGGACCGAGGAACAATCTCCCCAAAGAGTACGCACCGAAAGAGGTTGCAGCAATGCTGAATGAAATTAAAGGGAAGCTTATTTGTGTCAGAGGCAACTGCGATACAGAGGTTGACCAGATAATGCTTAATTTCCCGGTGCTGTCTGATTCAGCAATGCTCTTTATTGACGGTATGACAATTTACGCTTCTCACGGACATCACGTTTTCCCTGCACTCGAGGTTGGGAATGTAGTCGTATCTGGTCACACCCACGTTCCCGTTGACTATGTGAAAGACGGTATCCGTTATATAAACCCCGGTTCTGTATCAATCCCTAAAGAGAACTCTTGGCACGGATATGTGATTTTAGAAAACGGTGATTTCATCTGGAAAAACCTTGAGGGAGACGTTCAGACAATTAAATAATTGATTGACAATATCCTGCAATTTGTATATAATATAAATTGTAGGATATATTTGTTGTATAAATAATAGGAGGTAATTATGAACATAAATACTGAAACAATTACAACAATGACAGAAGCTAATCAGAATTTTTCAAAAGTTGCCAAAGTAGCGGAAAATAATGGTCAGGCGGTTATTTTTAAAAACAATAAGCCTAAATTCCTTCTTATTGATGTGGATTCAAATTCGTATTTTGATATCACAGACGATGAAAAAATTGATATTGCCGCAAAAAGAATTCTGAAAAGATTCAAACCTGCTTTTAAGGAGTTGGCGAAATGATTAAATTAAGCAAAGAAAAGGTGCTTTTGCTTCATCAACTGATAGCTGAAGAAACCGGCGGTGATGTTGGTATAAGAGATATCGGACTTTTGGAGAGTGTTCTTAATAATGCGTATGCAACTTTTGGCGGAGAAGACTTTTACAAAACTAAAGAAGAAAAAGCCGCAAGCCTTGGTTTTTCTTTGATATCCAATCATGCCTTTGTTGACGGTAATAAAAGAATCGGTGTATATGTTATGTTGACTTTTTTAGAAGCAGAAGGAATAAAAATGAATTGCGCAAATGAGGATGTTGTCGATCTGGGACTGTCAGTCGCTTCGGGTCATATGAAATACGATGAAGTTTTAGCTTGGATAAATAAGTTCAAGAAATAATTTTCTTTGACATAAAAGGTAATTGATGATAAAATATAATGAGTGTAGTTTAGACTATAACTCATATAAAGAAAGGGCGAACAAAAATGAGCTTTATTAACGATGATTTTATGCTTCGCACAGAAACTGCGAAGAAGCTTTATAACGATTATGCAAAGGATATGCCCATAATAGACTATCACTGTCATCTTGTTCCTCAGATGATTGCAGAGAATAAGAATTTCAAGAATGCTTATGAGCTTTTCCTCGGCGGAGACCACTACAAGTGGCGTCAGATAAGGACAAACGGTGTTCCTGAAGAGTTGATCACAGGCGACGGTGACGATTACGATAAATTTATGGAATTTGCAAAGACAATGCCTTACCTTATCGGAAATCCTCTTTATCACTGGACACACCTTGAACTTAAGCGGTTTTTCGGAATTGACGAAATTCTTTCTGAAAAGACCTGTAAAATAATATGGGACAAGGTTAACGAATGTCTTCAGAAGGATGAATTCCGTCCTCAGTCACTTATTAAAAACAGTAACGTAAAGGTGGTTTGCACAACAGACGACCCAAAGGATACTCTTGAATATCACAAGCAGCTTAAGGACTTTGAGGTTAAGATTCTTCCCACATTCCGTCCCGACAAGGCTGTTGAAATCGGCAAGGATACATTTGTGCCTTATATAAAGGAAATCGGTATTAAAACATATCCCGAACTTATCAAGTGGCTTACAAACCGTATTGAATACTTCCACGAAAACGGCTGCCGTATAAGTGACCATGCTCTTGAGTATGTTCCTTTTGCAACAGGTAACGCAGAAAGAGTGTTTAATAAGAGAATGAATGACGAGCCTTTAACAACAGGCGAAATCAATGTGTTCAAAACTGCAGTTATCAAGCACTGTGCAACTGAATACACACGCCTTGGCTGGGCAATGCAACTTCATATCGGTGCACTTCGTAACAATAATTCAAGAATGTACGAAAAGCTCGGTCCCGACACAGGTTATGACTCAATAAATGACCTTTGCATTGCAGAAGACCTTGGTAAGTTTATGGACTGTCTTGAAAAGGACAACGTTCTGCCAAAGACTATTCTTTACACCCTTAATCCTAAGGATAACTACGTTCTCGGCACAATGCTCGGTTGCTTCCAGCAGGGTCCAACAAAGGGCAAGATTCAGTTCGGCAGCGGCTGGTGGTTTAACGATCAGCGTGACGGTATGGTAGAGCAGATGAAGGCTCTTGCAAACCTTGGTATGCTTTCAAGATTTGTTGGTATGCTTACAGACTCAAGAAGCTTTGTTTCATACACCCGTCACGAATACTTCAGAAGAATACTCTGTAACCTTATCGGGGAATGGGTAGAAAACGGTGAATATCCCTACGATGAAGAGTATCTTGAAAAGATTATAAAGGGCATTTGTTATAACAATGCTAACGAATATTTTGGTTTCTAAGGAAGAATTAAATTGACAAAGATTATAAAAATTAATCCTGCAAATATTGATAAAGAATTACTTTCACAGGCTGCTGATGTTATAAAACACGGTGGCCTTGTGGCTTTTCCTACAGAAACAGTTTACGGCCTCGGTGCAGATACTTTTAACCCGGTAGCGGTGGCAAATATTTTCAAAGCAAAAGGCAGACCTATGGATAACCCCCTTATCTCACATATTGCTGAGGTGGGCGAGCTTGAAAAATTTGCCCGTGAAATCCCCGATTCTGCTATAAAACTGGTAAACGAATTCTGGGGTGGTCCTCTTACAATTATTTTGAAGAAAAAGCCGGGAATCCCCGACGAAGTTACTGCAGGTCTTGATACCGTTGCAGTAAGGCTTCCAAGCCATTCTATTGCAAATGAACTTATAAAGCTTTCGGGCACTGCCATTGCAGCGCCAAGTGCTAATTTAAGCGGTAGCCCAAGTCCTACCACTGCAAGGCATTGTATTGCAGACCTTGACGGCAGGGTTGATATGGTAATTGATGGCGGTGATTCCATAATCGGTATTGAGTCTACTGTTGTTGACCTTACAGGCGAAGTGCCTGTTATACTTCGCCCCGGTATGATTTCACCTGACGATATGCGAAGTGTTATCGGTGAAGTTACATATGGTGGCGAAACAAAGGGCGCACCGAAGTGCCCCGGAATGAAATACACCCACTACAGCCCCGATGCAGAGGTGTTTATGTTTGAAAATACGGTTAAAGCGGGTGCTTTCCGTGCAGAGGGTAAGAAAATATGTGTAATTGCCAAAAATGTAAAGGAAAATAACTTTACTGCAGATTTTGTCTATGATGCGGGGGAAAACGATACACAGTATGCCGCACGCCTTTTCTATCTCTTAAGAAAAGCGGACGAGGACGGTGCAGATATTGTCCTTGCCCAGATGCCCGGTGACAGCGGTATAGGTATTGCGCTTTACAATAGGCTTCATAAGTCAGCAGGGGGCAGGGTGATATAATGAAAGTGCTTTTTGTATGTACCGGAAACACCTGCAGAAGTCCTATGGCAATGGCAATATATAATGCTGTAACAGGCGGGAAAAATGCAGACAGTGCAGGTGTAGCCGCAGGCTACCCGACGCCTGCGGCGGAAAATGCGATAGAAGCTGTTAAAAAATACGGCGGTGATCTTAAAAATCATTTATCACGACAACTGACAGTAGACGATATAGAAAACTACTCTCACATAATCACAATGACAGCATCCCATAAAGAAATGCTTAAAAGTGTTGTAAACAGTGATAAAATCATAACCCTTGCAGAATTTGCCGGGGAGTCAGGGGACATTAGTGATCCCTATGGCGGTGATCTGGCCCTTTACGAAAAGACGGCTGAAATGATTAACTACTATATTGCAAAAGCTCTTGATAAAAGTGCTTTTGCAGTAAAGGGAGATGCCTTGTCAATTGCACAACTGGAAAAAGAGTGCTTTACTGATAACTGGAGTGAAAATGCAGTTTCAATGCAGATTGACCGTCAGCAGATTATCGTGTATAAAGACGGAAATAAGGTAATCGGATATTGCGTATTTATGACTGCGGCAGACGAGGGTGAAATTCTTCGTATAGCAGTTATTCCAAACGCTCGGAAAAGAGGCATTGGAAGAAAACTTCTTGACAGTGCAGTAAAAATAATGAAGTCAAGAGGTGCAAGCGAAATTTTTCTTGAGGTTCGTGCATCCAACAAAGATGCAATAAGCCTCTATGAAAAATACGGATTTATAAAAACAGGTGTAAGAAAGAACTACTACGAAAATAAAGAAGACGCAGTCTTATATAATTTTAAGGTGGAAAAGTAATATGGCTTATATACTCGGAATTGAAACGTCGTGCGATGAAACAGCGGCATCAGTAACTGAAAACGGAAGAAAGGTACTGTCGAATATTGTGTATTCACAGATTCCTGTGCACGAGCTTTACGGTGGAGTTGTACCGGAAATCGCTTCAAGAAAGCATATTGATAAGATTATCTATGTAATAGATGAGGCACTCCGTCAGGCAGACATCACAAAAGAGGAGCTTGATGCAGTTGCCGTTACATACAACCCCGGTCTTGTTGGAGCACTTCTTGTTGGTGTATCTGTTGCAAAGGCATTCGCCTACGCAATCGGTAAACCCCTTGTGCCTGTAAACCATATTCAGGGGCATATTGCGGCAAATTATATTGCATATCCTGAACTTGAGCCACCATTTGTAAGCCTTGTTGCATCAGGTGGACACAGCCATATTCTGCATATTAAAGACTATCGCAGTTTTGAAGTAATGGGTGCTACAACAGACGATGCCGCAGGTGAAGCATTTGATAAAGCGGCAAGGGTGCTCGGACTTGGTTATCCGGGTGGCCCCAAACTTAACAAGCTTGCAGAAAGCGGAAATCCTGAAGCAATAAAGTTCCCACGCCCTCATAAAGGGTATGACTTCAGCTTCAGCGGACTTAAAACGGCAGTTATTAACTATGTGCACACTGCAGAGCAGAAAGGCGAGGAAATAAATAAAGCAGACGTTGCGGCTTCTTTCCAGCAGGCTGTAACAGATGTTCTTGTAAATAATACCGTTCAGGCGGCAAAAGATTCAGGTGTAGATAAAATTGCGCTTGCAGGTGGTGTTGCGGCAAATACCTGCCTTCGCAAACAAATGGAAGAGGAAGCAAATAAAGCAGGACTTAAATTCTACTGTCCGCCTTTTGAACTTTGCACAGATAACGGTGCAATGATTTCCTGTGCAGGCTATCTTAATTTTGAAGCGGGCATAAGAGGAGACCTCAGCTTAAATGCTGTACCTCAGTTATCAATCGGTGATGTATTATGATTAACGCACTTCGTGATTTAATGAAAAAAACAAATATAGATGCTGTCATCATTCCCACGGCAGACCCGCATTTAAGCGAATATATTCCCGAATGTTATAAACTCCGTGAGTATCTTTCGGGATTTACGGGAAGTGCCGGTGACCTTGTTGTCACTATGGATAAAAGCGGTCTGTGGACTGACGGCAGATACTATCTTCAGGCGGAAAAGGAGCTTATGGGAAGCGGGATTGAACTTTTCAGAGCGTCCGAGAAAGAAACGCCTAAAATATACGAATTTTTATGCAAGGAACTTAAAAAAGGCTCTGTCGTAGGATTAGACGGAAGCCTTTTTTCAAAAAAACGCCTTGATAAGATTATAACGGAGCTTGAAAAGGAAAAGATTAATACAGACACTACCTTTGATGCTTTTTCAGTGTGGAAAGATAGACCTGCAGCACCATCGGACAAACTGTTTTTACTTCCTGAAAAATATGCAGGGGAAACTCTTTCTGAAAAGGTAAAAAAAATACGTAGTGAAATGAGGAAAGACGGATTTACCCATTACCTTACAAGTGCACCCGATGATATTATGTGGCTGCTTAACGTCAGGGGAAATGACGTACACTGTACTCCTGTGGCACTTTCATATATGATAATATCAAAGGACAGCATCGGCCTTTATATAGATGAAGACAAGGCTAGCGATGTGCTTTCTTATCTTACAGAAAACGGTGTTACACTGCACAATTATAACGAGGTATATTCTGACCTTAATTCACTTAATGAAACAAACTACCTTGCAGTGGATTTTGATATATCAAACTATAACCTTATAAAATCAATTAATTGTGTGTATAAGAACAGAAAGGATTATATAAGCTATCTTAAGTGCATAAAAAACGATACTGAAATTGAAAATATTAAGAATGCCTACATAAAGGAAAACATCGCACTTGTAAAAAGCTTTTACGAGATATACCATTCCGGAGATTTAACGGAATATGATGTGGTAGATATAATTGAAAAGCATAGAAAAACACTTGACGGTTATTATTCTCCATCATTTGATACGATTGCAGCATTCGGTAAAAATGCCGCTATGGTGCATTACAGTCCCGATAAAACCAGCTGCGGTAATGTAGGGGTTAACGGACTATTGCTCATAGACACAGGCGGTCAGTATCTTGAGGGTACTACAGACACTACCCGTACACTTGTCCTCGGAAACATCAGTGAGGAAGAAAGCGAAAGTCTGACACTTGTACTTAAAGGAAATATCTCTCTTCTTACAACAGTTTTCCCAAAAGGAAAGACAGGGCGTGACCTTGACGGCATAGTAAGACAACCACTCTGGAAAAAAGGTCTCGACTATAACCACGGTACGGGGCACGGAATTGGATATTTTCTCAGTGTACATGAGGGGCCGCAGAGGATTTCCCCCGTATGTGCCGAGGAGCTAAAGGTAAATATGACACTTTCCGACGAGCCGGGCGTTTATATTGAAAGCGGCTACGGTATAAGAATAGAAAACCATCTTTGTTTAAAAGAATATAATGATAAGTTTTTGTGCTTTGAGGTGCTTAATTACTGCCCCGTAGGTACAAAAGGCATAAAGGCGGAGTTACTTGGTAAAGAGGAAACAGCGTGGCTTAATGCATATAATGAAAAATGCAGGGCACTTCTTAAAGACTATCTTACAGAGGAGGAAAACGAATGGCTGATAACATACACAGCGAAGATATGAACGAAAGATTTAATAAAAAACTGCAGTTTATAGTCCTTCTTGACAGAATGAAAAATGTGTACCGTCAGAATCTTCTTATAGATAAATCCCGCCGAGAAACCGATGCGGAGCATAGCTGGCATATGGCAATAATGGCAATGCTTTTTTCCGAATTTGCTCCCGATGGCGTAGACACAGACAGAGTTATAAAGATGTGCCTCGTGCATGACCTTATAGAAATTTTTGCAGGTGATACCTTCTGTTATGACAGTAAGGCAGGGGAGGATAAAGAGGACAGAGAACGCCTTTCTGCAGACAGACTTTTCGCACTTCTTCCCGAAAATGACGGTACCGAGCTTCGCACATTGTGGGAAGAATTTGAGGCGCAGTCCACACCCGATGCACTTTTTGCGGCATCTCTTGACCGCTTTCAGCCTTTGGTGGGTAATTTCCTTTGTGACGGTCATACATGGAAAAAGGGCAAGGTTAAGCGTGAACAGGTTGAAAAACGTGACGAAATTATTGAATACGGATTTCCTGCAGCTTGGAAAACAGTGTGTGATATTATTGAGGATTCAGACGCAAAGGGGCTTTTTAACCACAAACAATAAAATTTACACTCATTATGTTCTAAATTCTGTGCAACTTTACAAAACGCAAAAAAAATGTTGCAATAAGTAGGGATTTAGTGTATAATATTTCTTAATATGGATGGTGATTATATGTATATTTCAGAAAAATTCGGTGCAGTAAGTCCTTCTTCAACTCTTGCAATTACTGCGAAGTTTAACGAAATGAAGGCAAACGGCATTGACGTTGTCGGTTTCGGAGCAGGTGAGCCTGACTTTGATACCCCTCAGCATATAAAGGATGCGGCTATTAAAGCTATTAATGACGGTGTTACAAAATACACCCCCGCATCAGGTACGAAAGAGCTTAAGGAAGCTATCGTTCGTAAGTTCCGCCGTGACAATAATCTTGAGTACGGCGTTGAAAATATAGTTGTTTCAAACGGTGCAAAGCATTCTCTTATGAATGTGTTCGGTGTAATTCTTAACCCCGGAGATGAGGTTATTATTCCTACACCTTACTGGGTAAGCTACCCCGAAATGGTTAAGCTTAACGACGGTGTGCCGGTATTTCTTAAAGCTACTGAGGAAGACGGTTTCCTTGTAAGCGCTGAAAGGATTGAGGCGGCTATTACTGATAAGACCCGTGCGGTTCTTATCAATACTCCATCAAATCCCACAGGTATGCTTTACAGCGAACAGGAGCTTCGTAAGATTGCAGATATCTGCGTTAATCATAACATCTACGTTGTTTCTGACGAGATTTATGAACATCTTGTATACGACGGTAACAAGCACGTTTCAATTGCTTCATTCAATGACAAAATTAAGGACCTTACAATCATCGTTAACGGTGTAAGTAAGACCTACGCTATGACCGGATGGAGAATTGGTTTCACTGCTTCAAATGCAAAACTTGCAAAGGCAATGGGTAATGTTCAGAGCCACGCTACAAGTAATCCCAACTCCATTGCACAGAAGGCAACCGTTGCAGCACTTGACGGCTCAATGGATACCGTTATGGAAATGAAAAAGGCATTTGATGAAAGACGCATCTATATGGTTGACCGCATCAATTCAATTGACGGTGTGTCAGCACTTAAGCCCAGCGGTGCTTTCTATGTTATGATGAATGTATCAGGCCTTTTCGGAAAGTCAATCAACGGCAAGACAATTACAGACAGTAGTTCATTTGTGTCAGCCTTCCTTGAAGAGGCGCTTGTATCTGTTGTCCCCTGTAAGGACTTTGACAGCGACATCCACGTAAGATGGAGCTATGCTACAAGTATGGAAAACATTAAAAAGGGTCTTGACAGACTTGAAAAATTTGTTTCTGAATTAAAGTAATTTATAGTAGTAAAAAAGACAATTTTTGCATTGCAAAGGTTGTCTTTTTCTTTGTTTAATGGTATAATAGATTTAAACACAAAGTAGTAATTCTGAATAGCTTGGAAATTTAAAAAAATTATTAAAAGTGAGGAATGTTTCTATGAAAGCATGTATAATTCAGCCACCGTATTCAAGGGACGTGTCATACTCCAATGAATATTTTGAATATAAGCTTAAGCAGCTTGATAAGTGCGATGAGTCTATAGACATTATAGTATTGCCGGAATACAGCGATGTTCCGTGTGCAACTGCTACGAAAGAAGATACTTTTTTCTATCATAAAAAATACATAAATGTACTTCTTGAAAAGTGTGTTGAAACTGCAAGAAGGTGTAATGCACTTGTTTTTGTCAATGCTTTGCATGAGATTGACGGAAACTACAGAAATACAACCTATGCATATAATAAAAAAGGTGAACTGGTTGGTAAATATTTTAAGAAGCATCTTCCTCCCCTTGAACTTAACACATTGGAACTTGATTCTGATTATACTTTTGAATTTTCAGAACCGTATGTATTAGAGATTGACGGACTCAGATACGGATTTCTGACCTGCTACGATTTCTATTTTTACGAGGCTTTTGCAAATATAGCAAGGAAAAACGTCGATATTATCATCGGTTGTTCGTTGCAGAGAAGTGACAGTCATGATGCTATTGAGACTATGTGCAGGTTTCTTGCTTATAACACAAACTCCTATGTAATCCGTTCTTCTGTAAGCTTTGATGAAAATTCCGATATATGCGGAGCAAGTATGGTGGTGTCACCCTATGGAAAAGTGCTTAAAAATATGAAGGGCAGATTCGGCATGGAAACGGTTGAATTTGACCCAAGAGATAAATATTATAAGCCTGCGGGCTTCGGAAACCCCGATGCTGCGCATTATGAATACATTGAATTTGGCCGTAAACCGTGGCAATACAGACCGGCAGGTAGTGCCATTATAAATAACAATAAAAAGCTTGCTTATCCCAGAGTATGTGCTCATCGCGGATTCAGTACGGTAGCACCTGAAAACAGTATGCCGGCTTTCGGTGCAGCGGTGGCAATGGGTGCAGAAGAAATTGAGTTTGATTTATGGCCGACATCTGACGGGGAAATTGTATCCTGCCATGACAAAAGTCTTGAGAGAGTGAGTAACGGTGCAGGAATTATAACAGAGCATACGTTAAGCGAATTGGAAGAACTTGATTTCGGAGTGAATTTTGGCGAAAAATTTAAAGGCTTACGCGTTGTAAAATTTGAAGAAATTTTAAAAAAGTTTTCTTGTCATGTTATTATGAACGTCCATATAAAGCCACTGTCATATACTGATAAGTACCCTGAAGATATAATGAAAAAAATTATTTCGCTCATCAGAAAGTATGACTGTGAAGAATATGTGTATCTTATGCTTGAAACCGATCAGCAAATAAAGCAATTTAAGGACTATGCTCCTGAAATTGCCGTATGTGTAGGGCATCTTTCGGACAGACCCTGGGAGATTGTTGACCGGGCTATAGAATTGAACTGCGAAAAAGTCCAGCTCTATAAGCCGTATTTCAATCAGGAAATGATTGATAAAGCCCACCAAAACGGAATTATATGTAACGTGTTCTGGTCAGACGACCCGGAAGAAACAAAAGAATTCTTGAATATGGGAATAGATACAATACTTACCAATGACTATAATTTAATATCGCAGAATGTGAAAAGAAGCAGATAAAAATGATTTACAAAAACATTTACCCGGGTAAATTTATTTCCCTACCTAACAGATTTATTGCAAATATTGAAATCGACGGAAAAACAGAGGTTTGCCATGTCAAAAACACCGGCAGATGCAAGGAGCTTCTTCAAGTTGGTGCAGATGAGCCATTCAGGAGCCGTTCAGGGACGTACATTTTTTGAATCTTTTCCTTAATTAAACAAAAAAAGTAGGTGTAGAGAGCCATTCAGGGACGTACATTTTTTGGTATCTTTTTCCTGAATTAAACAAAAAGTAGGTGTAAAATGATAATACTTATAATAGGTGCATCCCATACCGGGAAGACACTTTTTGCACAGAAATTGCTTGAAAAATATAAATATCCTTATTTATCAATCGACCACATTAAAATGGGACTTATAAGAAGCGGTTATACCAATCTTACCCCGTTAAGCAGTGACAAGGCTCTTACGGCATATTTGTGGCCTGTTGTCAGGGAAATGATAAAAACCGCAATCGAGAATAATCAGAATCTTATTGTAGAGGGGTGCTATATCCCGTTTGAATGGGAAAAGGATTTTGACACCAAATATCTTGAAAACATCAAGTATTATTGTCTTGTTATGAGTGAAAATTACTTAAAAAAACATTTTAACGATATAAAAGAATACGCAAATGTAATTGAAAAACGTATTGATGATAATTATAATATAGAGAGAGCATTAAAAGAAAATTCATATATTCTTGAAAGGGCTAAAGAACACGGATTAAAATACATACTTATTGATGAAAAATACGATGTAAAAGAGGTATAGTTATGGACGTAGAAAAAATTGTGAAAGAATTAACATTTGAAGAAAAAACAAAGCTTCTTACAGGTGTAAGATCTATGAATACATACGCGATAGACAGACTTTCAGTAAAATCCATAAGATGTGCCGACGGCCCTCATGGTGTGAGAATACAGCCTGAGGCAAATTGTACACATTTCCCCAATGTGTGCAACCTTTCTTGCTCATGGAATAAGGAAACCGCAAGGGAAATGGGTAGAGCGCTTGCAGACGAGTGTATAAAACACCATATAAATGTATTACTTGCTCCCGGTGTAAACTTGAAAAGACACATTCTCTGTGGTAGAAATTTCGAGTATTTTTCCGAAGACCCCGTGCTTGCAGGTGAGCTTGCAGCGGCATACATTGAAGGCTTGCAGGAAAAAGGTGTGTCTGCCTGTCTTAAGCATTTTGCAGTAAACAATCAGGAAGACGGACGTCTTACAATCAGCATTGAAATTGATGAAAGAACGCTTCGTGAAATTTATCTTAAAGCTTTTGAAATTGTTGTAAAGAAAGCAAAGCCTGACAGCATTATGTGTGCTTACAACAAAATTAACGGTATCTGGTGTTCTGAAAATCATTATCTCCTTACAGAAATCCTTAAGGATGAATGGGGCTATGAGGGTCTTGTTATGTCTGACTGGGGTGCAGTTCAGAATCCTGCTTTTTCTGTTAAGGCAGGTCTTGATTTACAGATGCCCGATATTCTCGAAATCACAGAAATGCTTCGTACAGGAATTGAAAAAGGCTGGTGTACGGAAGATGATATTGACAGAGCTGCAAAGAAGGTAATCAAATTTGCAGACAGAGAAGAACTTCCCGAAATTGACTACGACAGAGATAAACAGCACGCTATTGCAAGAAAAATTGCGGCAGAGGGAATAGTCCTTCTTAAAAATGACAATGATGTTCTTCCGCTTACAAGCGAAAAGTATAAGAAAATTGCCGTTGTTGGTGAACACGCAACTGTGCCTCTTGTTTCGGGTCAGGGTGCGGCAGATGTATTCCAGAGTGCAGAATACACACTTTCACCTCTTGAAGAGCTTAAAAAACAGCTTCCCGACATTGATTTTAAATATATTGATATATACAAAACAGCATCTTACAACCGTAAAATGCTCTGGCCCAGATGTAGTGAATTTAAGGAATTCATTAAAGATTGTGACGCAGTGCTTTACTTTGGCGGTAGTATGGTTTCGGAGGATACGGAGAACTTTGACAGACTTACAGCCTGTGTAAATCCCAATCAGGAGCTTTTTGTAAGATATGCTCATGAAATGAATAAGAAAGTAATTGTTGTTTTGCAGAACGGTGGCGCTCTTGTTTTGGGCGAAAATATGAAAAAAGCCGATTCAATCGTGGAAATGTGGCTCGGCGGTGAAGCTGCAGGCGGTGCAATTGCGGACGTTCTTTGCGGTAAGGTTAATCCGTCAGGTAAGCTTTCCGAAACATTCCCCCTTTATATGAGACGCGATATGGATTATACGGGAAGTAATATTGTAGAATACAGTGAAAAATTCGATGTTGGCTACAGATACTACGACAAGCATCCCGAAGAAATACTCTATCCTTTCGGTCACGGTATGTCATACACTACCTTTGAATATAGTGATTTAAAGACTGATGAAGAAAATCTCACTTTTGAATTTACGCTTAAAAATACAGGCAACTGCGACGGTGCAGAGATTGTACAACTTTATGTAGGCGATCCCGTAGCAAATGTCATCCGCCCCATAAAGGAACTCAAGCGATTTGAAAAAGTGTTCCTTAAAGCAGGTGAGGAGAAGAAAGTATTATTCACACTTACAAAGGATGACCTTTCTTACTACAACCCAAATCTTCATGACTGGGTAGCAGAAAATGGTGAATATGATATTTATATCGGCGCATCATCAAGAGATATTAAATTTGTTTCAACGATAAATTATAAGAATGATATGCCTTATTCACTTGTAAATATCAACGAGGCGCAGATAGGATAATGAAATACAATAATATTTATCCAGGAAAATTTATTTCCCGACCAAACAGATTTATAGCAAATATTGAAATTGACGGAAAAACAGAGGTTTGTCACGTTAAAAACACAGGCAGGTGCAAGGAACTTCTTACAGAAAATGCAGATGTGTTTGTGCAAAAGTCGGACAATCCCCTCCGCAAGACCGCCTATGATTTAATATCAGTATATAAAAACGGTATGCTTATAAATATGGACAGTCAGGCGCCTAATAAAGTGTTTTACGAATGGGCGAGGGAGAGTAAGTTTTTCGGTGACATAACACTGATAAAACCCGAATACAAGTACAAAAACTCTCGCTTTGATTTTTATATTGAGACTGATAACAGGAAAATACTTGTTGAAGTCAAGGGCGTGACACTGGAAAATGACGGTGTTGTTTCATTCCCCGATGCACCTACAGAACGTGGTGTAAAGCACATTAATGAACTTATTGATGCAACAAAAAACGGGTATAATACTTATGTGTTTTTCAATATACAAATGGAAAAATGCACATACTTTACCCCTAACAGAGTAAATCATCCTGAATTTGCAGATGCACTGACTGACGCAAAAAACAGCGGAGTGAATATTGTTGCAGTAAATTCAAAAGTAACAGAAAACGAGCTAAAGATTAGTGACTTTATTGAAGTTGTTTTATAAGATTTATAAAGAGGTGTCTATGATGTACTATTACAAATTTTTAAGATTTCCTGGCGGAAAGCCGAAAGCTGTTACTCTCAGCTACGACGACGGCTGCGTTTCGGATAAAAGATTTTCAGATGTTATAACTCCCAAGGGGCTTAAATGTACTTTTAATCTTACTAGTACAAAAAGAATGAATAGACTCACCAAAGAAGAAATACAGGAATATTTCCTTGACCGTGGACACGAAATTGCCGTTCACGGAGCTTTCCACAGGGCAGAGGGAAGCCTCCGTCCCATTGAAGGTATAAGGGAAGTCCTTGATTGCCGACTGGAACTTGAGGAGAGATTCGGCATCATCATCCGCGGTATGGCGTATCCGGACAGCGGAATTACACAGATGTCAAATGGTGCAGATTATAATTCTATCAAGCAATATCTTGCAGAGCTTGATATTGCTTACGCAAGAACGCTGGGTAAAGACAATGATTCTTTCAACCTGCCTGAGGACTGGCACGCTTGGATGCCATCTGTACATAATGTAAATCCCAATGTTCTCGAAATGATTGATAAATTTCTTGCAATTGATATTTCACCCAAGGTTTATCCTGCAAGCCGCAGACCGAGGCTTTTCTATATGTGGGGTCATACCTATGAGTTTGATAGAGATGACAGCTGGGATATTCTTGACAAAATGACAGATAAGCTTTCAAACCATGACGACATATGGTATGCAACAAATATGGAAATATATGAGTATGTAAATGCTTATAATTCACTTTTATACAGTGCAGACGGTCAGACTATATATAATCCCACATTGTTTGATATATGGTTTGATACCTTCAATACAGAGGCACGTCTTCACTGTATTAAACCCGGGGAAACACTTAAAATATAACAATCTGAAACAAAAAATAGAAAATTTTTCAAAAAAGGTATTGACATCGAACAAATGTTCTGGTATATTATAGTCAAGAAACGCGAACAAATGTTTGGAGGTATCTTTTATGAAAACAAGCAGTAAATATAGAAGACTTATGAGACAGAGAAAATTGAGAAGGCAACGCAGAGCAGCACTCCTTGTATTTGTTGCATTGTTGATTTTTGTGGCGAATGTAGCACTTTCAAGTCAAACGGATTCTGCAGATGAGGTAGTTGCAGTTTCTGTACAGAGTGGAGATACAATCTGGTCTATTGCTAGAGAATATATGCCAGAAGGTGTAGATTTTTCGGAATATGTACATAATATTACTGTGAATAACGGTATTAAAGACGGCAATATATATGCAGGTCAGATTATATATGTTCCTGTTGCATCCTGACAGATTTAATTTTCTCCGTTTTGTAAAGTAATTTTACGGAGTGAAACTATGCATACTAAAGAAGCATTACTGGAACAGTTGAAGGTATTCGATAATTTTTCTAAACCGGTTATCGTGCATTCATCGCTCAGAAGAGTAGGTGAGATTGATGGTGGAGCGGAAACGTTACTTTCGGCACTGATAGAGAATTTTACAAAGAATGACGGGATTTTATGCATTCCGTCACATACATGGAAACCTATTGGTCTTGATCTGAGGGAGTATAAAAGCTGCATAGGTGTTCTTCCTACTGTTGCTACTTACCATCCTCAGGGGGTCAGGAGTTTGCACCCGACCCATTCAATGGTCGTTTTCGGAAATAAGGAACGGGTTGATAGCTTTGTTGAAAATGAGAAGTATGTTGACTCGCCAACACATCCAGATGGCTGTTACGGTAATATTTTTAAAGAGGATGGGTATATTTTACTTATTGGAGTAGGTCAAACCAGCAACACCTGTATTCATTGTGTGGAAGAAATGCTTAATATACCACACCGTCTCACTGATGAGGGAATATATGCAGACATAATATATAAGGATGGAACAACAGAAAAAAGACATCTTCGTTGGTTTGATCCTGTTATCCCTGATGTTTCTGTGAATTTTGGAAAATTTGAGCCTGCATTCAGGCACTTTGGTGCAATTAAGGACGGTAAGCTAGGAAATGCGGATGTGCAGTTTTGCAAGGCTCTGAAAATTAAGGAAGCTCTTGAAGTTATCTATAAAAATACAGCCGGCAAAGAAATTCTTGCCGATAATCTTCCTCTTGATGAAAATTTATATAAGTGAGGGTGCTTTATGAACGAAGTATGTATTCTTGATGAAAATAAATTGTGTAACAATTGTGGTGAGTGTGATAAATGCGATATTAATCCATCCAAGAAATGTGACAACTGCGGTAAGTGTATCGGAATGGACGCAGATAGTCGCGCCATTGAAATTGAAGATGTTATACTGCGAAAGTAACCATAAGTGCGGCTAAGTAATATTAACCGCACTTTTTTCTGTTTTTTGTTGCACAAATATGTATTATGTGGTATAATAACATAGATTTATGATGTGTAAAGGTGATTTTATGGATACGATAAATATGCTAGGTGTGTATGTCAGCAAAATCAATATGGAAAATGCTGTAAACAAAGCCTGTGAGTTTATGGAAACAGATGGGGTAAGTACTATTTATACTCCTAATTCTGAGATTATACTTTATGCTTCAAATAACCCTGAGTACACAAACGTGCTTAACAGTGCAGATATGATAATTGCAGACGGTATCGGTGTTGTTTACGGAGCTAAAATTCTCGGAGATAAATTAGAAGAGAGAGTTGCAGGGTACGACCTTGTTGTAAATCTTTTTGATAAAATGGCAAAGAACAAAAAATCAGTGTACCTTCTTGGAGCTAAGCCCGGCATTGCCGAGGTTGCTGCAGAAAATATTAAAGATAAGTATCCCGGCATTAAAATAGCCGGCACTCATGACGGGTATTTTAAAGATGAGGATGACGAAAGAGTCATAGCAGAAATAAACGCAACAAATCCTGATTTTCTTATGGTATGTGTGGGATTCCCCAGACAGGAAAACTGGATACACAAACACAAAGATAAGCTGAACACTAAGCTTGCCATCGGTGCAGGAGGTTGTATAGATGTTTTTGCGGGTAATGTTCAGCGGGCTCCTGAGTTTTATTGCAAGCACGGGCTCGAATGGTTTTACAGACTCGTCAAGCAACCCTCTAGATTTATCCGTATGCTTGCTCTTCCAAAATTTGGTTTGAAGGTTTTGTTTAAAGGTAAAAAGTATCAGAAAAAGGAAAAATAATTTATGCTTGAATTCAGTAAGATATCACCCGATGATATCATACGCTACAATAAATACAGAGAGAAAGCACCATCAAACGCATCCGAAGCTTCTTTCACTACTCTTTTTATATGGAACGATTATTATAATCTCGAATGCAGTGAAAACGGAGAATTTTTCTTTTTGAGGTTTAATATAAAAAACAGAGAACCGTCATATTTTTTTCCTGTGGGCAACGGCAACTTAAAAAAAGCAATTGATGAGCTTTCTGAGTACGCAGCATCAAATGGTGAAAAGCTTGCCTTCAGGCTTGTTAATAAGGAAGACAGGGACAAGCTTACTGAGATTTTTGGTGACAGGTTTACAGTCAGAGAATCGCGTGACTCCTATGATTATGTATACCTTACAGAGAAAATGATAGCTCTTTCCGGAAAAAAGCTTCATTCGAAAAGAAATCATTTGAATTATTTTATTGAAAACTTTGAATTTGAATATAAAAAAGTAAAAGACGAGTGTCTCCTTAAAAAATGTGCAGAAAAGGCTTATAAGCTCATAGAAGAAAAAGAGAAAAACAAAAACTCATTTGAGCTTGGAGCAATGAAAAGTTATTTTGAGCACTATTTTAAGTTCAATCAGACAGGTGCAGCGATTGAAATAGACGGAAATATTGTTGCAATGAGCTTTGGTGAAAAACTTACTGATAACACGGCTCTAATACAAATTGAGTTGGCTGATGATAGCTATCGTGGTGCGTATCAGGCAATAAATAAGCTTTTTTGCGAAAATGAGTGGGTGAATTTCACTTATGTCAACCGTGAGGAAGATATGGGAATAGAAGGGCTCAGAAAAGCAAAAATGAGTTATCAGCCTGAATTATTGGTTGAAAAATACTATCTTTGGGAGGAATAATAATGGTTTACATTTTTCTTGCTGACGGATTTGAAGAAATTGAGGCGCTTGCACCCCTTGATATTATGCGCAGAGCAGGCATAGAAGTAAAAACCGTAGGGGTTACCGGCGAATGGGTTACAGGTGCGCACAATATTACGGTAAAGGCAGATATCTTGCCGGAAGAATTAGATTATAACTATCTTGAGTGTGTGGTTCTTCCCGGAGGACTTCCCGGTACAACAAATCTTGAAAAAGATGAAAGAGTCCAGAGTGCAATTGATTATGCGTATATTAACAATAAACTTATATGTGCAATTTGTGCTGCACCGTCAATACTTGGTCACAGAGGTCTGCTTGACGGGAAAGAAGCTACCTGCTACCCCGGATTTGAAGACAGCTTCGGCAAGGGTGTATATGTAAAGAAATCGGTTGTAAAATCAGACAATATCATTACTTCAAACGGCATGGGCTCTGCATATAAGTTTGGATTTGAAATTACTGCAGCGCTTACATCACAGGAAATAGCAGATAAAATAAAAACACAGATTCAGGAATAAAATTATGAACCAGGATTATCTTGATTCGCTTATACCAAAGCGGAGTGAATTTTTAGAAAATTTAAGAAAAAAATCAGCCCTTGAGGAAAGCTATGCTCCGATAGTACAAAAGCCAACAGAGCAGCTTATAATAACTCTGCTTAAAATTATTAAACCTCGCAGAGTGCTTGAAATAGGCACAGCAGTAGGGTACAGTTCAATTTTAATGGCAGATAATCTCCCGGATGATAGTACTATAGTAACTGTTGAACGCTATAAAAAGCACGCCGATATAGCTGTTGATAATGTTTTTGAAGCAGGATACCAGAAAAAAATCCGTGTTGTTGAAGGCGAAGCGGCTGAAGTGCTTCATTGGCTTGACGAAGGATTTGACTTTGTTTTTCTTGATGCGGCAAAAGGACAGTATATAGAATTTCTTCCCGATATTATGCGCATTCTCAATAAAGGTGGAGTTCTTCTATCGGATAACATTCTTTATCATGGAATGATAGAGGATGAAGAAAAGGTTGAAAGGCGAAAAATAACAATAGTGAAAAGGCTTCATATGTACCTGGAAGAAATTATGAATAATCAGGAGCTTACAACATCCATTATTCCGATTGGTGACGGTGTTGCGCTCTCTGTAAAAAAAGACTGAAAGGAAAATATTATGCAAAAGGTTGAACTTCTGGCACCTGCCGGAAATCTGTATAAGCTCAAAATTGCAATTAAATACGGTGCAGATGCAGTTTATATCGGTGGAGAATCATTTTCATTGCGTACTGCTGCAGATAACTTTACTCCTGAAGAAATGAGAGAGGGGATTGAATATGCCCACGCAAGAGGAAAAAAGGTTTACATAACAGCAAATATTATTCCTCATAACCGTGACCTTAAAGAGATGGAGCAGTATTTTAAGGAGATTTACGATATGGGCGCAGATGCAGTGCTTGTATCAGATCTTGGTGCATTTAATCTTTGTAAGAAGTCTGCCCCTAAACTTGAGATACACATAAGCACTCAGGCAAATAATACAAACTATGCAACTGTTGAGTCGTGGCATGAAATGGGAGCTAAGAGGGTTGTACTTGCAAGAGAGATGACGCTTAGTGAGGTCAGGGAAATTAAAGACAACATAAGCCCGGATTGTGAACTTGAAGTATTTATGCATGGCGCAATGTGTGTGTCATATTCAGGAAGGTGTCTTCTCAGTAATTATATGACCGCCCGTGACAGCAATTACGGTGCTTGTAGCCATCCTTGCAGATGGAACTATGCTCTTATGGAAGAACAACGCCCCGGAGAATATATGCCGGTTTTTGAAAACGAGCGTGGAACTTTTATTATGAATTCAAAGGACTTATGTATGATAGAGCATTTGCCGGAGTTAATAGGAAGCGGTGTTTCTTCTCTTAAAATTGAAGGCAGAGTAAAGAGTGAATATTATGTAGCAACAATTGTAGGCGCTTACAGAAAAGCTATTGATAAATACTATGAGAATCCTGCAAAATACAAATTTGACCCTGCATGGTATGACGAAATAAAAAAAGTCAGCCACAGAGATTACTACACGGGCTTCTTTTTCGGAATTCCGGATACGGGTGCGCAGATATACGGTTCCAGCTCGTATATCCGTGAATGTGACCTGATTGGTATTGTGCAGGATTACGATGAGAAAACAGGTCTTGCAAAAGTAAGTCAGAGAAACAGATTTTTCCTCGGTGATGAAATCGAGATAATGCAACCGGAGGAGGACTTTTTCACTCAAAAGGTTGAACTTCTTAGAGATGAAAATATGAACGATATATCTGTCGCAAATCACGCAGCAATGACGGTATATATAAAAACTGACCGTCCTGTGGTAAAGGATGCGATGCTCAGGCAACCAAAGAAAGCAGAGTGATAGAATGAGAATACTCGGAATAGACCCCGGGATTGCCATTGTAGGTTACGGCGTAGTTGATAAAGACGCTAACAGGTATAAAACTGTCGCATATGATGCGGTTACCACAAAGGCACATACACCGCTTGAAGAAAGGCTGAATCTTGTCTATAAAGGCGTATGTGAAGTAATAGACCTTTACAAACCTGAAGCAATGGCGATAGAAGAACTTTTTTTCAATAATAACGCAAAGACTGCACTTACAGTGGGACAGGCAAGAGGTGTTATAATTCTTGCAGCGGTGCAGAAAAATTTACCGATATTTGAATACACGCCACTGCAGGTAAAACAGGCACTTACAGGGTATGGCAGAGCAAGCAAGGGGCAGATTCAGCAGATGATGAAATCTATGCTGGGGCTTTCCGAAATCCCAAAACCTGATGATGTGGCAGATGCGTTGGCAATAGCGGTATGCCACGGCAACAGTATGCGTTTTAATTCAATAAAACAGTATGGAGGAATTGTGTTGTGATATCATTTTTGAACGGTATAATAGCTGCAAAAAATGAAAATGGTGTAATTGTTGATGTAGGCGGAGTAGGCTACAGCGTAAGTATGCCGGTAAGCGACGTTGCAAAAATGGGTGGAATTGGTGAAAGTGTAAAAGTTTATACACATTTTCATATAAGCGAAAACGGTGTAGGTTTGTTTGGCTTTCTTACAGGAGAACAAATTGACTATTTCAATAAGCTGATTGCAATATCTGGAATAGGTCCTAAGGCAGCAGTTTCTATATTAGGTACTTTGAGTGTGCAGGATTTAGCATTTGCAATAATTGCTGAGGATGTAAAGGCAATTACCCGCGCCCCCGGCGTTGGCCCGAAAGCGGCGCAAAGAATTATTCTTGAGTTAAAAGGAAAAATCGATACTCAGGAGGCGGTAGGGAATTCGTCTAATATTCAGAGTGTTCCGAAAGTTGCTTTAAGAGCGGATACGGAAGCAGTAAATGCACTTATCGCACTTGGTGCATCACCGTCGGAGGCACAAAAATCTGTAATGCAGATATCCAAGGACGGTATGAGTACCGAGGATATTATTAAAGAGGCTTTAAGGAGAATGTCAAATGGAATTTGATGAACGCATTGTTTCGACAAGACAACTTGACGGCGATAATGATGCCGAATATTCTATTAGACCGAAATCAATGGATGAGTATATCGGTCAGGATAAGGTGAAAGACAGTCTAAAAATTTATATAGATGCAGCACTTCAACGTCACGAGGCTCTTGATCATTGTCTTTTGTACGGGCCTCCGGGACTTGGTAAAACAACCCTTGCATCAATTATTGCTAACGAAATGGGAGTAAACATCAGAGTTACAAGCGGACCAGCAATAGAAAAACCGATGGACCTTGCGGCAATATTAACAAATCTCGGTCCCCAGGATGTCCTGTTTATAGATGAGATACACCGCTTATCCCGTGCTGTTGAAGAGATTCTTTATCCTGCAATGGAGGACTTTTCCCTTGATATAATTATCGGCAAAGGGCCGAGTGCTCAATCTGTAAGGCTGAGTCTTCCGCCATTCACCCTTGTCGGTGCAACAACAAGAGCAGGTCTCCTTTCTGCTCCTCTTCGTGACAGATTTGGTGTTATTTCAAGACTAGAGCTCTATACAAAAGAGGATCTTACAACGATTGTTACAAGAAGTGCACAGATTATGAATGTTGATATAGCGCCTGAAGGTGCAGCAGAGATCGCCTCGCGTTCAAGAGGTACACCGAGAATAGCCAACAGACTATTAAGAAGGGTCCGCGACTATGCTCAGGTTATGTCTGATGGAAGAATAACAAAAGAAATTGCCGATAAAGCACTACTTATGCTTGAAATAGACAGTCTTGGTCTTGACGCAACCGATAAAAAGATGATTACTTCAATCATACATACATTCGGTGGGGGACCGGTAGGCCTTGACACACTTGCTGCGACAATAGGTGAGGATTCGTCTGCTATTGAAGATGTTTATGAACCTTATCTTCTGCAACTGGGATTTATAAACCGTACCCCAAGGGGAAGATGTGTAACAAGGCTTGCCTATGAGCATTACGGAATTGCAATGCCGACAGGTATGAATGGCGGACAAATCAGTTTTGAATAAAAATGTTACGTTTTTGTTACAAAAACCAAAAGATAAGAGGATTTTAATATTCGGTGTCGAATATTGTCCTGAAAAGAGGTGTCGTTGTGAAGAAAACACTGTTTTTTATAATTATTGTAGTAGTTATTTTGGCTGGTATCATTTCAGCAAACGCACAAAATCTTTACTATAATAACGAATATCACTATTATGACGCAGGCGTTATCGGACTGAAAATAAACGGAAAGTCAGTTGATAACCTTCCTATGTCTCCTGTAATTATAAGTGATTATACAATGGTTCCGGTGCGTGAAATGTTTGAGGCACTGGGTGCAGAGGTTATCTGGCATGATGATACCTGCAGAGTAGAAATAAAGGATAACGGAAAATCCGTTTTTATTAAAATCGGTGACCGGAACGCATATGTCGGCACTTCTCTCGCTGTTATAGAGGAGCCGCAACCACTTCCTATGCTTATCGGTTATGACCCATCATTACTTAAATCAATGGTACCTGTCAGATTTGTAGCGGAAAAGCTTGGTTATACTGTAAATTGGGATAACGATACCAGAACTGTGCTTATTTCAGATAAAGATGAAAGCGGTGATATTGTTATCGGAACTGTAACTCCTGGAGAAACAGCTCCTGTTAAGCCACCGGTTGATACAGGTGCAGTGGTAGTGCCTGATAAAGATGGTATATTCGGTACAGTAGCAGTGGATTCTGACAGCAAATACGACTATGTGTATATAAGTGCCCGCAAAGGGGTTTCTCCTAAAATAACAAGATATAAAAATCCTGACAGAATAGTGTTTGATTTTCCCAGCTCCCAGTTTTCAACAGCCGGTGGAACTCTTGAATTAAACGGAAACAGCGTTGATTCTGTCAGATATTCAAACTATAATTCTCAGGCAAGAGTTGTGCTTGATATTTCTGATTCCACTCAGGCACTGGTTATGTCATATGAACATGGAATAATGATAAGAACAGAGAATTCTTCTAATGATGAAATTATCTACGATGCTTTCAGCAAGCGGGTTTATTTTAATAAAGCATATGCAGGTATCGGTAAATCAATAGAAAACGGATACAAGGTAACATTTACTAATCTTAAGCTTTCTAATCAGAAAATAGAGGTTCATGACAGCAATATTTATGAGATTATAGTAGAAGAAACTGAAAACGGTTGTAGCGTATCAGTGGATGGTAGCAATAAACTCAGCTATACTGCCGAGAAAGGCTTTTATAAAAATGACGGTACCAATCCTAAACCAAGTGCTCCGCAAACAAGCATAAACCGGGAAAAAGCTATTATGATTGATGCCGGACACGGCGGCACAGACCCCGGCGCGGTTGGATATAGCTCAAAGGGTGAGGCTGTCGCTTATGAAAGCCATATAAATCTTGCAATAGCCCTTTTAGTAGGAGAAAAGCTTGAAAAAAGCGGATATGATGTCATTTATACAAGACAAAAGGACGAATATATAGCTCTTAAAGAAAGAGCAGATATTGCAAATGAAAATGAATGTGCTCTTTTTGTAAGTATACACTGTAACTCAATAGATAAAGCAGATGTTAACGGAACTCAGGTATACTATCATCCGGTGTCAGAAACAGGGACGGTGCTTGCAGAAAACATTTACGATGAAATAGTAAAAAGAACTGGCCTTTCTCCCAAAAAGACACAGAATGGTTCCCATCTTTATGTGATTCGTTGTACAGTATCTCCTGCTGTTCTCGTAGAAACTGCTTTCATAAGTAACCAGAGCGACAGACAGTATCTTATGAGTAAACAGGGACAGGAAGCGCTTGCAGAGTCAATTTATCAAGGCATTATAAAAACTTTGAAATAAATTAAAAAGCTTGAAACTGCAAGGTTTCAGGCTTTTTATTTATAGGTACTTTAAGTAATTATGTAATAAAAAAGCAGCGTAGGCTGCTTTTTTATTGCATAATTGTTTTATTCAGGCTTGAATGAACTCTTAAGAGGTGCTGTGCGGTTAAAAACATTCTCGTTCTTGCTGTCACGGGTAAAGTAGCCCATACGCACGAACTGGAACTTTTCGCCAAGCTGTGCATCTTTAAGAGAAGGCTCACCGTAGGAAACAGGATATACAATAAGTGAATCAGGATTGATAAACTCATCAAAGTTGTCGTCCTCCAGAAGTGTTGCAACATTTTCCTTGTTGAAGATGTTGTCAAACTGATGAACGGAGAAGGGAACAGCAGTTTCACGACTGAGCCAGTGAATATTACCTTTTACTTTTCTGCCGTCTGCGGGCATACCGTTTCCGGTTTCAATATCAATGGAACAAAGAAGCTCTGTAACATTACCGTTCTCGTCGTGAATAACTTCGTCACACTTCATAATATAAGCACCCATAAGACGAACTTCTCCACCGGGCTTAAGTCTTTTGAATCCGGGAATGGGCTCTTCCATAAAGTCGCTCTGTTCGATATAAAGCTTGTTTGTGAAGGGAACACTGCGCTTGCCAAGTTCTTCGCGCTTAGGATGATTAGGTAGTTCAAAATACTCAACCTTATCATCAGGGAAATTAGTAATAGTAACTTTAAGAGGCTCTATTACAGCAACACGACGTTCTGCATTTTCATTAAGTTCCTCACAAATGCAGTACTCAAGGAGCCTGATATCTGCCATACTGTTAGCCTTAGCTACACCACTTCTTTCGATGAAATCAAATATAGCTGTGGGAGTATACCCTCTCCTGCGAAGTCCCTGCAGGGTAGGCATTCGGGGATCGTCCCAACCGTCAACATAACCTGTTTCAACGAGTTTGCGCAGATAACGCTTGCTCATAACAGTATATGTCATATTAAGTCGAGCAAATTCATACTGATGGGGCTTATGCTCAAAACCAACATTATCAACCACCCAGTTGTAGAGAGGTCTGTGATTTTCGAATTCAATCGAACAGAGAGAATGAGTGATATCCTCCAGTGCGTCCTGAATGGGATGAGCAAAGTCATACATAGGATAGATACACCATTTATTTCCCTGACGGTGGTGGTCAACATGTAATATACGATAAATAACCGGGTCACGCATATTCATATTGGGAGAAGTCATATCAATTTTTGCACGAAGAGTTCTTTCTCCGTTCTGAAATTCTCCGTTGCGCATACGTTCAAAAAGATCAAGGTTTTCTTCAACACTGCGGTTTCTGTAAGGGCTTTCTTTGCCGGGCTCAGTAAGTGTGCCGCGATACTCGGCCATTTCTTCCTGAGTGAGATCGCAGACATACGCTTTGCCATCACGAATGAGCTTGCAGGCGTATTCGTAACACTTATCAAAGTAATCGCTACCGTAGTAAATGCCACCGGTGGGATCAGCCCCAAGCCAGTGTAAATCAGCCTCAATGGCCTTTACAAATTCATCATCTTCTTTAACGGGGTTTGTGTCATCATAGCGCAGATTAAACTTTCCACCGTATTTTTTTGCTGTCATTGAATTTATCCATATAGCTTTTGCGCTACCTATATGAAGATAACCGTTGGGTTCAGGAGGAAAGCGGGTATGTACTCCGTTTTCGCGGCCTGCCGCAAGATCTTCGTCAATTATTTCGTGAATAAAGTTTGTATAGCCTTCATGCATGGGTTTAACCTCCGATTTTATCTGTCATTTAAGTTAACATAATCTTCGCGTCCGTAAACATTCTTATAAGCGGGGCGGATAATTTTATCTGATACCATAATTTCCTCCAGTCTGTGTGCACACCAACCGGAAATACGACTCATCGCAAATATGGGCGTGTAAACTTCCTCCGGAATATTAAGCATCTTGTAAACAAAACCACTGTAAAAGTCAACATTGATAGCAAGATCTTTGTGTTTTCCTGTGATTTCGGTGAAGAGCTCTTTTGCATTTTTTGCAATAAGGTCATACATATAAAGCTCATCTTCCATACCTTTTTCTTTGGCGACAAGTCCTGCGTTCTGTCTGAGCAGAGTAGCTCTCGGGTCACTCTTGGTATATATCGCATGACCGATACCGTAAACAAGCCCTGTGTTATCGTAACCCTGTTTTTTATAAATTTTAATAATCTGTTCTCTGATTTGAGCTTCATCGGTTATGTCTGTGACATTAGACTTTATGTAATCAATCATACCCATTACTTTGGCATTTGCACCACCATGCTTAGGGCCTTTAAGTGAACCAACTGCAGCAGCAATTGTGCTATAAGTGTCAGTACCCGATGAAGACAGCACATGAGTGGTAAATGTAGAGTTGTTACCGCCACCGTGTTCAGCGTGAAGTATGAGTGCAATATCAAGAAGATGAGCCTCTGCCTGAGTGAATTCGTTGTTCTGACGCATCAGGTAGAGAAAGTTTTCTGCAGTAGAAAGATCTTCTCTCGGAACATGAAGAACAAGACTTTTGCCGTCAAAATAGTGACTCTTTGCCTGATATGCATGAGCAATCATACATGGAAAACGAGCGATGAGCTCAAACGACTGCCTGAGAACATTTTCAACTGAAGTATCGTCAGGATTTTCATCATAAGAATAGAGTGCAAGTACGCTTCTTGCAAGCTTATTCATAAGGTCTTTGCTGGGGGCTTTCAGAATCATATCCTCAGTAAAGTTAGAGGGAAGTCTGCGCATCTTTCCGAGATACTCCGTAAAATGGTCAAGCATTTCCTTTGTAGGGAGTTTTCCGAAAAGAAGCAGGTAAACAACTTCTTCAAATCCGAATCTTTCGTCAGCTTCACAACCAGCAACTATTTTGTTGACATTGATGCCTCGGTAACGGAGAACACCCTCATCAGCAACTTTTTCGCCTTCGTCAAGGACATAGCCGTGGGCATCGCCGACTTTTGTAAGACCGACAAGCACACCGCTGCCGTTAGAATTACGGAGACCGCGCTTTACGCTGTATTTACTGTAAAGCTCAGGGTCAATGCTGTAGACATCTTTTGAAAGTTCACATAATTTTTTAAATAAAGCGTCATCATTTTTCAAATATACCAACTCCAGACTATAATTACAAATTATTATAACATAAATTATATACAATTTCAATAAAAAAGTTCTATTTATTGAAATAAAAATTATAATTATATAGGGCGGTGTTTTTTTGAAACGATATTTTTTCTTTGTCATTGTTGCTGTTTTGTTGGCATATGTGTTACCGTTATCAGTTTTCGGAGTGGTAGGCTTAAAAAACGGTAAAAAGGTGAGCCACGGGAAAGGTGAAATGGTAAGTGTTTATTTTCATACCGAAAACAAAATAAAGAATCTGGATATGGAGGATTATCTGTACAATGTTGTAGCGGCAGAAATGCCTGCAACTTTTGAAATGGAAGCGCTTAAAGCTCAGGCAGTTGCGGCAAGAAGTTATACAGTGTATAAAAAAGAAAATCCTTCAGAAGGGCATATGGGAGCAAATGTGTGTACAGATTATACCCACTGTAAGGCATACAAAACAGATGATGAATTAACCGGACAATGGAAAACATCTGCAAAAGAATACGAAAAAAAGATAAGAAATGCAGTAAACGAAACTCGAGGAGAGACCATTACATATAACGGAGAAGCGGCACTGGCTGTTTTTCATTCACAGTCCGGAAACGGCAGAACAGAAAGCTCCAAGGATGTATGGGGAGGAGATGTGCCATATCTTACCAGCGTAGAAAGTATTGGTGAAGAGGATGCTCCTGACTATTACACTACACAAAAAATTACATTTCAGGAGTTTAAAGAGAAAATTTCAGGGTTTAATTCTGAAGCAAAAATAACCTCCCCCGAAAGCATTGGGGAAGCAGAAATAAGTGATGGAAAAAGTGTGAAAAGCATAAACATAGGAGGAGCAAAAATAAGCGGAAAAGATATAAGAACACTTTTCAATCTGCGAAGTACCTGCTTTGAAATTACAGCGGATGATAACTTCGTGACTTTTAATGTCCGTGGGTACGGCCACGGAGTGGGAATGAGTCAGTACGGAGCAAATGCCATGGCAAAGGCAGGGGCTGATTACAGAGAAATACTTTCTCATTATTACAAAGGAACAGAATTAGTGTTTAACTGATTTAAGATGGGGAATACTATAACCGAAAGGTGTGAATTTCATGAAAAAACTCTATACCTGCATTGTTTTCACCATTGTTGTATCCGTATTTACGGCAAGCTTTCTTATTGGTCGTGCAACTGCTCTGAAAAAAGATAATGAAGGTAAAAGCAGAACATATTACGGTACAGTGCTGATACCAAGAGACAGTGAAAAAACGGTTGAAACCTCTGAAAAAGCAGAAAAAGTTCCAAAAGAATCTGAGAATACGGAAAAAGAGTCCACAGATGTCTCTCTGCCCGACAGAATGATTTTTCCATGTGGGGAAAAAGTGCAAAAGGAGTACAGTCAGTTTGCAGTCTATTCAGAAACGATGGGTGACTGGAGAGCTCATACAGGGGTTGATTTTTCGGCAGATGTCGGTACAGAAGTTCTTTGCGTTCTTGAAGGAACTGTTCTGAAAACTTATAAGGACAAGCTATGGGGAAACTGTATTGAAATTATGCATCTGAATAATCTTAAAAGTGTCTACAAAAATCTTAATGATGAAATAAGAGTGAAAAAAGGTGAAGTGGTATTTGAGGGACAAGTTATCGGATTTGTCGGAAAAAGCGCACCAATAGAAGGAATGGAACAACCGCACCTGCATTTTGAAATGTGGCAGGACAGCGTTACTATAAATCCTTCTTCTTATGTGTATTGAATATATTCCCGGAAGTTTATAAAAATTTATAGAATAACAGAATGACCGATCACTAAGACCGGTCATTCTCAGCGTGTCGATAAACCTATCGACACGCTGGCAGACATCGAAAAAGGAAGGTAAATTCATCGAACACGAACTCGTCGGCGTATGTGGATACGGTAGAGGGCGTGTTCGGTGAAAACAAGCAGAAATGGCTACAAACTACAGTTTGTAGCCATTTTATTAAACACTAATTGCTTGATAACA
>JAZUOX010000052.1:0-13810 GCA_045604905.1 Clostridia bacterium
GCTCATTGCCTTATCAATATCCGCCATAAGTTCTTCGGGCGAGGTTGCTCTTCCGGGATAGTTACCTGTGGTCTGAATACCACCTGTAAGAGAACCGATGCTGTCAAAGCCTATTACGTCATCTCCCTGCCAGCAATGCATAGAAATAGGGATGTTTTTTACTGCCTCAATTGCTTTTTCCGCATCTACACCTAAATTTGCGTAGATTTCTTTTGCTTCGTTAAATCTTGTCATAAAAACGCCTCACTTATTATAATTTTATTATTGCCTTATCTTCTGTATATTCTATCCTATCTCCTCTTCTGTTAAGAGAATCAAGATAAGAAAGATATGCTTCCTTTGAAGGGAATGCCGGTTCGAAGCTTTCTATTACTTCTTTTGCCTTCTTTGCTCTGTCAGAAAGCAAAAGATAAAGCATACCAACCTGAAGTTTTGCACTGTCAACACAAGCTGCAACAGGGTCTTCAATATAATAGTCATTACCGTGACTTGTTCCCTTTGAGCCACCTGCGTAGGGATGTACTGCAGGCATAATGCTTGCAAGGTCACCCATATCTGTTGAGCCTGATGAGAAAAATTCCGAATGGAAAAACTCTCTTTCAGGAATAGTAATATCTGCTGCCTCTTTTACTATTTTAAGCAAATCTTTATTGTTATAGAGGGGTGCGTAGCCCGGAATATCAACTATGTCAATATTACAATCCAGAGAAAGTGCCGCACCGCAAAGAGCTTTGTTCACTTTCTTATTTGCTGACTCGATAGCTTCAAAGGTAGCTCCGCGGACATAACTTTCGATAGTAGCAGTTTCGGGAATAGCATTTACCATACTTCCGCCACTTGTAATAATAGGATGAACACGAATGATATCACTTTCTTTGAAAGTTTCACGGATTGCATTTACAGCGTTAAGACCACAGGTTGCCGCATAAAGCGCGTTCTTGCCGTTCCAAGGAGATCCGCCTGCATGAGATGCCTTACCTTTGTAAGTAATTGATTTTGCCATACATCCTACTCCGCCGTTTGCCGAATGGTATGTCGCTGATGTATGTAACATAAACGCGATATCGACTCCGTCGAAATATCCCCTTGAAAGGAACTCAACCTTACCGCCCATATATTTGATTTTACCTTCTTTTATGAGGTTTTTTCTGTATTCAATTTCAAGAAGCTCTTCTGCAGGAACTGCGCAAAGCATAATTTTTCCCGAAAGTTCATCAAGTACACCAGGTTCTTTAAGAGCTGCAGCAACACCTATAAGTGCCGCACACTGGGCATTATGACCACAAGAATGTACTGCACCCGTCTCAGGGTCCGACTCGGGATGTTCCGGGCAGATAACGGAGTCAAGCTCACCGAGAATAAGCACAGTAGGCCCCGGTCTGCCCGTATCAATTACGGTGTAAAAGCCTGTAATCCCCTCTGCCATAACAATGTCATATCCAAGACTGTGGAAAGTATCTGCCATATATTTTGTCGTTTTAAATTCCTTATAACCGGTTTCGGGATTTTTCCAGATATAGCGCTCTGTATCAAGAATAAGTTTACTGTTTTTTTCTACCGCTTCAAGTAATTTCTTCAAAAAAATCACCTCAATATTATTATACCTAAATAAACGTGCATGTCAACAAAAAAGTCAGGATAAAATAGATTATCCTGACTTTTCAATCATTTATTATTCTTTGCTGCGTCAAGCTTTGTCTGACGGCGCTGCTTAACTTCTTCACTCATAGGCTGAATATCACCTGCTGCCTGAAGCGCCATACGGGTAAACAACGGTCCGACAAGCTCATAAATAAGAACTGCAAAAAGCGTTATATTACGGATAAGCGCACCCTCTCCGGGAAGTTCTGCCGCTGCAATTGTACACATACCAAGAGCAACACCCGCCTGAGGAAGAAGTGTGATTCCGAGATATTTGCAAATCTGCGGTGCACTCTTTGTTGCCTTGGCACTTATATAAGTACCGAAATACTTGCCAAGTGAACGGAATACGATATACACTATACCTACCAGAACAATAGCAACATCAGCAAACACACCAAGCTCAAGCTCTGCACCGCTTATAACAAAGAACAACGCAAGCAGGGGCGAAGTCCACTTTTCTGATTTTTCCATAAGATCGTGCGAAAGAGGACAGATATTGCAGAATACAGTTCCAAGCATCATACACACAAGAAGTGATGAAAAATGGACATGCACCTGACCTATATGGAAATTAATCATAGAAAGAGAAACTGTAAGGAATACAAACGCAGTTGTCATATTAAGACGGTTTGTATTAGAATTGAACATTTTCTCAAGCTGAGTAAGAATCCATCCCATAACGGCACCAAGTCCAAGTGAAGCTACAATTTCAACAAGGGGGTTAACCACTATTGATATAACATCAACAGTTCCGCTGCCGAGAGTTTTTGCAATACCAAATGACACAGCAAAAACGATAAGACCAACAGCATCATCAAGAGCTACAATAGGTAAAAGCAAATCTGTAAGAGGTCCCTTTGCCTTATACTGACGAACAACCATCAGAGTTGCCGCAGGTGCAGTTGCCGTTGCAATAGCGCCAAGAGTTATCACCTGAGGAAGCGTGAGAACTCCGGGGAACAGTTTATAAACTGCTATAAGTGCAATATCTACAAACAGAGTTGCAACAATTGCCTGGAAAATACCGATTACAAACGCCTGCTTACCGATTTTCTTAAGGTCTTCCATACGGAATTCGCTACCGATTGAAAATGCAATAAAGCCAAGAGCTACATCAGCCACAAGCCCCAGTGCATGAACTGCTTCGGCACTGTCAAAACCAAGACCGTGTACGCCAAGCTGACCAAGGCAATATGGTCCTATAAGAACACCTGCAATAAGATATGCAGTTACACTCGGAAGCTTAAGGGGTTTAAAAAGTCTTGTCATTAAAAGACCGCCTAAAAGAGCGATTGACACTGATAGTAACGTACTCATTTCTATAACCTTCTTTTTTATTAATGTTTATAAAAGACAAACCTTTGATATTATACTCCTTTAAAAAGGAAAAAGCAACATTATTTGTGAAAATAATGTCACTTTTTTCCTATTTAATATTACAATTTAATTCTACGGGATAATTCCCTGACCCCTTTTCTCAATACATTTATTATCTTCTTTTCCTGTTCCGCAAAATTCTTTTCTTCATTAAGGGTAACATTCACCGCTATACCGACAGCTCCAACACATCCTTTGTCATTAAAAAATGGCATCGCAAATCCAAGTCCGAGGGTATCTCCATTGTCTGTCCTGCTGAAAAACACATCGCTTTCCGATGTTTCTTTTTTTAGCTTTAAAATATCATCAAGGCTCTTTACTTCTCCCCACTCTTTTTCAGATGGTGTGCCGAATCTTCTATACACACTCACAATATTCTCTACGGGAAGATTTAAAAGAAGCGCTCTTCCTGTTGCCGTGCGGTAAATATCATCACGAAGAATTTTCTTCTTTTCACGGAAAATGCTTCCGTCGTCAATGTAGTCAATAATATACTTTTCATCATTTTCAATTACTGCAAGCACAACGCAGTAACCAAGATTTTTGTAAAGATAATTTATAACAGGACGCGCAATTGTAACGAGGTCTTTTTTATACCTTCCGCTATTTGAAAGACAATACGCCGCAGGGCCGAGAACATACCCTTTTGCAGGGGAAATTTTAACGGCATAACCCTCATTTTCAAGAGTTTCCATAAGGTGCGCGCAGGTAGACTTGTTAATTCCCGCCTTTTCCGCAATTTTGCCCAGAGGCACACTATTCCCCTGACTCCTTGAAAGGACTTCGAGTATTTTTAATGTTTTTTGTACGGATTTTATCATTTTTATCACCTTTAAACGATGTTATCACAATGAAACGTTAATGTCAACGTTTCATATTGTGAAATTATTTGTATTTTTTTGTGGTTATGATATACTGATTTCAGCAAAACAAAGGAGACATTTTATGATATTTTTCGTACTTTCAATTCTGTCATATCTTGTGCAGAACTTTTCAAACAAGCAGTTCAGTCAGCACAACAAAAATTCAGGTTCAAATGTGGCACTTTTTCAGAATGCACTCTGCACATTCGCATCATCGGTAGTCCTCGCCCTTTGCGGTGGAATAAAGATGATTCCCTTTTCGGAGATGCTTCTTGCAGTGCTTTTTGGTGCAACGTATCTCCTAACGGTGTTTTTACTACTTAAGGCGTTTAATTACGGTGCTCTTGGTGCAAGCACGCTTCTTTGCAACATCGGTGCATTTATCTGCGCAGCCTACGGAATTCTCCGCTTCAACGATGATTTTACTACATATATCGCGCTTGGTTGTCTGTGTATAATTGTGGCGTTGCTCCTTTCAACCCCCTGGGGAGAAAGCGATAAAGGCACAAATATGAAATGGTTTATCTTTGCCATTGCATCAGGTCTTGCAAACGGTGCCGTTTCCAGTGTTAAACGTGAAGCAGTTGCAATCACGGGCGATGTCCGTAACTTCCTTGTATGGGGATTTTTCTTTGCAGCACTTATTGCTACGGTGATTCTCCTTTCAACGAAGAACAACCGCACCTCTGCCGCAAGAGTTATAAAAAATCCGTTGCTTGTTCTTTTCGGCATCGGGGCAGGCGTAGGTACTGCAGGCGGAAACTGTTTCCAGATGGAAGCGGTAAAGGCAGTATCACCCGCAATTATTTACCCGTTTACTGCCGGATTCCTTGTAGTTTCAATGTGGCTTGTGTCACTTCTCATATATAAAGAGACCACCGTCAAGTGGCAGAATGTTCTGGCGGTAATTTTCTGTGTTGCGGCAATTATATTTATCAATCTTTAAAGGAGAGTTATTATGAAGCTTAATAAACCTTTCTACATAGACAAACGAACAGGAAAAAATCATATTTCTCTTGATGGTGAGTGGAAATTTCTGTGGCTTGATGAAGCGACAGAAGACATTTCTTCCCTTGCCTTCAAGTATAATACCACACTCCCCTCGTCAATCTTTCATTCTCTCCACAAGGCAGGGATTCTCCCCCATCCTTACTACGGGGTGAACAGCAAAGAATACGATTGGGTTGACGAAAAGGTGTGGTACTATAAAAAGACCTTTACCCTTGATTCCGAGAAAAAGGATATGAACGCATTCCTCTCTTTTGAGGGCGTGGCATATTACTGCCGTGTGTGGATAAACGGAGTTCTTCTCGGTGACCACGAGGGTATGTTCGGCGGTCCCGTATGCGATGTGTACGAACATCTTAATTTCGGTGGAAAAAACGAAATCGTTGTTGAGGTAAAAGCGTGTAACTACGGCAAAAAGGACGGTTTTGACCCACGAAACACAAACGGAGAAAACCGTGGAATTATCCCCTGGAATACTGCCCGCGATACAATCACGGGGGGCGGTGATTTTATCGTTATGGGAATATGGAACAGCGTCCGTCTTGAATTAGTTCCGAAAACACATATTTCAAGACCGTATATTTACACCAAATCTATTGGCGATAACAAAGCCACGCTCCATCTTGAAATGCAGATTACGGATGACTCAAAGAGTGAGCTTACAGACGACATAAAAATATTTGACTTTATGCGCGCAAAGATAAACGACGGCAAAAAAGCCGTTGTATCCGTTAAAATCTGCGGTGACGAAAAGTGCGTGTATAACAATAGCGATCAGATTTCTCTTCTTAATTTCCACCATCGCGGACTTGAAGAAATCGTTGACACTTATTCTCTTGCCCTTATCTACCAGAAGGAGATTGTTATTGATAACCCCCGCTTGTGGTATCCCGTAGGACTTGGTGAGGCGTTTTTGCACGACATAGAAATCACCCTTTCTGTTGATGGTGAAATACTTGATTTGCACAAATTCAGTTTCGGTATAAGGACATTTGATGCAGATTTTACGGAAGGTAACCGCTACTGTATGCAACCGGGTAAATTCCGTTTTTCAATAAACGGCAGAGATTTTTTCCTTAAGGGTATGAACTGGATGCCCATCGACTTCCTTTACGACATTTTGCCCGAGCGTTACGAATGGTGTCTTTCCCTTGTAAAAAATGCAGGTATTCAGCTTCTTCGTATATGGAACGGTGGCGGATTGCCAGAAACCGATGCTTTTTACGAAATTTGTGACCGTATGGGTATTATGGTGTGGCAGGACCAGTATATTTCAAATACGAATCACACAGAAAATTTCCCGCTTGATGTTCTCAAGAGCCAATGTGCGTACAACCTTTTCCGCACGAGAAATCATCCGTCGCTTGTAGTTGTATGCGGTGGTAATGAGTTTAACCCGTATGCTGTTGGTAATGTCGCTTCAATGGCTGTTACGGAGCAAGTTGCACGAATGATTACTCCCGACCGTGATTACAGAAACTCCTCTCCCGACAGCGGAAGTGCACATATTTACCTTGATATGGAGCCTGTGTGGTACCGCCACGGGTACAGACACATTCCATTCCTTGCGGAGTCGGGAATACATTCCTTCCCCAATTATAAGACCTTTAAGAAGTTCCTTTCCGAAAAGGAAGCTATGTCAGATAATTTCAACCTCACTTCAAAAACTCTGCGTGAAGATTTCCCCGAGCTTATAAATCATTTCACTGAATTTGACCCTGAGAGAGTTCCCCGTCTTATTTCCAGAGCTTCACAGATTACAGATGTAACAAAGGCTACCCTTGAGGATTTGTGTGAGGCAGGTCAGGTGCAGGCGTACGAGGTTTATCAGCTTATGATTCAGGCGATGCACGAAAGCTATCCCGTGTGCGGTGGCATTATGCCCTGGGTATTTAAACGTCCGTGGCCCACAGTAGGTGTTCAGTTTGTAGATGGTGACGATAACCCCGGATTCCCTTATTATGCATTACAGAATTCGTATAAAAACATTAACGTGTGCTGGTGCCAAAATTGGTCAATCGTTAAAACAGGCGAAGAAATTCCGCTTGTAGTCAAAACACTTAACGACGACAGCATTGATTTGTCAGACCACGAAATTACACTGACGTTATATAATCCCGATTTTACCATTTGCAAGGAATATACTGCATCTTACAGCGATACGGTAGACTTTGGCACATTCACAATTCCCGAAAGTTTTCGCAACAAGTGCTTTATTGTAAGTGCCGATATCACGCTTAACGGCGTGTGTATAAACCGCAGTACGTATTTCAACAAGTGCACCGAGATTCTCGATAATCCCGATACTTTCAAGAAATACAGAACTGAGCCAAGCGATAACTTCTACTTTGAAAACGGGCCGTTCCTGAAAGAAGAAATTTCAAAGGCAATCAAAACAGAACTTACCGCAAAACTTTTAAACAAGGGTACTGACGGAAATTACAACTACGCAGATATCGAAATCACAAACATCTCCGATATTGCGGCATTCCCCGTTACAATCAGTATGAAGGACGAATCAAAGAGATTTTTCCTCTCCGATAACTTCTTCCTTCTTAAGGGCAACGAGAAAAAGACAGTTCGTATTACCTGCGACAAGGGTGAAGCAGATGATGTAGTCGTTAAATTCTGGAACAAATAAAAAAGACATCAAATATCCACACAAATAATTGACAGCGGTAATGACCGCTGATATAATTATAAGCAACAGTTAAAATGAGTGATGCTAAGGAGTGTATTTTATGGGACATTTAGAAGAAGGAAATGCAAATGCAGTATGGTTCTGCAGTGACGACAAGCCGAATATATTTCTTATCGGGGACTCCATACGTCTCGGGTATGAGCCTGCATTAAGAGAAGCTTTTGGGGATGAAGTCAACATTTTCTCACCCACAAACGAGAACTGTCGAACAAGTCAGCATATCGCAACATCTCTGGGTTTATGGTCAAATAAGTTCGATTTTCCGAAAAAGGTGGATGTAGTCCAATTCAACTGCGGACATTGGGATGCGGCACACTGGTTCTTTTATCCGCAGTCCGTAACAAGCCTTGCTGAATATGAGAAAAATATCAGGATGATTATTTATATCATCAAAAAATTATATCCCTGTGCTAAAATTATTTTTGCGACAACCACTCCCATGAATCCCGATGACCCCGTTGGAGTAAGTATGAATCCCCGTTCAACCGAAGAAATCTCCCTCTACAATGCCGCCGCAGTAAAGGTGGCAAAAGAAGAAGGAATTTATGTGAATGACCTGAACAAGTTCTGCAAAGACTGGAGCGCAGAATGTTATTCCGATTACTGTCATTACACAAAAGATTCATACAAATTGATTGCAGAAGAAGTAAAAAGATTCATAAAAACAATACTGTAACAGAAGCGTGTCACTTCACCCATGTCGCGTCCGAGCAAAATTTAAGATTATCAATTATTGCTCGCGATAAAATGCAAATTCCTATACAATAAAAAGTCATCGTGAAAATTTTCACGATGACTTTTTTTATTCACTGTATACCGCTTCAACAAATTCATTCTCTGCAGCATTTTTCACAAATTCAAACATATTGAAATTTTCCATAAAGCTTACTGCAAATTCCATTTTAATTCTGTTGTCGGGAAGTTTTTTCATTGAAACAAGGGAGTATGACAATTCAGCATCCTCAATAAGTTTCTTCACCATATCCATAGTTCCTTTTTCATCAGACACTATGAAAATCAGGTTGTCGGAATTCTGATGGAGAAGAATTTTGAAATTCTTATGCAGAATTATCTGGAACAAGAATATTATCACAGTTGTGACAACTCCTATAATATACATTCCTGCACCAATTGCCATACCTATTCCAGATGTTGCCCATACGCCCGCCGCTGTCGTAAGACCTTTAACGGAGTTCTTATGGACAAAAATCATCCCTGCACCTAAAAAGCCTATTCCGGACACAACCTGTGCTGCAAGCCTTGCTCCGTCATAATCCCCAAGGTCAGAAAATCCGTATTTTGATATTTCCATCATCAGACAGGATGCAATGGCAACAATAATATGAGTCCTGATACCTGCCTCTTTATTTCTGTTTTTTCTTTCGTATCCTATAAGGCATCCGCATATACCTGCAATAAGCAGTCTTATTATAAGTTCAAGTTCTTTAAGCCATATTATATCAGGCATAATACCCCTCCTATTTTACTATTTCTTTACTGTCGAGCACTACTGTGAAAGGTCCTTCATTTATAAGAGAAACCTTCATATCGGCACCAAATATACCGTGCTGTGTTTTTTTGAAAAGCTCATTACATCTTTTTATTATGTATTCATAAAGCTCATTTGCTGTATCCGGACTGCCGGCATCGGTAAAGCTGGGACGGTTGCCCTTTCTACAATCAGCATATAAAGTAAATTGTGAAACCACAAGTATTTCACCCTCAACATCATTTACAGACAAATTTGTCTTTCCCTCACTGTCTTTAAACACACGAAGACGGGAAACCTTTTCTATCATTTTATCGGCTATTTCTCTATTATCATCGTTTGAAACTCCTACAAGAAGCAAATATCCCTTTCCTATTTGTCCGACGGTTTTTCCGTCAACCTGTACTTTTGCCTCGCTTACCCTTTGCAGTACAAACCTCACCTGAATCACTCCCTTTTTATTTTGTTGCTTTATTTTCTCCAAGTATATCTTTCGCTATTTTAATAAATTCTGCCATAGCCTTGGTGCAATACTTGTTCTTCTTATATGCAATGTACAGATTCCGGCTGTAATAACCGTTACTGAGTTTATATAAAACAACATTTTCACTGAATCCGCCATACTTCAAAAAAGTATCTGTGATAAAGCAAACGCCTATTCCCGATTCTGCAAGCGCATAAGAAATATTCAGCTGGTCTACCCGATATGTAACCCTGACATCCATATTCTTCTCTTTTAAAAATCGTATTGCACGACTATACATATCGTTGCCTTTTTTCAACAAAACGAAATTTTCGTTTTTAAAGACCTCCAGAGGCACAGCCTGAATGTCATCTATATCAAGTTTTCCTTCATGTATTTGTTTAGGATTGATCTGATATTTTTCCAATTCCTTGTTTATTTCTCTATCTTTTGGCACGCAAAGGAGAATGTCTTCACTTGCCAGAAAAAAACCGTTGTAATCATCAAGTTCATCAAAACTGTCTACAATTATATCTACCTGGCCTTTTTCTACCATGTCACACAGATTCATAGAGTTGGCTTCAACAAGCTCAATTTCAATATTCGGATATAATTTAGTAAACCTGTTTATCACCTTTGGGAGAACATATGACGAAAGATAATTTGTACCGCCTACCACAAGCTTCCCTGTTTGCAAATCATTGATATCGTTCATTCTGCTCGTAAATTCTTTTTCGCAAGCCATAATTTTTTCTGCTGCAGTTATATATTCTTTACCGATTTCCGTTAATTCCACAGTATTTCCTAAGCGCACAAACAATTCTGCACCCAGCTTTTTTTCTATATTTTTAATTGCTACACTAAGCGATGGCTGAGAAATGAACAAGTTTTCTGCCGCTTTTGTAAAACTGCGTTCCTTATATACCTCATAAACATAATTATACTTGCTGAACACAACAACACCTCATAGTTTTTATCTATCACTCTGATAATTTAAAAGTATTTGACTATAATATATCACATAAATATAATAAAATCAACAAGTGCAGGGGGTTTTGTGATGAAAAAATATCTAAAATTACTGTTAGTGATTATTTTTGCTGTATTATCAGCTTTAAATTATGCTATATTTGTTTTTCCGAACAAATTTGCACCGTCAGGTATCGACGGTATATGCACGATGATACAAGATACTTTAAACATAAACATCGGCTACCTTGCTTTTATCGTTAACATTCCGCTGATAGTTCTTTCATTTCTTTTTCTTAACAAAGATTTTGCATTAAAATCCACGCTCTATATTTTTTCATTTTCAATAGCGTCTGTTATTTTTGGAAAGCTTGACCTTTCGCAGTTCTTTTACATAACGACAACAGGTACAAGTGCAATCCTCTCTCCCGTAGTAGCAGGAACAATAAGAGGATTTCTTTACTATGTTACATTAAAGCTCAATGCTTCAAGCGGCGGAGTTGATATTATTTCGGCACTTGTCAAAAAAAATAAACCGTATCTTAATCTAATGAACATTATTTTTATTTTTAATATGTTTATTGCTTTATGCTCCTACTTTGTTTATAATATGCAGCCGGAGCCTGTAATTTGCAGTATTCTCTATGCCTTTATAACTACCTCAGTAACAACAAGTGTTCAGAAAAGTAAAAATGAAAACATAAAATACGAAATAATCACTCCCAGCATAGATGCTATCTATGCCGAATTATCAGAAAAATTTCAGCAGTCAGCAACAATTATAGATACACACGGAGCGTATTCAGGCTCAAGCAATAAAATGCTTGTATGCGTTGTTGATAAGAAAAAATCTCCTTTTATCGAAGAAATTCTTTTGAAGCATCCTGAATGTGTGGTATTTAAAACAATTGCTGGAAGAGACATTTCAGGAGTTACATACAAATAATACTGATTTCATTAAAAGAGATGGAAAACGATTTTCCATCTCTTTTTCGTATTTTTCAGGATTTCTCTCAAGGGAAATCATCTATCATCTGCAGCCTTCGCTTTTTCCAAATCAATGCCATGTTGATAGTCAAGAACGAATTGCACAAAGTTTTCAGCACCATAGTGGAGAACATCCTCGTCAAGTCTGAAATCTGTCTGATGTGCTACCTGGGTAATCCCTTTCTCTTTATTTTTTATGCCAAGGCGGAAAAACACGCTTGGAACTATATCTGTAAATCTTGAAAAATCCTCAGAGCCCATTCCCGATTCTAATATTTTTACATTTTCTTTACCAACAACCTTTTCCATACTTTTAAACATAAGCTCACAAAGATAAGGGTTATTATAAACGCAAGTTGACTTAAGAGGAGCGTATACCTTGATTTCCACACCGTGATATTCTGAAAGGCTTTTTGCAAGAGCAAGAATTCTTTCGTGAATAAACTCACTTACAGGAACACTGAATGTACGGATTGTACCCTGCATAAGCGCATAATCCGGCAAAATATTCTGTGCAGTACCGCAGTTAAGCTTTGTAACAATACATACAACCTTTTCCTTAGGGGATACTTCCCTTGCTGCAATAGACTGTATTCCCTCGTACATCTTTACTGCAATAGAAAGTGCATCTATCCCTTTATGATATGCAGTTGCATGGACGCTCTTTCCGCCTATTTCTATTTTAAAATGGCGGCTTGTAGCACTTGAATTTCCCGGGCAGATACCAAGCTCACCCGAATTGATAGTTGTGCCGACATGAAGACCCGTCATAATGTCAATATCGTCCATAACGCCGTTTTCAATCATCATAATTGCACCGCTTGTTACGCCCTCTTCACTAGGCTGGAAAACGAGTTTCACACGGCAGGCAAGGTCTTTTTCCATTTCTTTGAGAGCCTTTGCCGCAGCAAGAAGCCCTGCAGTGTGAGCATCGTGCCCACAGGCGTGCATCATACCGTCGTGCTTTGAACGGTACTCAAGGTCTTCGTTCTGCTCCTGCATACGAAGTGCGTCCATATCTGCACGGATACCGATTGTGAAATTTGTTTTATCGGGATTTATGTAGCCTACAACACTTCCCTTGCCGTATTTTTCAGTGTAGGGAATTCCCATAGCCCGGAGTTCACGCTTTACAAGGGCAACTGTCTTCGGCAAATCATAATCCACCTCTGGGTACATATGTAATTCACGTCTTATTTTAACAATATATTCATTATCAATATTGAACATTTTTAAATCCTTCCCCAATTATATTATTTTTTTACATAATATCACATCACGATTAAATATGCAATTGACTTTTCTGCTATTTTCATGTACAATACTGCTATGAGGTGAAATTTATGCCTGAAAACTTTAATAAAACAAGCTTTAAAAGCGACATTGGATATGAAATAACCCATACAACAGGTCTTTCGGCAGAGAATTCAACAATTTCATATCCACACCAGACACCACGATTTATGCTGTACTATTTCATTCACGGAAGCGGAAATATAAAAATTGAAGGAAAGAATTATAATATTAATGATGGTGATATAATACTCCTCAATCCATCGGAAATGTTCTGTTGCAGCGTTGATGCAAACAAGTACCACGAGAGAATAGTTTTTCATTTTACCGACAGTTTACTTAATAATTTTCCAAGAGATTGCAGTTCCCTTTACTCCCCATTCCTAAACCGTAAAAAAGGCGTATCAAATCATATTCCGTCTGAAACGGTAAAAAATCATGGGATAGATACTATTATGAAAAGTTTACACCTGACAGTACAAAGCAGTAGCTCCTCAAAAGAAATCCTTGTTCTTTGCAAAATGACAGAGTTGCTTTGTGCACTTTGCGATGTATCTGAAAAGTCAGATTTAGAAAGCACTGTTCATTCAACGGAAAATCCTGTTATAAACAAAGTCCTTGAATTTCTTAACACACATTTCAGAAAAGAAATAAATATAGACACCATTTCTGAGGAATTTAATATAGATAAATCTTATCTTTCGCACCTTTTTAAAGACTGCGTAGGTACATCAATATGGAATTATGTTATATTCCGTCGTATTTCGTATTTTAATGATATTATAACTAAAGGTGCAAGCATTGAGCAGGCAAGCAGGCTGGCAGGTTTTAACAATTATTCAAACTTTTTCAGACTTTATAAAAAACATACGGGGATAACTCCAACTGAATATAAAAAGCAAAGGAAGATGTGACATCACATCTTCCTTTGCTTCAGACTGTCGAAAAAGTCGGTCAACCACAAGCAGAGAATGAAAGTAAAGGCTTCCCCTTGAGGGGAAGCTGTCACCGTCAGG
>JAZUOX010000053.1:0-3258 GCA_045604905.1 Clostridia bacterium
AAAACTAAAGCACAGCAGTTATACAAAACTCCTGTGCTTATCTTTTTCTGCTCTATCCCAAAAAATAATAGCATTATTCAAAAAATATATGTTTTAGCTATTGAAACGAGTCGAAAAATTTGTTATTATATTAAGCGGTAAAATCCAAACCAATAATAAAATCCGAAAGGAGTATTGTTCATCATGAATTATTCACATGAAGTACAGCAAATGTGTACGGTCAAAAAAGGACCGAACCACGGCCCCGCTCCCATTCCCGAAGAAGGCAAATGGGTAAAGGCTTATGAAATCAAAGACATTTCCGCTTTCACACACGGTGTAGGCTGGTGTGCTCCTCAGCAGGGTGCCTGCAAGCTTTCACTCAATGTCAAGAACGGTATCATCGAGGAAGCTCTCGTTGAGACTATCGGCTGCTCAGGTATGACTCACTCCGCAGCTATGGCAAGTGAAATCCTTCCCGGCAAGACTCTTCTTGAGGCTCTCAATACAGACCTTGTATGTGATGCTATCAACACTGCTATGCGTGAACTTTTCCTTCAGATCGTTTACGGCCGCAGCCAGTCCGCTTTCTCAGAGGACGGTCTTTCAGTTGGCGCAGGTCTTGAAGACCTCGGTAAGGGACTTCGGTCACAGGTTGGTACAATGTACGGTACAAACCTCAAGGGCGTTCGTTACCTTGAAATGGCAGAGGGCTATGTTACAAGAATGGCTCTTGATGCAGACGATCAGGTTATCGGTTACGAATTCGTTGCACCCGGCAAGATGACAGACTTCATCAAGAAGGGCGACGATCCCAACACAGCTTGGGAAAAGGCAAAGGGCACATACGGCAGATTCGCTGATGCCGCCAAGTATATCGATCCCCGTAAGGAATAAGGAGGTAGACGGACATGGCATTATTTGAAAACTACGAAAGAAGAATTGACAAAATTCTTGCTTGCTTAAAAGAGTACGGCATTTCCTCCGTTGAAGAATGTAAGGAAATCTGCGCTGCAAAGGGTATTGATCCCTATAAAATCGTTGAAGAAACTCAGCCTATCGCTTTCGAAAATGCAAAGTGGGCTTACACAGTAGGTTGCGCTATCGCAATCAAGAAGGGTTGTACAAAGGCTGCTGACGCTGCTGCTGCAATCGGTGAAGGTCTCCAGAGCTTCTGTATCCCCGGTTCAGTTGCTGACAACCGTCAGGTTGGTCTCGGCCACGGTAACCTCGGCAAGATGCTCCTTTCAGAAGAAACAGAGTGCTTCTGCTTCCTTGCAGGTCACGAAAGCTTCGCAGCTGCTGAAGGCGCAATCAAAATCGCTCTCAACGCTAACAAGGTTAGAACACAGCCCCTTCGCGTTATCCTCAACGGTCTCGGCAAGGACGCTGCAATGATCATCTCAAGAATCAACGGCTTCACATATGTTCAGACAGAGTTTGATCCCTATTCAGAAACAGTAAAGGTTGTTAACGAAACAGCTTACTCAAACGGCGACAGAGCAAAGGTTCGTTGCTACGGTTCAGACAACGTTCCCGAAGGCGTTGCTATCATGAAGCTCGAAAACGTTGGCGTTTCCATCACAGGTAACTCAACCAACCCCACACGTTTCCAGCATCCCGTTGCAGGCACATATAAGAAGTGGTGTGTTGAAAACGGCGTAAACTACTTCTCAGTTGCATCAGGCGGCGGCACAGGCCGTACACTTCATCCCGATAATATGGCAGCAGGTCCTGCTTCCTACGGTATGACAGACACAATGGGCAGAATGCATTCCGACGCACAGTTTGCAGGTTCTTCATCAGTTCCCGCTCACGTTGAAATGATGGGCCTTATCGGCGCAGGTAACAACCCCATGGTTGGTATGACTGTTGCTTGTGCAGTTGCTATTGAAGAGGCTAGTAAATAATTCCTTTATTTGCAAGGCTTTCTGAGATTTTTTAAGACTTCTGAAGTTATTTAAAGAATCTCATCACGTGAAAATTAAACATTAAAAACTTAGACACATCATTTTTGAGTTTTCTCAGATGATGTGTCTATGTTTTTGTAGTATTATTTTTGTTATTATATCAGTGATTGCAGATAAACTTCAAGAAGATTTAACGCTGTTTCTCTTTCTTTCGGGGAGCATAAAGAAAGCCTTTCAAAAAGTTCGTTTTGTTTATACTCCGCCGAAGATGTTTCGGTAAGTATTTCATCAGGAGTAATGTGCAAAGCTTCGCAGATTTTAAGTATTGTTTCTGTTCTCATATTAACCGAGCCACGCTCAATGTCCGCATAGGTGCGGTCAGAAAGTCCTGCGGCTTCGGCAACCTCAGCCTGAGTTAAACCTGTCTTTTTTCTTATTGCAAGTAGTTTGTTTCCAATAGCCCTCATATCAAAAATAAGCATTATTCTTCCTCCTAAATGTCTTTATATAGACATTTTACTTCCTAATATCCTTGACATATAGGAACTAAAGGTATATAATTTTAGGAAGAATAACTCTTATTTTTATTATTTATTTAGTGAGGGGTGATTTTCACTGTCAAAAAAATACTTTCTAAACACAGGCACAGGTATTTGGCATATAAAAGGTTATTGTCCTCATAGCAAATTTTTGCCTTATCATATCAAGTGGTTTGATTGTGAAGCAGATATTTACAAGTATGCAGGACAAAGAGCAATGCCTTGTAAGTTTTGCCAAGATAAAAAAGAAGAAGAATTAAAGAAAGGTGATTAAAATGAAAAAAAGATTATTAAAAAACTTAATGTTTGTTATGGCAATGACAATTTTATGCTTTGCCGTTGCTATGACCGCGAGTGCTGAAACCATTACAGGCGAATGTGGTATTGAAGGTGACAACCTCACATGGACTTTTGACTCCGAAACAGGTGTTTTAACCATTGACGGTGAGGGTGAAATGGATAACTATACACTCTACAATAACATCAACAAGACCTCTGCACCTTGGGCGGATTATTATTCACAAATGACGGAACTTGTTATCGGTGAAAATGTCACTTCGATTGGTGCTTATGCGTTTTATGATTGTAACAATATAGTTGATGTTAATTTCAATGAAGGATTAACATCGATAGGTGAATCTGCATTTCGTGATTGTGATAGTATAGTTGATGTTAATTTCAATGAAGGTTTAACTTCAATAGGTACATACACATTTTACCAATGTGACAACATAAAAGAAGTAATTATACCTGATAGTGTAACAGAAATAGGCACATACTCTTTTGCTTCTTGTGAGAACATTGAAAATATTAAGCTCGGAAACGGATTG
>JAZUOX010000054.1:0-31182 GCA_045604905.1 Clostridia bacterium
GTAAATGAAGATAAGTCTTTAAGATGGGATGATGTCCCAAATCCTGTTTTGGGTAATGATGACTGCCTTGTAAAAATTGAGGCGGCGGCCCTTAACCGTGCTGACCTTATGCAAAGAGAGGGTGACTATCCGCCCCCAGCAGGATGTCCTGAATGGATGGGACTTGAAATTGCAGGAACTATAATTGAAATTGCCGAAGGAGCAAAACAAAATTCAAATTGGAAAATAGGGGATAAGGTTTGCGCACTGCTTGGTGGCGGAGGCTATGCCGAATATGCAAATGTAAAATACAATATGCTAATGCCCGTGCCGAAAAACTGCTCAATGATAGAAGCGGCGGCAATTCCCGAAGCTTATGCAACTGCATACCTTAATCTTTTCATAGAGGGTAAAATAGAAAAAGGCAACACTCTTCTTATGAATGCAGGCGCATCGGGACTTGCAAGCGTTATAATTCCTATGGCGAAAGCATTTGGAATAAGAGTAATCACAACTGTTCTGACCGATGAAATAAAAGATTCTATAAAACACCTGAACGCTGACAGAGTTGTTGTTACAACAAAAGAAGATATTTCGGAAGTTTTGAAAGAAGAACTTGAAAACGGTCACAGTGTTGATGTTGCCATAGACTGCCTGGGCGGTGAAATAATGGGAAAATGTATTCATTATCTCACACACGGTGCACGCTGGATTATGATTGCGGCATTGGCAGGTCAGAAAACGGAAATTGACCTTAAAAACATATATGTAAGAAATGTAAGAATTATAGGAAGCACTCTGCGTTCAAGAACTCCTGCGGTAAAAGCACAAATTCTGTCCGAACTTGTGGAAAAGGTATATCCTAAAATTGAAAGCGGAGAGGTTAAGCCCACAATCCACGAAGTTCTTCCCATAACAGAGGCAGAGGCAGCACACGATATTCTCTACAAGGGAAAAAATGTCGGAAAGGTAGTTTTAAAAGTAAAATAATAGCTTCACATCATAGCTATAACACGAAAGGAAGTATGTTATTGTGTACAAGGTTTCAATGCCGTTAAGTATCAACTGCTTGAATGAAAAGACAAGACCTATGTATGTTGAACAAGCCAGAAAATGCGGTGCGAAGCGTATTTTCATAGGCAGTATAGGTAATATATACGAAAAAACCAATAGGGTTTATACCGAGCCTGAAAGAGTGAAGCAGGAAATCGAATATTTCCGTAATGCAGGATTTGAAGTCGGAATATGGATTTTAACTCTTGGAAACGGCCACGCGCTTACACCTGCTCAAAGACTTAAGGGAGAAAATAATTTTACGCAGATTACCGGTATAAATGGTGAAGCAAGGGAAAATCTTTCTAACTGTCCTTTAGATAAAAATTTTGTAAAGGCTTGTCAGGAAGGTCTTCGTGAACTTGCAAAGCTCGGCCCCGACCTGATAATGATAGATGATGACTTCAGACTTAATATAAGAATAAGAGTGCGTTTTGCGTGCTTCTGCCCTCTTCATCTGAAAGAATATTATAAAAGAATCGGTGAAGAAATCCCCCGCGAAAAGCTTGAAGAACTGATTCTGACAGGTGGCGAAAATAAATACCGCACAGAATTATTGAAACTTTTCCGTGATACAATGGTTGGATTTGCAAAGGAACTCAGGTCTGCTATCGATGACGTAAATCCCAACATCCGACTTGGAATGTGTACTAACGACACCTGGGATATGCAAGGCACAGATCCTCTTGAAATGACAACGGCATTGGCAGGAAATACAAAGCCCTTTGCAAGAATCTCCGGTGCACCTATGAGAGATACCAATATAATCCCCATTGTAGAATTTTCAAGACTTCAGTATTTATGGGGAAAGGATTCAGGAGTGGAACTCTTTACAGAAGGCGATGTTTATCCCCGTCCCCGTATAAAATATCCGTCAAGACCTCTTGAATTATTTGAACTGTTGATGTTTGCAGACGGCACATCAAATGGTATATTGGCATATATGTTCGACTATTTCTGCAAGCCTGATTACGAAACCGGATATATTGACCGCTATTGCAAAAATAATGATGTAAGGCAAGGCCTGAAAGAAATATTCAGCGATAAAAAACCGGTTGGCGTTGAAGTGTTTGCCGTGGCTCACAAGGCTGAAAAGTGGGAGCTTCCCAATGAGTTGGATCCGTATGCATTTGAAATGCTTGTAGAGGGTGTAAAATCACCTGCATCTGTGCTTCTGAGTGAAAATTCAATTCCCACAAGCTATGGAGAGCAAAGCGACTATCCTCTCTTTATTATGGGTGAAAATGCAAGGCATATTGACCTTGAAAGGCTTTCGCGAGGTGCGATACTGGATATTCCGGCTGCAAGAATTCTGCAAGAACGCGGAATAGATACCGGTCTTATTTCGGAAAGAATTGAAGAAATGGATAAAGAATACTATAATAAGCACGATGACGCAGTTCTTGTTTCAAGCCATATGGGAAAACGCGAAGTATTCTATCATATTGAATGTAATGAAAAAGCTGAAATATGGAGCACATTTACTCCCGACAACACTCCTTCAAGCTATTTTTATGAAAATGAAAGCGGTCAGAGATTTTATGTGCTGGTGTTTGACCACTTCAAAACAACAATACGCGGATGTGATGCAAACTTCACAAGCAGCTACTACCGTCAGGCTGATATTAACGAAGCTATATACAAAATCTGCGGAAAAAAGCTTCCTGCTTTTTGCGCTAAAAACCCCAATGTATATTTACTTGCTTCTAAAAATGAAGAAGCGCTTTCGGTAGCACTTGCAAACGTTAGTCTGGACGAGCTTATTAGTCCTGTGGTTGAGCTTGACAAAGAATATAATGAAATTCGTTTTATCGGTTGTGAAGGAAAGCTTGAAGGTAACAAGGTTCAGCTTTCGGATATATCTTCCTATGGTTTCTGTGCATTTGAGGTGAAATAAATTGAATTATATCTTACTTGCAACAGTAACCGTCTGTTGTTCTCTGCAACAGATATTCAAAAAAGCATATAATGTGAAAAAAGCAGGAAGTGTATTTTTGTTTTCAGCGGCAAGTGCATTTTTCTCTATGTCATTTTTTGTCGTTTCATCTATTGGTAATTTTAAATTTTCGTCAGATATTCTTCCGTATTCTATTGGGTTTGCCGCATCTTATTGCCTTTCGGCAGTCAGCTCCATGCTTGCCATAAAAACAGGACCTTTGTCGATATCTTCTCTTATTGTGTCATATTCATTGGTTTTACCGACGGTATATGGACTTGCAATTCTTGATGAACCGATAAAAGTGTGGCTAATCATAGGCATAGGATTACTTTTGGCATCCTTGTTTTTCATAAACAAAGAAAAGAAAGGCGAGGAGAAGAAAATCACTTTTAAATGGTGCGTTTTTGCATTTTTGTCATTTATCGGCAATGGTATGACATCCACTGTGCAAAAGGCTCAACAGGTTGAATTTGACGGAATGTATAAAAATGAATTTATGGTTATTGCACTTATAATTACGGTGTCTGTGCTTGCAATTTTTTCTGTTATCAGCGACAGACAAGGAATCGTTTCCGGTCTTAAAAAAGGGTTTTGGCTATATACCGGATGTGGAGTTGCAAATGGTCTGGTTAATCTTTTTGTTCTTATACTGTCAAACAAAATGCCTGCATCCGTTATGTTCCCCGTAATTTCGGCAGGCGGCGTACTTATGTCGGCTTTGGTGTCTGTGTTTATCTACAAGGAAAGTCTTACAAAATATCAATGGTCAGGATTGATGCTTGGTATGCTTTCAATTGTCCTGTTGAATCTGTAAAATTTAATATTACAATGCTGTTAACTGCTTTGACAAAAAATCTGCTCATGATAAAATAATCTATCATTTCGAATTTCGAACTTTTCATAATACAAAGTGTCCGTTCTGAAGCATTTTTTTCATGTTGTTATAGCAGGCTACAAGGAAGGACAGTTTAGGAGTATTTCTGTTAAGAAGAACCTCACTCTTGCAGCAAACGACTTTACAAGACTTGATATTGAAGATTTTGACGACAATGGCGTTGATGAAATCAGAGTATTCCTTGTAAAAGAAGGAACGCTGACTCCCTTAAACTATTCAAAGATTGTAACAGCAGAATAAATATAAAGAGAACAAGCAACTTTTCGGCGGTGCCTCTTAGGGATTAACCGCCTAAAAACCATGTTTTTGGCACATAACTGTGTTAAGAATTCTCGCAATCCGTCAAGGATTACTCCAATTTTTGCCTTGTTCTGCACTCAAAAACAAGATTTTTATGGTGCAAAGCAGTTTTGGATTAGAGATTTTTTAGTTTAGAGAAGTCATAAAAAATGCAGGCATACTGGCGTATGTCTGCATTTTTTTGCGCACTATTAACAAAAAAGATCAAGCCAAAACCGATTCATCCCTAAGAAGCACCGCCGTTGCCGTTGCTTGTTTTGTTTTAGAAAGTAAAAAAAGTTTACTGAAATAGTCAAAATTGTTGTATCCAAAAAAACAGTGTGTGTGATATAATGTAAATATTCCAGTGAACAAAAGTATATCATAAATGAATAAAAGTGTATTGTATAGTAAAAACAGCAGTGGTATATTTAATGTAAAGAGAGAAACGGAGTCGGACGCTTTACATTTGGGAATTTATACAATGTAAAAAAATAGCAAGGGGTGCTTTGTATGCTCAAAAAGGAAAGAAATTATCAGTTCAGGGAAAGAATGTTAGAGGTTCATCAGAAAAACTTAAGAGATTTTTCTCTTAAAGTTGAAAATGATGAATTTGAAATAGAAGAAGGAATCCTTATTGCAATCGGCAAGGACGCTGATGTTGTGGTAGAAACTGCCGCAAAGGATTTTAACGATTACCTTATGACAAGTATGGAAATCGGCGGTGCAATTACAAGAAAATCAGACCTTAAGGGTGCAATAAACTTAAAAATTGCAGATGAGTCAGTTGATATGACAGATGCCGACAGTACGAAAGGCTTCCGCATTGAAACCTCTGCCGACGGAATTACGGTTTACGGCTTTGATGCCAGAGGATGTGCCCAGGGACTTTACCACCTCGAAAAATGTATGACTGTACGAAAAGCACCTTTTATTAAATATGGTACAGTAAAGAAAAAGCCTCTCTTTTCGCCCCAGATGGTACATTCGGGATATGGTATTGACAACTACCCTAACGAGCATCTTGCACAAATTGCCCACGACGGTCGTGACGCGATACTCCTTTTTGTTAAGGGCGTTGATATGACTACCTGCGGATATTGCGATTTCAACGAGCTTGTTTACAGAGCATCAAAGTACGGCATTGATGTTTATATGTACAGCTACCTTAGTGCGAAAATGCATCCCGAGGACGAAGGGGCAGAAGCATATTACGATTCGCTTTACGGCAGTGTTTTCCGTCAGTGCCCGGGATTCAAGGGCGTTATCCTCGTGGAAGGAAGCCTTAAATTCCCCACAAAGGATACTCGCGGTAACGGAGATTATTCCCTTAATGCAAGCGGAATGCGGTTGCCTGCGGAAAACCCCTGCAATGATATGCCCCTCTATCTTAATATGATTAAGAACACAATCAGAAAATACAGAAAAGATGCAGAACTTGTTGTGTGGACATACACCGCCCAAAGACATGGGGAAGAGTCCCGCCGTGAATGGATAAAGCAGATTCCCAAGGATGCGACAGTACTTATTACATACGACAAAAACTGTTATTATGTAAATAAAGCCGGTTCAAGATGCTATGCCCCCGACTATACATTAAGCTGTCCCGGTCCTGCGGAGAAATTTGTGACAGACATTAAACTTGCTCACTCCGAGGGTTACAAAGTATATGCAATGGCAAACACGGGCGGTCTTACCTGGGATATGGGTGTAATGCCTTATCAGCCGGGTGCACAGCTTTGGAAAAAGCGTTATGATGAACTTATAAAGTTTAATAAAGAGTACGGTCTTGCAGGTATTATGGAGTCCCACCACTATGGATTTTATCCGTCTGTTATATCAAAATATTCAAACGAGATTTTCCGTGCAGGGGACGAAGACCACGAAAAGCTTCTTGATATGTGTATCGCACACGAATTCGGCGATAAGGATATAGATAAAATCAAGGAAGCACTTCAGTGTATGAGTGACAGTAACGAATGCTACACCTCAAACGGTATTGAGCAGTGCGGTCCTCTTCGCGTAGGTGCGGCATATCCTCTTAATATCAAGCTTGACCTTAATCTTCCAGTAGTGCCATATGCACATTTTGGAAATATATATGTAACGCCCAAGTACGAAACGGAAAGAGCGTGGCAGTTAAAATACCGCCTTTTCTTCGAACTTACCCCCGAAGAAATTATGTCTTGGGAAAAGGCAACGGAATATGCACGTCAGGGTATAAAAATCCTTGAAAGCATTGAAAATTCCAATGAAAATCTCGAAAGACTTATACTTTTATGTAAATACATAAAATGTCAGTGTATAAGCTCAATCAATGCGAAAAAATGGTATCTTAAAAAGCTTGAAATTGACTCGGCAAAGGCAGGCGAAGTTCCGAGAATCGTTGAAGAAATGCGTGCTATTGCAGATGAGGAAATAAAAAATGCGGAAGAAGCAATTAACTACACCGATTACGATTCCCGCCTCGGTTGGGAGCCGAGTATGGAATATATTGCCGACAGCGACCACATAAGATGGAAAATCAAGAACCTAAAAAAGGTAGCGCAGGCAGATCTTGATGAATATTTAGAAGCAGCAGAAAAGGAGTTTGAGTTATGAAAAAGGAATTGATGGCACTGATACATCTCAGTATGGGATTTTCAGGTACTTGCAAAGGTATGGCACTTGATTTTGACCGTGAGGTTTGGAACAATATCGTTGACAAGTGTGTGGAGTGCGGTTACGATGCAATCGTGCTTGATGTTTCAGACGGTATGAAGTACAAGTCACATCCTGAAATTGCAGACCCCGATGCATGGACAAGAGAAGAAATGACAGAGGAAGTTCACCGCCTTCGTGATATGGGGCTTAAGCTTTATCCCAAGGTAAACTTCTCAGGTATGCACGACTACTGGATTAAGGATTACCGCAAAATCCGTGCAACTGATGAGTACCGTGCATTCTGTAAGGACATTATTGAGGAGCTTTACGAAGTTTTTGAAGCACCCCATTACATTCACCTCGGTCTTGACGAGGAATTCCCCGACAGAGCGAAGGAGCTTGGTTTCCGTACAGGCGATACCCTTTTTAACGATTACAAATTCCTTATAAATGTTGTAAAAGAGCTTGGAAGCACACCTATGATGTGGGCGTCAACCTGTATGCATACTATGGATGTCTGGGAAAAACACATTCCTGATGATATAATTTTCGCGGCAGGTCACTACTACGAATTCGAAAAGGAAAAATGGACAAAAATTGCAGATCAGTCACCAACGGTGCAGAAATATTACTGGGACGGAATGTTTGAAAATCGTAGCCTTTACAAGAAGTATGTTGAACGCTACGGCAATACAAAAATCGAGTATGTAGAGCAGGACGAAACTGTTCAGATGTATATGGACTTCCTTGAATATATCGGGGAGAGAGGTTATAAGTTCTACATAATCACATCAAATATCTTCATTGATACAAACGACCGTTCTTCTGTTGAATATTACAGCAAATGGAAATATAAAGACAATATCCTCGGTCATTTTGCACTTCCATGGGTAAGAACAACAAAGGAACACGAAAAGGCAATTCTTACAGAAATTGAAACACTTGCAAAAGCAGTTAAAGAGTTTTATTGATAAGGAGATTTTTAATTATGATACTTGCAGGATTTTATGAAAAGGAAATAACTCCCGCCATCGGCAGACATATGCCCGGCAGCTTTGATGTAAGATACTCCACCGGCGTAAAAGATGAACGCCTTATGGTAAAGGGCGCGGCATTTGAGTATAATAATGAAAGAGTTGTAATTCTTTCTGTGGATGTAGTTTATATTCCCCAGGATGTTTACGACTTTGCAGTGAAAAAAATAAATGATTACATCGGTGTTCCCGAAAAGAATATTCTTATTCAGGCAACCCATTGTCATACCGCAGGCCCTATCTGGGATGTAAGGGAAGAAACTGTGAAGAAGGATGAGGCGTATATTGCATTCCTTTCCGAAGCGATTGCAGACTGCGGTATCCTTGCTTTCCACAGGATGGTTCCCGTTACTGCAAAAATTGCAAAGACTAATATTCCGGGTATTACCTTCCTTCGTAACTATCTTATGAAGGATGGCGCTGTGAGAACAAATCCCGCGGCACAGGATCCCAATGTTGAAAGACCTTTGGGAACGGTAGATGACGAATTTCAGGTTATATTCTTCTTTGATGAAAATGAAAATCCGATTGCTTCAATTTCTAACTTCTCCTGTCATCACTGTGTAGCAAACTGTCCCGAATTTTGTGCGGACTATTCTGCTGTTATGGCAAAAGAACTTAAAAAGCATTTCGGAATTGATTATATCAGTCTTATGTTAAGCGGATGCTGCGGAAATCTTAATCATTTTGATCACTTTGCAAAAGACTGGACAAGAGGGGCTACAAAGACACCTCGTTATGTGCAGATTGGTAAAGTGCTTGCAGAAAATGCAATAAAGCTTTTCGGTAAAGCAAAAGCGGTTTCGCTTGATTCACTTTCTGCAGAAAAAGAAGTGATGATGCTTAAGAGAAGAGAAGTTCCCAAGGATGTCCTTGAGGAAGCTAAAAGACTTAAAGCGGAAATCCCCTTCGAAAAGCTTCTTACGGGCTTTGATGACCTTGCAGGTTCTGAAAACATCGGATTTAAGAGAGCAACTGCAAATCCTCTTATAAAGCGTGAAGAAATGCCCAAAGAACTTCCCGTGGTTGTTCAGGCAATAAAGATGGGCGAGTGTATGTTCTATGCTTTTTCGGCAGAGCCTTTCTGCGAATTCGGTGTTAGTGTAAGAACACAGTCCCCCTCAAAATATTCTATGGTAGCATCTGTCGCAAATGCAGGTATAGTAGGCTATATTCCCACAAAGGAAGCCTTTGGTACAGAAGCTTATGAAGCACAGTTAAGCTCTGCAAAATTCTATCCCGAAGCAGGATATCAGATGGTAGATAAAGCACTTGAACTTGCGAAAAAGATATACTAAAAGAGGCGTATTAAAATGATGCTTGCAGGATTTTATGAAAAAGAAATAACACCCCCTATTGGTGGACATATGCCCGGTAGTTTTGATGTAAGATATTCTACCGGTGTAAAAGACGAAAGACTTATGGTAAAGGCAGCAGCGTTTGAATTAAACAACGAAAGAGTTGTTATTGTAGCTGTTGATGTACTTTATCTTACGGACGAAATATGCGGTGCTGCTGTTGAGAAAATAGATAAATACATTGGCGTGCCTGAAAAGAATATTCTTATTCAGGCTATGCACTGCCATACTGCAGGCCCGATTTTTGACGTAAAGGAAGGCACAGTTCCCAGAAACGAAATGTATGTGGCATTTCTAAAGGAAGCCATTGCAGACTGCGGAATACTTGCTTTCCACAGAATGATTCCCGTTACTTCAAAGTTTGCAAAAACGGAAGTTAAAGGGATTACATTCCTTCGTAACTATCTTATGAAGGACGGAAATGTAAGGACAAATCCCGATGCACAGTCCCCCGATGTAGAAAGACCTTTCGGTACAGCGGATGAAGAATTTTCTGCAATGTTCTTCTTTGACGAGGGCGGAAACCCCGTAGGCTCAATTACAAATTTTGCCTGCCACCACTGTGTTGCAAACTGCCCCGAATATTGTGCAGATTATTCGGCAGTTATGGCGAAAGAGCTTAAAAAGCACTTCGGATTGGACTACATAAATGTTATGATAAGCGGCACAAGCGGAAACCTCAACCACTTTGATTTTTATGCGAAGGACTGGACAAGAGGGGCAACAAAGACGCCCCGTTATGTGCAGATGGGAAAAGTGCTTGCAGAAAATGCAATAAAGCTTTTTGACAAAGCAAAACCCATTTTCCTTGACAATCTTAGGGCAGAAAAAGAGGTTATGATGCTTCCCAGAAGATATGTCTCTCCGGAGGAAATTGAAGAAGCTGAAAAACTTATCAAAGAAATCCCCTTTGATTCAATGCTCAAAAACTTTGATAATCTTGCAGATTCTGAAAATATCGCGTTTAAGAGGGCGGAGGCAAGCTCGATTATAGCAGTATCCAAAACTCCCGAGAAGCTTCCTGCCGTTGTTCAGGCAATAAGACTGGGCGAATGTATGATTTATGCCTTCAATGGTGAGCCTTTCGCAGAATTCGGTATCAGCGTAAAAGAACAGTCACCGTCAGTATTTTCAATGGTTGCATCCGTTGCGAACGGCGGCACAAGAGGTTATATCCCCACAAAGGAAACCTTCGGCACTGCAATTTATGAATCGCAGATGGGTTCTGCAAAGTTTAACCCCGATGGAGGGTATAAAATGGTTGAAAAGGCAATTGAACTTGCAAAGAAAATTTATGAAAAGGAATAATATTATGAAAAAGGAATTTCAGATGCTTATTCACTTCGGCTCAAACTGGGGTGGAAGGGAAAAAAAAGAAATGATGTTTGATTACGATGTATGGTGCAATATCGTAGATAAATGTGCCCTCTATAAGTTTGATACTATCGTTCTTGACCTTCTTGAAGGACTTAATTATACCGGATACCCCGAGCTCTGGGTAGAGGGCGGATGGTCCCACGACAGATTGAAGGACGAGGTAAAAAGGGTTAAAGCACTTGGCATTAAAATGATTCCAAAGCTTAACTTTTCTGCGGCACACGACATCTGGCTTGGTGAATTTGGCAGAAGTAAGATTTCCACACCCGAATACTATAAAATGGTTAAGGACATTATTGAGGAAGTTTATGAAATCTTCGATGCTCCCGAGTATATTCACGTTGGTCTTGACGAGGAATTCAAGCTTATTGCAAATTCTGAAAATCATTACAGAACAGACGAACAGCTTTTCCATGACTGGAAATATATTTTTGACTGTGTGAGAAGCACAGGTGCAAAAATATATATGTGGGAATCTACCTGCAAGAACTATCATTATTATCATCATGACGACTGGCAGAAGGTTATAGACGAGGATATTGTTTTCGGTGCAGGTCAGTATTACGAGTTTGAAAAGTCCAAATGGACTCCCATTGAAAACCAGCCTCAAGAGGTGCAGAAATATTACTGGGGCGGAGAGTTTGAAAAAAGGGATCAGTATGCAGAATATGCAGAACGTTACGGAAATACGAAAATTGAGTATGTTGAGCAGGATCCCGATGTAAGAATCTTTATGGAATTTCTTGAGTATCTTGTGGAAAGAAATCATAAAATTTTCATCAATACAACTAATTGCTTTATAAAAACAAATGACCGTTCAGCGGTTGAGTATTATTCCAAGTGTGATTATAATGACGCAATTTTAGGACACATCGGTTGTCCTTGGGTATTCACAACAAAGGAAAACGAAGCGGCAATCCTTGAAGAAATTGAAAATCTGGGAAAAGCACGCATTGAATTTTATTCATAAAAATAAAAGTTGCATCAAGATTTTGATGCAACTTTTTCTTTGTAGTCACTTGGGCTTATTCCCTCTACCTTTTTAAACACCCGTGAAAAATAATACTGGTTGTTAAAGCCAAGCTTTTCGGAGATTTTTGCCATTGTAAGCTTACCTTCTTTAATAAGCTTTTTTGATTCCTTTATTTTTAGGGAGTTGTAATACTTCATAATGGAAAGACCGCAATGCTTTTTAAAAAGCTGTGAAAGATAGGTCTTTCCGTAGTTGAATTCACTAAGAACATCTTCTACCGAAATAGAGGAATATACAGCAGCGGAAATCTTCTCAAGCATTTTCTGATAAATAAGCCCTTCAAGCTCCTCCTTTGATTCATAAGTGATTACATTTGCACTCTTTTCAACAAGCTGAATTACGGAAATCAGAAACTCTTCCAAATGGTTTTTGAAAAGTTGCTGTGCACCTGTGGGGGCATCGGGGGAAAGGGCACTTGATGAAAATATAACGCTGCGGTAGTATTTTTTTCTGTTAAGGTAAATTTTCCGTGCTTCGTCGTAAAGACGGTAAATCAGTTGCTTTTGCTCATTCTCAAGAGCAATTTTCAGCGATTCGAAAATTTTTGCGGATTTATTTGTAGTATGAAAACATATAAAATACGCCTTTGCGGTTGTACCGTTTGCAGACTTTATGGAATGAACTTCCCCCGGCTTATGGAAAATAACATCACCGGGGAAAAGCGGAACATTTTCGTCATCTGCCATAGCAATAGCTTCCCCCGATTCAATATATACAATTTCCCAAAAGTCGTGCATTTCAACAACGTCAACATAGTCAGGGTCAATATTCATTGTCATAAAATTCTGTATATCCTTAACACGCAGAGTGTTTTTCAGACTTTTATCAAGATACATACTTCTGGAGCATACACGAATCATTTTTATCACCGCCTTAATTTCAGTATATTATCTGAAACGATGCGTGTCAATGAAAAATTTAAAAATTAAACAAATATTTTTTCTTGTGAACAAAAATATATCTAAAACGAACAAATGTGCATTGCTATATGCCGTTTACGATGTTATATTGAAAATAAATAATATTCCTGAATCAGGAAGCGAAAGGAAGTATAAAGTATGGAAAAAATTAAATACGCGATTATCGGTTGCGGTAGCTTTTCGGAAAGTCACCTTTATTCTATATGCAGAATAGAAGAAATTGAAATTGTTGCTCTTATGGACACTCATATTGAGCATTGCGAGGAGAAGAAAACTAAATATAAGCTTGACAAGGCAAACTGCTATGACAATATGGAAGAAATGTTCGAGAAAGAAGACTTTGACGTTGTTACAGTTGTAACAAGTGACCGCGGTCACGCACCTTCTACAATTTATTCTCTCCGCCACGGCAAGCACGTTGTATGTGAAAAGCCTATGTCACTTTTCGTTGACGAATGTGTTGAAATGGTAAAGGCTGCAGACGAAACAGGTAACCACCTTCTTGTAGGTCAGGTTTGCCGTTACGCTCCCGGCTTTATGAAAGCAAAAGAGCTTGTTGAAAGTGGCATTATCGGTGAGCTTTACTTTGTAGAATCAGAATATGCTCACGACTACCTCGGCCTTGACGGCGTTGACGGATGGAGAACAGATCCCGAGCGTGAGCCTATCATCGGCGGTGCTTGCCACGCGATTGACCTTCTCCGTTGGATTGCAGGTGACCCCATTGAAACAACTGCATATTCAAACCACAAGAATCTTAAGGATTGGCCCATAAACGATACAACTGTTGCTATATTTAAGTTCCCCAACAATGTAATCGGCAAAGTATTCACATCAATCGGATGTAAGCGTGAATATACAATGAGAACAGTTCTTTACGGAACAAAGGGTACAATTATTGTTGATAATACTCATCCCGAGCTTGTGCTTTACCTTGAAGAAATCGAGGGTGCTCCCTTTGCAAACGGTCAGCTTAAGGGCATTGAAGAAAAGGTAGTTAAGCACTCATTCAATGTTGAACTTGCAAACCACAATACATACGAAGAACACAAGGCTATGATTGCGGCTATCAAAGAAAATAAGCCCATCATAACAACCGGCAGAGAGGGGGCGCGTACAGTGTGCGTGTGTCGTGCGGTTGTTGAGTCTGCAAAAGAAGGTAAGACAGTTCAGATTGAATATCCCGTGTGATAAGGAGGTAATATACTATGCGTTGCGGATTTTATGAAACAGAAATAACTCCCCCTTTGGGCACTACTATATTCGGGTATTTTTGCGCTCGGGTAAATGAGGGCGTAAAAAGCAAATTATATGCAAAGGCAGCGGTTTTTGAATCCGGCGGAAAGCATGTAGCAATGCTTGTTCTGGATTGCCTTGGTATGCCGCAAGACCTTGCTGATTTTGTCCGTGAAAGAGTAAATGAAAAGATCGGTATCGATAAAGATGCTATACTTATCGCAGTTACTCATTCTCATACAAGCGGACCAACAAGAGATACGTTGGGGAATTTCAAAGACAGAGTCCGTCTTGACGGAGATGCAGAGATCCTTTCTCCGGAACTTGATACATATTACCTTAAAATGGTACAGCTTCTTTCTGCAGATGCAATAATTCACGCTTATCAAAGGCTTGAAGATGCCGAAATCAGCTTTGCCGAAGGCAACCCACAGAATATAAACTTTGTGCGCGAGTATTTTCTTAAAAACGGGGAAGTGCGCACAAATCCTGCAGCATATTCCGATGATATCGTAAAGCCTGTTTCAGAGCCTGACAGGTCACTTCCGATTTTCTTTGTAATAAATAAAGATGGCAAGCCTATGGGACTTCTTACAAGCTTTGCCCTTCATCACGATACCGTCCGTGGAAGTAAGATGTGTGCAGATTATTCCGGACGTGTGGCAGATAATCTTAAGGAAAAGTACGGTAAGGATTTTACCACGCTTTTCTATTCAGGCTTCTGCGGAAATATAAATCACCTGAATTATATGAACAAAGAAAACCATATAACAAAAACATCATATATTGCAGAAGTTCTTACGGATGAAATCTTAAAGGCAGAGGAAAAGCTTGTTCCTTTAAAGGAAGATAAGCTTGATTGCAGATGGGAAACCGTAACAGTAAAGAAACGCGAAGTTCCCAAAGAACACAGAGAGAGAGTTATTCGCCTGAAGGAAAATCCTCCGAAAATAGAGTCTTTGACTATTGCCGACCCGTACTGTGATATTATGGTATATGCAGGTGCTAATGCATTCATCGACTATTATGTAAAGGATACATCCGAAGAGAAAGAAGTTCCCGTTCACGTTATGAGAATAGGGGAGTGCCTTATATACAGCTTCTGCGGAGAAATATTCAGTCAGTTTGGAAATATGATTAGGGAGAAATCGCCTACCGACAAGCTTATGCTTGTTACAAAGGGAAATACAGATAAAATTAACTGTTATGTTCCCACAAGGGAAATGTTTCTTCCTCATGTGTATGAATCAACCTATACAAGCGCAAAACTTTGCCCCGATGCAGGATACAAAATAGTGGATTTAGCAATTGAAATGGCTGAAAAAATATATAATGAATAATTCAAAGTCAATGAAGGGGGTGTAAAGAAATTCGATTTCTTCACACCCCCTTTGCATTTGTGTAAATTTACTATGGTTGTACCTTGTATGTGCGAGACATGGGTACAGCGTCACGCCGCTACAACTGCTCTTCTGCAGGCTTAAGATGAAACCTGTAATATTTACGATATTCCCTTGGTGACATCGCATAAAAAATCTTAAACTGTTTTGAAAAATAGCTTATATCATCAAACCCGACTTTTTCCATCACTTCGGAAATATTAAGGTCAGAATTTTCAAGCAGTCTTTTTGCTGTGTCCATTTTACGACATTTTATGTAATGGGCAGGTGTCTGACCTGTACGTTCTTTGAAAAATCGAATAAAATGATTCGGATGTAAATGGCAAAGGTCAGCAAGGGAATTGTTTGATATGAGTTTATCAAGATTATCATTTATGTAGCGAAGGATATTGTCAAGTCTGTCATCGCTGCGGCTTTTTATTGTAACGTGACTTTTTTCTGCAAGGCTTATGTATCGTGCAATCAGTTGGAGAGTAACAGCTTTCATCTCAAGAATATCAGTGAGAGAAGTTCCTTTCACTTTTGAATAAACATCCCAAAGCCTGAGTGCCTCATCATCGGGAGAAATATGTATAAAATAGGGAAGGTCAAGAAGCGTAAACAGATTAGTTTCCGTTGGATAAACGTCAAAATGCATCCAGTATTTCTCAAAGGTTTCATCATCATTTTTACGAAAACGGTGATTAGTGTGCACGGGAATGAAAAACCAGTCGCCTGCACCCGCTTCGTATATGGTGTCCTCAATTTCGATTACTGAGCTGCCTTTTGTGATGCAGTAAAATTTGTTCTGATTGAATTGATGCCAGTCCGACGTCCATGCACTTTCGGGCGGAAAGGATATAAATCCGCCATTATTTGCTGTGGCATTAAGGTTTGAAACAAATATATCCTGCAGATATTCCATAATGTAAACCTCCAAACAAGAAAAAATACCGCTAATATTATACAACTTTTTGTTGGGGTTGTCTATACAAATTTGAAAATACAGGTGCTATAATGAAATCAAGAGGTGATTATATGCTTAAAATAGAAAACAACTACGATTTCCGTGCAGAGCTCCGTCAGGTACATAAAAAGGACCGTCGCGATTATAACGAGGTCTGCGGTGCAAACGAGCTTGAGCTTAAAAACGGTGTCTGCATCGTTGTGCCCGAGGCGGAGGACGCTATAATATATACTGCGGCAAAGGATTTTGCCGACTACCTTTTTGTATCAATGGGTATTGGTGCTATGGTTGCACCCTGTTGCCCTCAAGGACTTCAGACAATAAAGCTGTCGCTCTCGCAAAACATAGGCGAGGCAAACGGATATATGGGTTATTCAATAACAATCACTGATGATGCAATTACTGTTGAGGGTTACGATTCACGTGGCGTTATGCAGGGACTTTTCTTTATGGAAGACCTTATGAATATCCGTAAAGGACCTTTTATGAAAAAGGGCAGCATCAGAAGGAAAGCACTTTTTGATTTCCGTATGACACAGTCACCTCTCGGTATGTTTGACTACACGGATGAGGCACTTTCCCTTATGGCACACTACGGTTACGACAGTGTTGATGTGTGGCTTAAGGATGGTTGGACAACTCTCCGTGGTGACTATATTGATATGCGCTCTCTTGCTGACCGTGCTGAAAAATACGGTATAAGAATAAATGTTGAGCTTTATAAGGTTCACGCAATGCACCCCGATGAAGATGGTGCACAGGAGTATTATGACGAAATGTATGGCGAGCTTTTCCGTGTCTGTCCGAAGATTGGTTCGATAATACTTGAGGGTGAGGCAAACCATTTCGTAAGCAAGGACCCTGCCGCTTGTATTGAGCCCACAGTTGAAAACATTCCCACGGGTAAATATAAATCAGGTTGGTGGCCTTGCAAGGATTATCCCCAATTTTCACAGATGATAATTAACGCTGTAAGAAAGTACAGCAAGGATACAGAAATCCTCTTTTCTACATATAACTGGGGATTTGCGCCCGAGGAAGACAGAATCAGGCTTATAGAAAATCTTCCCGATGACCTTACGGTGCTTGCAACGTGGGATATGTTCCACAATTTCAGAAATGAAAACAGCGTGTCAAATATCCCCGACTACTCGCTCCGCTTTATCGGACCGGGCGAATATTTTACGAGTGAAGCAAAAGCCTGCAAAAAGCGCAATATGAAAATTGCATCCATCTCCAACACGGGCGGTAAGACTTGGGATTTCGGTGTAATTCCTTACGAGCCTGCTCCCGGCAGATGGATTGAACGATTCAAGAGAATCGTTCAAGCGAATAAGGAATGGGGATTAAGCGGCCTTCAGGAATGTATCCACTACGGATTCTATCCCTCTATCGTGTGCGAACTCAGCAAGTGGGCAGGATTTACAGAAATCAAACCTCTTGAAGATGTGTATGAAGACCTTCTCCGTCGTGATTTCGGCGAATTCTGGAAGGAAGCAAAGGCGGCATTTGACTGCTTTGACGAGGCTATTGCAAACTATCCCATTTCAAACTCCGACCAGTACGGCGGATTCAGAATAGGACCTGCTTACCCCTTGTGGACGCTCGGAAACGGTAAGAAGCCTGCAATGGAACACGCTATGTTCAAGACGATTTACTCTGTTCCTTACAACCCCTACGGATATGGCAGAGATTCGCTTGCAGGTGTACGTCTTCCCGAAGAACTCCGCGAGCTTAAGATAATGGATGAACTCTTTGAAAAGGGTATAAATATCCTTGATGGTACGGGAAGTGACAATGTAAAACTTCAGAAGCTTTCCAATATGGTTAAGTTTATGAAAAATACCTGTATCACGGTTAAACACGCGAAAGAGCTTTACCTTCTCCGTCAAAGACTTAATTTTGAGAGCGACAGAGAAAAACTTGACGAAATAATTAACGGAATGGAAGCGATTCTTCTCAAAGAAAAAGAAAATGTTCTTGCTACAATTCCGATTGTAAAGGCAGATTCCATCCTCGGTTGGGAACACAGTATGGAATATGTAGGGGACGAGACGGCACTAAGGTGGAAGCTTCGTCAGCTTGATTATGAGCTTAACTGCAATCTTAAGGATTACAGAACTGCAAACAGTCTTGTGGATATTTATGAGAATAAGGAGTAATTATTATGAGTAACAGTGTGAATATGGAATTCAGCTATTTCAAAGAAATTGAAAAAGCAAAAAAAGAGCGTTGGCCCTTCATTCTTCCCGTGGGAACAATGGAGTATCACAGTACTCATTGCCCTTACGGAACGGATACACTGACGGCAATGGGGATTGCCCGTGAAGTTGCAAAGAAAGTTGACTGTGTTGTTCTTCCTCCAATATGGTACGGCGTTGCAAGCTACGCTGTTGGCGGTCCTGAAACAAATACAATCAATGTAAACTGCGACACACTTGAACTTTATATGTATGATATTCTGAAATCACTTTTTGATGCAGGTATCAACAGAAACATCTACTTGCTCATTGCACATCAGACGGAAGACTATCTTCCTATGACCCTTGCCTGTATGAAGGCGGCAAAGAAGCTGACCTTTGAATATCTTGACCAGACAAAGGGCTACGGCTGGTGGGGCAAAAACGAAAACAAAGAGTTTTACGACAATCTTTCCGACGAGGATAACCCGTGGAACTGGGTGAGAATGATTCTCTCCGAACAGATTGCAGATACACCGGGTGACCACGCAGGTATCTATGAATGTTCGGGTCTTGAATATCTGTACCCCGGATTAGTAAAGCTTGAACGCCTCGCTGAAACGGACGACTGGTTTGCCGAAACAGCCAAGGATACATCGGCAGAGCTTGGCAAGGAAATGATTGGTAAGATAGTAGATAAGTTTGCCGAGATGCTGAAAAAATAATGAAAAAGCTTCTGATTTTAAGTGAATCGGAAGCTTTTTTTACCTCATGGAAATTTACGTTTTCTATCGCGAGCGACATTCATCTGTTTTAGACTAAGTCGGGACGCGAAATGGGTGAAGCGGCACGCTTCTTTTTGCTTGTGTAAAAATTTTTATAAAAATGCTTTGAAAATGTAGTGTTTTGTGATATAATGTAACATACGAATATATTGCATACGGAAAGCCGTATGGGTAAAGAAGGTTAGAAAATGAATTTTTTCCAGAAAGATATTGAAACAATGCCCCGTAAAGAGCTCGAGGCCCTTCAGCTTGAGAGGCTGAAGAAAATTGTTGCATACTGCTACAACAATACAAAATTTTATCACGATAAGCTTGATAAAGCAGGCGTAGGTGACGGAAGCAAGATTAAGGTGCTTTCCGATATTGAGTACATACCTTTTACGGAGAAGTCTGAATTCCGTGATAATTACCCCTTAGGAATGATGGCTGTTCCCCGTAAGGAGATTGTGCGTGTGCACGCTTCAAGCGGTACTACTGGTAAGCCTACCGTTGGCGTGTATACAAAGCAGGATATTGACGTGTGGAGTGACTGTGTTGCACGTGTTTGTGCGGCAGGCGGTGTAACTGATGAAGATACTATTCAGATTTCTTTCGGTTACGGTCTTTTCACCGGTGCACTCGGTCTTCATTACGGACTTGAAAAGCTGGGTGCAACAGTTATCCCGATGTCATCAGGCAACACCGAAAAGCAGCTTATGATGATGCGTGATTTGCAGGTAACAGGTCTTGTTGCAACTCCGTCTTATGCGCTTTATCTTAGTGAAGCTGTAAAAGAGGGCGAATATCCCTTAAGTGACTATGCCCTTAAGTTGGGTATCCTCGGCAGTGAACCCTGTACTCCCGAAATGCGTGACACTATTGAAAAAAACCTGGGTATCTATGTATCAGATAACTACGGTATGACAGAGCTTGGCGGTCCCGGTGTCAGCGGTGACTGTTTTGAACGTAACGGTATGCACTTTGCAGAGGACCACTTCCTTCCCGAAATTGTTGATCCCGACACGGGAAAACGTCTTGGACAGGGTGAGACTGGTGAACTTATCGTTACAACGCTTACAAAACAGGGTATGCCTGTTCTTCGTTACAGAACAAGAGATATCACTACGCTTGATTATGAGCCTTGTAAGTGTGGAAGAACACACGTAAGAATGTCAAAGACAAAGGGAAGAACAGATGATATGCTTATCATCAAGGGCGTAAATGTATTCCCCACTCAGATTGAAAGTGTTCTTATCAATATAGATAAAATAAGTCCTCACTATCAGCTTGTAGTAAGAAGAGAGGATAAGTTCAAGGATACCCTGGAAATTAAGGTTGAGCTTATTGATACAAGCGTTCTTGAAAGCTATGGTGAGCTTGAGGCTCTTACCCGTGAAATTAAAGAGAAGATAAAGAGCGTTCTCGGTCTTCAGGCAAAGATTACCCCCGTTCCGCCCAAGAGCTTGGAAAGATTCCAGGGTAAGGCAAAGAGAATCCTTGATTTACGTAACGAAAAATAAATGCGAAATACGAAGTTCAAAATTCGAAATGAAGGAAGATTTTTTTCATCTCACTGAATGAGTGAATAAAAAACTTAAAGATAGTAACTATCCTGAAAGGAATGAATACATACAATGAAAGAATTACTTATTGGTAATGCCGCTATTGCCCGCGGCCTTTACGAGGCGGGCTGTAATGTGATATCTTCATATCCCGGTACACCCAGTACTGAAATTACAGAGTTTGCGGCAGAATATGATGAAATTTACTGCGAATGGGCACCTAATGAAAAGGTAGCCTGCGAGGTTGCTTTCGGTGCATCACTCCGTGGTGCAAGAAGCGCTTGTGCTATGAAGCACGTCGGTCTTAACGTAGCGGCTGACCCGCTTTTCACACTTTCTTATACAGGTGTTAACGGCGGTATGGTTATCTGCGTTGCAGACGACCCCGGTATGCATTCTTCACAGAATGAGCAGGATTCACGCCATTATGCAATCGGTGCAAAGATTCCTATGGTTGAGCCTGCAGATTCAGCTGAAGCATACGAATTTGCAAAGCGCGCCTTTGATATGTCAGAGGAATTTGACACCCCCGTACTTCTCCGTATCTGCACAAGAATTGCTCATTCACAGAGCATTGTGGAAACAGGTGAGAGAACAGAAAAGGGTGTTAAAGATTACGAAAAGAAACCCGAAAAATATATTATGATGCCCGGTAACGCAAAGAAGCGTCACCCCATTGTTGAAGAGAGAACAGCAAAGCTTACAAAGTATGCTGACGACTGTCCCTTTAACCGCATCGAGTACACTGATTCAAAAATAGGTATTATTACATCGGGTGCTTGCTATCAGTACGTTAAGGAAGCACTTGGTGAAGAGGTAAGCGTATATAAACTTGGACTTGTTAATCCTCTTCCCGTAGATTCAATAAAAGAATTTGCTTCAAAGATGGATAAGGTTTACGTTGTTGAAGAACTTGACGGTATTATTGAAACGCACTGCAAAACAATCGGTGTGGAAGTAACAGGTAAGGAGCTTTTCAGCTGTATTGGTGAGTTTTCACAGAAGACAATTGCAAAAGCTATGGAAAGAGAAGAAAACGAAAAGTATATTCTCGACACACAGATTCCCATGCGTCCTCCGATGATGTGTGCAGGCTGTCCTCACAGAGGCATGTACTATGTTCTTTCAAAGAATAAGATTTCTGTTCTTGGTGACATCGGCTGTTACACACTGGGCGCAGTGGCACCTCTCTTTGCACTTGATTCGACTCTTTGTATGGGTGCATCTGTTTCTGGACTTCACGGCTTTAACAAAGCAGGCGGTGAAGAAACAGAGGGTAAGAGCGTTTGTGTAATCGGTGACTCAACCTTTATGCACAGTGGTGTTACAGGTCTTATAAATATCGCATACAACGCGTCTAATTCGACAGTTATCATTCTTGATAACTCAATCACAGGTATGACAGGTCATCAGCAGAATCCCACAACGGGATACAACATTAAGGGTGACCCTGCATCGAAGATTGACCTTGAAACTCTTTGCAGAAGCGTTGGCATCAACCGTGTAAGAGTGGTTGATCCCTACAATCTTAAAGAGTGTGAGGAAGCAGTTAAAGAGGAACTTCAGGTAAATGAGCCATCTGTTATCATCTCAAGAAGACCTTGTGTGCTTCTTAAGTATGTTAAACCGAAGAAGCCTCTTACAGTTAATAAGGATAAGTGTAAGAGCTGTAAAAAATGTATGGGATTTGGCTGTCCTGCAATCAGTATGCATGACGGTAAGGCTGAGATTGATAAAACTCTCTGCGTAGGCTGTGATGTTTGTACACAGCTTTGTCCCTTCAAAGCTATCGAAAGTGAGGTGCAGGAATGATGCAGACTAAAAATATTATGATTGTCGGCGTGGGTGGACAAGGCAGCCTTCTTGCAAGTAAACTTTTAGGTAAACTTCTCGTAAACGAAGGTTACGATGTTAAAGTTAGCGAAGTTCACGGTATGAGTCAGCGCGGAGGCAGCGTTGTTACTTATGTTCGTTACGGTGAAAAGGTATATTCTCCTCTTATAGAGGACGGTGAGGCAGACTTTATTGTTTCATTTGAGAAGATTGAGGCTGCAAGATGGCTTTCATGTCTTAAGAAAGACGGTAAGATTATCGTTAATACTCAGCAGATTGACCCTATGCCCGTAATCATCGGTGCGGCAGAGTATCCTGTCGATGTACTTGATGAGATTAAGGAAAAAGGTGCCTTCGTTGATGCAATTGATGCTCTTTCACTTGCAAACGAAGCAGGCAGTTCCAAGGCAGTTAATATTGTGCTTATGGCACGCCTTGCAAAGTATTTTGATATCAGCTACGATAAGTGGATAGAAACCATCGAAAAGACCGTTAATCCTAAATTTATAGAGCTTAATAAAAAGGCATTTGAGCTTGGTTATAATTATTAAGAGAAAGAGCTGAAAAAATGGGAAACTATTATCAGAAAGAGATTGAAACTGCCTCTTATGAAAAAATAAGGGCAATTCAGAATGAACGCCTTGTAAAAACGGTTAAACAAGTTTACAAGAATAACTCATATTACAAAAATCTTATGGATGAAAAGGGCGTAACACCGGACGATGTTAAGAGCGTGGATGACCTTCATAAGCTTCCTTTTCTTACAAAGGATGATCTTCGTGAGGCGTATCCTTACGGGCTTATGTCTATGCCGCTTTCAGAGTGCGTAAGAATTCAGTCCACAAGCGGCACAACAGGAAAGCGAGTAGTTGCTTTCTACACACAAAATGATATTGATATGTGGGAAGAATGTTGCGCAAGAGCAATCGTTGCAGCAGGTGGTACAAAGGAAGACGTTTGTCAGGTGTGCTACGGCTATGGTCTTTTTACAGGAGGTCCCGGACTTAACGGCGGAAGCCATAAGGTAGGCTGTCTTACTCTTCCTATGTCATCAGGTAACACTGAGCGTCAGCTTCAATTTATGACTGACCTTGAAGCTACAATTATATGCTGTACACCGTCTTATGCACAGTATCTTGCCGAAAGCATTGAGGAGCAGGGACTCCGCGATAAAATCAAGCTTAAGGCAGGTATTTTCGGCGCGGAAGCATGGACTCAGGAAATGCGTAAGGATATAGAAACTCGTCTTGGTATAAAAGCATACGATATTTATGGACTCACAGAAATCTGCGGACCGGGTGTTTCGTTTGAATGCAGCGAGCAGACCGGTATGCATATAAACGAAGATAACTTCATTGCAGAAATTATTGATCCCAAAACTGGTGAAGTTCTTCCTGAGGGTGAAAAGGGTGAGCTTGTGTTTACCTGTATCAATAAGGAAGCTTTCCCTATGATAAGATATCGCACAAAGGATATATGCGTTCTTACGAGGGAAAAATGTTCTTGTGGCAGAACTTTTATCAAAATGGCGAAGCCTATGGGCAGAAGCGATGATATGCTTATCATCAAGGGAGTTAATGTGTTCCCCTCACAGATTGAGGAAGTTCTTCTTAAAAAAGGTCTTACAAGCAACTATCAGATTATAGTTGACAGACAGGGTACAAGTGACTCTATCGAGGTTAAGGTGGAAATGACACCTGAGCTTTTCTCCGACAAGATTCATGAACTTTCAAAGATAGAAAAGGAAATCACCGAAGCTCTTAAGTCGATGATTGGTATTTATGCAATAGTAAAAATTGTTGAGCCTAAATCTATCGTCAGAAGCGAAGGTAAAGCTGTCAGAGTAATAGATAAGAGAAAACTTTATTAAACCTGCGCCCATGTCGCACTCTTACCTTGTGCAGACATCGATTTATGCGTATCAGGTTATAGAAATTCTAAAAAACAGAAGGAGTGGAGAAAATGACAATAAATCAGTTATCAATTTTTGTTGAAAATAAATCAGGTACAGTAGAAAAAATCACAAGAAGTATCGCAGATGCAGGCGTAAGCATCCGTGCACTCAGTGTTGCAGATACTCAGGAGTTTGGTATTCTCCGTCTTATAGTAAGCGATGTTGAAAAAGCTAAAGAAGCTCTCAGCAAGAGTGAATGTGTAGTTTCGATAACAAAGGTTATCGGTGTTCAGATTCCTGATGTTCCTGGCGGACTTTCAGATGTGCTTAAGATCGTGAGTGATAAGGGGATAAATGTTGAATATCTTTATGCGTTCATTACTATAGCGAGAAAGCACGCATATGTTGTTCTCAGAGTTGAGGATAACGAAGCTGCAGCAAAAATACTTACTGATTCAGGTATCAAACTTGTAACTCAGGAAGATGTGGAATCACTCTGATAAAAACGAAAGTAAAACGGAAGAGGACAAGGCTTAGATTGCCTTGTCCTCTGCTTTTATAGAAAACGCGGTAACTAAGCAGAATATATGAAAAAATAATGAAATAAAATGTCGTAAAATGGTTTATATAATTACGAAAATATTATTTTTTTATGTATACTTAAGTTTACATAAAATCGGATGGAGAAATTGTGAAAAAATAGAGTTTTTCACAGCTCAAACCCTTAATTTAAGGTTATTAACAAGAGTTTTTCACAGTTTTAACAGAAAATAGCAATAAAATTCACAAAACCTGTGAAAAACATTACCCCCGATTTTACGGGGAAAAACAGGTTTACAAAAAAATATACCAATTATAGGTAAAACGAAAAATTACGAAAGTTTTAAGACTGTTTGTAATATTTCATTTTTTTGTGTCGAAACTGTAAAAATGATTAAAAAACCTTGAATTTGGGAGTAATATTAGTTGTCTGATTACTTGACTATCTGCAGGTGTTATTGTATAATGTGTAGTAGGAAATGAGGCGATGATTTATGAAAATTTTGGTAACCGGAGGCGCCGGATATATCGGTAGCCACACATGTGTAGAACTGCTTAATGCAGGTCACGAAATTACAGTTGTTGACAATCTTTGTAATTCAAGCGAAAAATCTCTTGATATGGTAAAAGAAATTACAGGAAAGGATTTTAAATTCTATAAGGTTGATCTTCTTGATAAAGATGCACTTATGAAAGTGTTTGACGAGAATGAGTTTCAGTCAGTAATTCATTTTGCAGGACTTAAGGCGGTGGGAGAATCTGTAAGTATGCCTATTGAGTACTATCATAATAATATGACAGGAACATTCAATCTTGTTGATGCTATGCGTAAGCACAATGTATTTTCAATTGTGTTCTCTTCCTCTGCAACTGTTTACGGCAGTCCCGAAACTGTGCCGATAAAGGAGGATTTTCCTCTTTCAACAACAAACCCCTACGGCTCAACTAAGCTTATGCTTGAAAGAGTTCTCAGTGATGTTGTTGTTGCAGACAACCGTTTTAGTGTTGTACTTCTTCGTTACTTTAATCCCATTGGTGCACATATATCAGGTAAAATTGGTGAAGACCCCAAGGGGATCCCCAATAACCTTCTTCCATATGTTGCACAGGTTGCAGTTGGTAAGCTTCAGAAAGTAAATGTATTCGGAGATTGTTATCCCACACATGATGGTACAGGTGTGCGTGACTATATCCATGTTGTTGACCTTGCTCTCGGACATCTCAAAGCAGTAGAGAAAAAACAGTCAGAGCCGGGTGTACATATCTATAACCTCGGAACAGGACAGGGTTACAGCGTGCTTGAAATTATAAAAGCATTTTCAAAAGCTTGCGGAAAAGATGTTCCTTATGTTATTGCACCTCCAAGACCGGGAGATGTAGCTATCTGTTACGCGGATGCTTCGAAAGCAAAAACGGAGCTTGGATGGCAGGCAGAACGAGGAATTGAAGATATGTGCCGTGATGCATGGAACTGGCAGAGCAAGAATCCTAACGGTTTTGAAAAATAATTTGGAGGAAATATAATGACAAAAATTAAATTTGATTATTCCAAAGCAGAAAAATTTATCGCAAAAAGTGAGATAAATGCTCTTAAACCTTATATAGAGGTTGCACACAACACTCTCCATGATGGCAGTGGTGCAGGCAGTGACTTTCTCGGCTGGGTAAATCTTCCCGAAACTTATGACAAGGAAGAGTATGACCGCATAAAGAAAGCAGCAGAAAAAATAAAGAGTAATTCAAAGGCTCTTATTGTTATCGGTATCGGTGGCAGTTACCTTGGGGCAAGAATGGCTGTTGAAATGGTGCATCACAATTTCTTCAATCTTAATGATGATGCAAGAAAAGACGGTGTGCAGATTTTCTTTGCAGGTAACTCCATTAGCTCAACATATCTTGCAGACCTTGTTGAAACTGTAAAGGATATTGACTTCTCTGTAAATATCATTTCAAAGAGCGGTACTACAACAGAGCCTGCAATCGCTTTCAGAGTGTTCCGTAAGCTCCTTATTGAGAAATACGGCGTTGAAGGCTCAAAGGAAAGAATCTATGCAACAACAGACAAAGCAAAGGGTGCTCTTAAGAACCTTGCAGACGAAGAGGGCTACGAAACATTTGTCGTTCCGGATGATGTTGGAGGTAGATATAGTGTACTGACGGCAGTGGGGCTTCTTCCCATTGCGGCAAGCGGTGCAGATATTGATAAGCTTATGCAGGGAGCATACGATGCAATGAAAGAGTATGCTAATCCCAATGTGGATGAAAATGACTGTTATAAATATGTAGCTTGCCGAAATGCTCTTTACCGCAAGGGTAAAACTGTTGAAATGATGGTTAACTATGAGCCTCAGGCGCACTACTTTGCCGAGTGGTGGAAGCAGCTTTTCGGCGAGAGTGAGGGTAAGGATAACAAGGGTATATTCCCGGCATCTGTTGATTTTTCAAGTGACCTTCATTCTATGGGTCAGTACATTCAGGATGGTTTGAGGATAATGTTTGAGACAGTTCTTTTCTTTGATAATGCGAGAAAAGAAGTTGTTATTGAAGAGGATAAAGATAATGTTGACGGACTTAACTTCCTTTCAGGAAAAGGTGTAAGCTTTGTTAATGAACAGGCTTTCAACGGCACTCTTCTCGCACATACTGACGGAAATGTTCCAAACCTTGTTCTTCGTGTTGAGAGAATGGATGAATATTGCCTTGGTAACCTTATATACTTCTTTGAAAAGGCTTGCGGTGTAAGTGGATACCTTCTCGGTGTAAATCCCTTTGACCAGCCCGGTGTTGAAGCATATAAGAAGAATATGTTTGCACTTTTGGGAAAACCAGGCTACGAAGAAGCACAGGCAGAACTTCTTAAAAGACTTTAATTAGGAAAACTATGCGAAAGATATATGAACTCATAGATGCTATAAAAGCTACTGTAGAGTCCCATAAGCTTGAAAATGAGGGTGAATATGCCCGCTGTCTGTGGCAAAATCCCGAAAATACAAGGAAAATGGGACTTAACGAGTAGGGTTGTGCAGATGCGGTGAATATTCTGTATACAATAAATGATTTTCCACATGATGCAAAAGTCAGAGAAAACCATATAAAGGTGCTTCGGTCAATGCAGGAAAAGGACACCGGACTTTTTCGAGAAGAAACACATACTTTATTCATACAACGGCACACTGCACTGCAGCACTTGAGCTTTTTGATGCAAAGCCTCTTTATAAATTCAAGGCGCTTGAAGAATACAAAAAACCGCTGAGGCTAGTGCTTGACAGAAGACCTTTTATCTAAAAAATAATAGGCATAATAAAAAGCCTTTCGGGGAAAGATTAAATGTGAAATCTTTCTTGCGGAGGCTTTTTTATATGATAAACAAAGTTGAAATATGCGGTGTAAACACATCCAAGCTCCCGACACTTACTGCAAAGGAGAAAAAGGAACTTTTTGAGAAAATAAAACAAGGAGACAAAGAAGCGAGAGAAACCTTTATCCGTGGCAATTTAAGACTGGTTTTAAGTGTAATCGGCAGATTTAACAACCGTGGTGAAAATGTAGATGACCTTTTTCAGGTGGGATGTATAGGGCTGATAAAATCTATTGATAACTTCAACACAGAACTGGATGTGCAGTTTTCAACCTATGCTGTGCCGATGATTATCGGTGAAATAAGGAGATATCTTCGGGATAACAATGCAGTCAGGGTATCGAGATCTCTAAGGGATATTGCATATAAAGCCCTGTGTGTCCGCGAAAAAATTATTAATGACCGCGGAAGTGAGCCCAGCGTTGAGGAAATTGCAAAATTGATTGATGCTCCGAAAGAAGATGTTACAATGGCTCTCGATGCCGTACAGGAGCCAATTTCACTTTTTGAGCCGGTGTATCACGACGGTGGAGATGCAGTATATGTAATGGACCAGGTTTCAGATAAGAAAAATCTTGACGAGGCGTGGATTGAAAAAATCTCTCTCCGCGAAGCTATGGAAAAACTTACAGAACGGGAAAAACTTATTATAACTCTCCGCTTTTTCCGTGGAAGGACTCAGACGGAGGTAGCAAACGAAGTTGGTATAAGTCAGGCTCAAGTGTCCCGTCTTGAAAAAAGTGCTATTGGCAGTATGAGAAAATATATATGATAGATTTCTATGTAGTAAAAACTGTTCTGCAAACTTGCAGAGCAGTTTTTTATATGGTATAATAATGAAAAATACTATAAAAGGTGATTTTGATTTGAAAATATGTGCTGTTATACTTTTAATATGGAATATTGTTGTTATGTTCATCTACGGTTTTGACAAACTCTTTGCTAAAAGAGGCGCAAGGCGGGTCAGTGAAGCAACTTTGCTGATATGTTCATTTCCGGCAGGCGGAATCGGAGCAATTTTTGGAATGGTTTTATTCAATCATAAAACCTCAAAAATGAAATTCCGCATACTGGTACCTCTTGGGGTAGTAGTTTTGACTATGGTGATATATTGGTTGCATAAGGCTTTTTTGTAAAACATGCATATGTAATTTTGCAGGAAAAGAGGTGATTTCTTCTTGGAATACACAGATGATGCGAATATCGCGAGTAAAATAGCCAAATCGGTTTCTGAACTTGGCGGAACCTGCTATTTTGTCGGAGGGTATGTCCGTGACAGACTTATGGGAAGTAGCAGTAAGGATATAGATATAGAAGTGCACGGTATTTTGCCGGAAAAACTTGAAGGAATACTCGATGGTATCGGCACTAGGATAGAAACAGGGAAAAGTTTCGGTGTGTATAACATTTGCGGATACGGTATAGATATAGCTATGCCCAGAAAAGAAGAATGCACAGGGAGAGGTCACCGTGATTTTAATGTTGAAGTTGACCCGTTTTTAGGTACTGAAAAGGCGGCAATACGTCGGGATTTTACTGTTAATTCAATTATGGAAAATATTCTTACAGGTGAAATTACAGACCACTTCGGAGGGCAAAAAGATATTAAAGACAAAGTCATCCGCCACATAAATGCCGGCACATTTAAAGAGGACCCGCTAAGAGTTCTTCGCGGAGCACAGTTTGCGGCAAGATTTGATTTTTCAATTGCGCCTGAAACTGTGGAATTATGCAGAAATATGGATATATCCAATCTTGCTCCGGAACGTATTTTTGAAGAAATGAAAAAAGCTCTTATGAAATCTGAAAAACCGTCAGTGTTTTTTGAAACTCTGCGTCAAATGAATGCACTCAAGGTGTGGTTTTGCGAACTTTCCGACCTTATTGATATTGAGCAAAACAAAAAGCATCATAAGGAAGGTGATGCTTGGAACCATACAATGATGGTGCTAGATGAAGCGGCTAAAAGGCGAAGCAGAGCTGGAAATCCTCTTGGATTTATGATTTCGGCACTTTGTCACGATTTCGGAAAAGCTGTCTGCACAAAGGAGACAGATGGGGTTATCCGCTCGTTAGGTCATGAAACAGAGGGTATTCCAATTGTTGAAAAATTTCTTAAAAGAATTACATCTGACAAAAAACTTATAAAATATGTCCTTAATATGACTGCGCTTCATATGCGACCGAATATGCTCTATACGCAGAAATCAGGAATAAAGGCGACAAACCGCCTGTTTGACGAAGCAGTTGCACAAAATGATTTAATTCTTCTTGCGATGTCTGATAATCTTGGAAAAATACCGCGAGAAGCAACAGAGGAAACCGAAAAGTTCCTATTTGAAAGGCTTTCGATATATGATGAATATATGGCAAGGGATTTTGTCAGCGGAAAAGATATCCTTGATTTGGGAATAAAGGAAGGAAAGCGTTTTTCGGAAATTCTTGAGTTTTCCCACAGACAGCGACTCTTGGGAGTAAGCAAAGATGCTGTATTAAGACAAATAAAAGCGGAATATAAAAAAGAAGTGTAACGCAGTTACACTTCTCAGACTGTCGAAAAAGTCGGTCAACCACAAGCAGAGAATGAAAGTAAAGGCTTCCCATTGAGGGGAAGCTGTCACCGTCAGGTAGCTAATGAGGTGCTATCAAGCAATTAGTGTTTAATAAAATGGCTACAAACTGTAGTTTGTAGCGATTTCTGCTTGTTTTTACCGAACACGCCCTCTACCGTAACCACATACGCCGACGAGTTCGAGTTCGATGAATTTACCTTCCTTTTTCGATATCTGCCTTTTGTGTCGATAGGTTTATCGACACGCTGAAAAAAAGAAAAAATTCAAGCCTAAATTTTTGTTGGCTATGCTTGGATATACACTATTTACGGTTATGGCAACAATGTTCTTATCCTCCATAATAAAATTCCCCTTATAAAAGAACCACCGGACAAAATATGTCCGGT
>JAZUOX010000055.1:0-13716 GCA_045604905.1 Clostridia bacterium
AGACCGCTTGGCCTCCGACTTCACCAGCATAACGGTGTCGCCCTTTTTGATGCCAAGTGATTCAAAATAGTTGGCGGTCTTTGCGGAATATCTCTTCATATCCGTAAAGGTGAACCTTCTCTCGCTCTTGTCGTTGCCGACCCACAGCATGGCAAGCTTGTCGGGGTTCTTTTCGGCGATAGCGTCAACACAGTCAAAAGCAAAATTAAATTTATCTTCATTCTTGAACTTGATTCCGCTGAATACACCGTTTTCATCATAAGATGACTCGATAAACTTGTCCGCAACTGTTTCCGATTTTTTCTTTTTAGCAGCTACCTTTGCGGCAATCATAGGTGCTTCTGGGTATTCTTCGCTAACTGTTCCTTCATGCGGATTTAATACAACCGCATGGAATTCGCATCCGCCTTCTGATACTGCAACCATTCCGTGAGGGATAAGGCTGTTATAGAAGATAGAGTCGCCTTCGTGAAGTATATCTACATGATTTCCAACCTGAACCTTGAGTGAACCCTTAACGATAACATCAAATTCCTGACCGTTATGTGAGTTTAACTGCATTGGAGCGTTCTGTTCCTCTTCAAGATACGGAAATTTAACGAGAAAAGGTTCAGCGAGTTTTTCTCTGAACTTTGGCGCAAGGTTATTATATTCCACACCGTGCTTCTTTACGATTTTAAGACCTTCGCCTTTTCTTGTGATGGAAAAGGAGGTAAGGGTAGAGCTTGTTCCCTCGAGTAAATCAACAACCTCAACACCGCAAGCTTTTGCACACTTGTAGATGAATGTGAAACTGAAGTCTGTTTCACCTTTTTCTAATACCTTGTAATCTCCTACTGATACACCACAAAGCTTTGCAAGCTCCTCCTGTGTAAAACCTTTTGCTTCGCGCAGGTCTTTGATTCTGCCTGCTACTTCTTTCAAACTGTAATCCATTGTTTTTGTCTCCTTTCATTTTTGACAAATTTGATATTTGGTTACAAATCTGAATAAAACAAAAAACTCGTCTCAAAGATAACTTTGAGACGAGTTATAATAACCCGCGGTACCACTCAAATTACGGAAAATTCTAAAATTCCCGTCACTTACCGAGCTCTAACAAGCCCTTTGCTTTTACGCAGCATTACGGAAGGAGTCTACTCACATTTTGCTTTCGGTCCTCCGACTCAGAGGTGATAAGTCCTTGGAAAGTCTCACCATTGCCTCGCACCAACCGGCAACTCTCTCCAGGCTCCACAATCCGACCGTCCTCGTCATAGTCGTTTTTTGTGATATTCAAATTTTAATATGTACTATACTCCTCATTTATTTATTTGTCAATAGTTTTTTTGGAAAAATTAAATATATTTTGAGAAAAATTTCTTTTTTACCTGCTGTATCATTATGGATGTATTAAACTTGAATAATACTATTTTCTCAATTTTCTGCAACCGCTTTCATTTCAGGTGTTATGATACCTCTCTTTGCGGCATCCATTTGTGTTGTGTAATTTCTCATTTCATCAGTTCCTTTCAATCAGATATTTTTTCTTCGGCAAAATGCGATACAAGGTTAAAGTTATGCATCAATGGTCCCGAGCCTTTACCAAGGTCGAGTTTTGCTTCAAGAGCACCTGTAATAAATTCCTTTGCTCTTTGAACTGACTCAGTTAATGTAAATCCTTTAGCAAGATTTGCTGCAATAGCGCTTGATAACGTACATCCCGTACCGTGAGTATTCGGGTTGTCTATTCGCTTACCTTCAAACCAATAATATTGTTCGTTTTCATATAAAAGGTCATTTGCATCGTTTATGTGATGTCCGCCTTTTAAGAGAACGTTGCACCCATAAGTATCTCCGATGGCTTTTGCTGTTTTTTCCATATCCTCTTTAGTTTCAATAGAAATTCCCGATAAAACCTCCGCTTCCGGAATGTTCGGTGTAATCAGTGTAGAAATGGGGAAAAGCTCTTTTACAAGAGCTTTAACTGCACCTGTTTTCATGAGTGATGCTCCGCTCGTCGCCACCATAACAGGATCTACCACGATGTTTTTTGCTCCATAGTATTTTAGCCTGTCAACTATTACTCTGATCAGCTTGTTATTTGACACCATTCCAATTTTTACACTATCAGGAAAAATATCCTCAAACACTGCGTCAAGTTGTTGCTTCAAAAACTCAGGAGTGGATTCTGAAATCCCTCTTACACCGGTTGTGTTTTGTGCTGTCATTGCCGTTATAGCACTCATAGCATAAACGCCATTCATCGTCATTGTTTTAATGTCTGCCTCAATGCCGGCGCCTCCGCTTGGATCACTTCCTGCAATGGTTAATGTTGTTTTCATTTTCATTTTAAGTTCCTCTTTGCTAATTTAAGTAGAATTTCAGTTTCGCTTTTAGGATCATCTGCCTTCATAATTGCAGAAACCACACAGATTCCCGCAATAGGTATTCCCTCTAAAACATGGAGATTGTTCTTATTTAATCCTCCTATGGCATTTACAGGGATTGACACAGCTTTAGCTATTGCATCAAGTGTTTCGGTTGATGTGAGAACCGTCTTGACTTTTGTGGTAGTCGGGTAGATTGCACCTACACCAAGATAGTCTGCTCCTTGCTGTGCGGCTTCAAGAGCCTGGGGAACGGTTTTAGTTGTTGCTCCTATAATAAAACCGTCACCGAGGATTTCTCTTGCAGTAGAAACCGGCATATCGTGCTGTCCGAGATGAACACCTTCTGCACCCGTAGCAAGGGCAACATCTATACGGTCGTCAATAATAAGCGGTACATTATACTTCTTTGTAAGTTCATGAACCTTTTTTGCAAGCGAGATATATTCTCTTGTAGTTTTGTCTTTCTCACGAAGCTGTAGAATAGTCGCACCACCTTTTAATGCTTCTTCTGTTCTTCTTAAAAATTCTTCTTCGCTAAATCCGGTACTGTCTGTTATAAAATAAAGTGTTGTGTCAAAATTTCTCATCTTAATTTTCTCCTACATATAAAGATAGTCATTCAGAACAGGCTGTAAGCCTTTGTCTGTAATGTCTTTATACATCTTGTCAAGGCTTCGGTTATCATCTATCTCAAACTGTTCATCACCCTGTGCTTTATCTGACTCTTTTCCGCTGTATTTGCTTTCATGGTCGCCGATTCCGGTAGATACTCCTGCTGATACTTTCGTTGCAGCAATCTTCACAATACCGTTTCTGAATTGCGCACTTTCGCGGGAAGATACTGTAATACCCACAAAGGGCAAGAAGATACGGTATGCACAGATTATCTGACAAAGCTGCTTTTCGTGAACGTCCAATGGACTTATTTTATCGTTATTGATAATCGGTCTGAGTCTTGGACAGGACAGCGACATTTCTGCATGGGGATATTTCCTTTGCAGGTAATACGCATGAAGCGCACTTGCCAAAGCATCCTTTCTGAAAACCGAAAGCCCCAGAAGTGCTGAAGACGCCACTCCTCGCATACCGCCCATAAGTGCCCGTTCCTGTGCATCAAATCGGTAAGGCCACACACGCTTAGCCCCAAGCAAATGAAGCTGTTCATACTTTTGTGCATCATAAGTTTCCTGAAATACGGTTACATAGTCGGCACCGCACTCGTGAAGGTATTTATATTCATCGGTGTTTACAGGATAGATTTCAAGACCTACCATACGGAAATACTTTCTTGCAAGCCTGCAAGCTTTGCCGATATAGTCTATATCGCTTTGAGTACGGCTTTCGCCTGTCAGAATCAGAATTTCCTCCATGCCGCTGTCAGCAATAATCTTCATTTCTTTTTCAATCTGCTCCACAGAAAGCTTCATTCTGTTAATATGGTTATAGCAGTTGAATCCGCAATACACACAGTAATTCTCGCAATAATTTGCTATGTAAAGAGGAGTAAAAAGATATACTGTGTTACCGAAGTGTTTGCTTGTTTCAATGCTCGCTTTCTGCGCCATCTGCTCTAAAAACGGCTCTGCGGCAGGTGATAGAAGTGCCTTGAAATCGTCAATCGTGCATTTGTCGTGTTCAAGTGCTGCTTTTACATCTTTTGCAGTATATTTTGAGTAATCAAATGAATTTATTTGTTCCATTACATTTTTACAAACATCAGATTCTATTTTCTCCATCCCCGGCAAATATTCCATATGATTTTTTCGTGAGGAAGGATCTGTTTCGAGTCTGTGCTTTTTTGCAAGGGCTTCAAGTGACAAGTGCTCCGAATCCACAAAAAATTGATTTTCCATTTTTAATCCCCCTTAATTACGCAAAAATCCCGTAAGAGGATCAGATGCGGATGCCCCTCTTGTAAGAACTCTGCCGAGTCCGGACAGGTAGGCTTTTCTTCCTGCTTCAATTGCCTGGCGGAATGCCGATGCCATAAGTGGCAGATTGCCTGCGGTAGCAAGCGCTGTATTTGCCATAATAGCAGCTGCACCCATTTCCATTGCTTCACAAGCCTGCGAAGGCTTACCGATACCGGCATCAACAATAACGGGTAAATCAATTTCATCTATAAGAATCTGAATAAAATCCTTTGTTGCAAGACCTTTGTTAGAGCCTATGGGCGATGCAAGAGGCATTATGGTTGCAGCGCCTGCCGAAACCAGGTCACGGGCAACATTTAAGTCGGGGTACATATACGGCATAACAACGAATCCTTCATTTGCAAGAATTTCTGTTGCTTTGACTGTTTCCTGATTGTCGGGAAGCAGATACTTTGAATCACGCATAATTTCAATTTTCACAAAATTACCGCACCCAAGCTCTCTGGCAAGTCTTGCAATTCTCACAGCTTCTTCGGCATTTCTTGCTCCGCTTGTGTTTGGTAAAAGTGTTATACCTTTTGGGATAAAATCTAAAATGTTTTCCTGTTCCTTTGTGTTTGCACGGCGCAGGGCAAGGGTTATAATCTGTGCACCTGCATCCTTTAGCGCAGCTTCAATCAGATTAAGAGAATATTTTCCCGAACCTAATATAAAACGGGAATTAAACTCATGCCCTCCGATAACAAGTTTGTCATTATTCATTTGCATTTCCTTCTTTCTATACTTCGTATTCTTCTGCTATAATTCTTAAAACTGTGTGTGCCTGATGTGCTGCACACAGCATTACTCTTGAGGATACAAGTCCGATTCCGTCTTTTTCATCACTTACTTCATCACCGCAAAGATAAAACCGTTTTGAAACTTTTCTTGTTTTTATTAAGTTGGCACTGCCCAGGCCTGCCATTCCCGATGCAGCAACCATGTATTTTTCAGGCATTTCAGCTAAAACAAAGTTGACAATGTTTGCTTTTGCTTGTGCACCATCAAATGCTTCACAGATAATATCGGCATCTGAAAGAATATCCTTTGCACTTTTTTCATCAAGTCGGATTGTATGTATCCTGGTTTCAAGATAGGGGTTTATTTCTTTCAGGTTGTCTTGTAAGGCTTCTGTCTTATTCATTCCAATTTGATTTGCCTTGTACTGCTGACGGTGCAGATTTGTTACATCTACTTTATCAAAATCTACCAGTATGAGTTTTCCTATACCGGCGCGGGCAAGTGCGATGGCAATATTTGAACCAAGACCGCCAAGACCGCATACGGCAACAGTTGCGGATGAGATTCTTTTCTGAAACTCCATTGTGTGTCGATCATTTAATGCCTGCGCCCATTCCTCTTTGGTTGGAATCATATCAGCCACCTCCTACAAAGCTTACAACCTCAACGCTGTCACCATTTTCTAAAATCGTATCTTCATACTTTAATCCGGGAACTATGTTGCCGTTAAGTTCTACTGCAACACGCTTTAAATCGTAACCGGCAGAATTAAGATATTCTGCAACAGATTTACCCCCTGCATCCAAATTTTCTCCGTTAATTCTTACCACTTAAATCACCTCCAAAATACAAACATGGTTTCACGCGTATTAATTCAAATAATTTCCTATACAGCAAAAAAGGAGCTACCGATTTGGTAACTCCTAAAATTATCCCAGTCTTCCTGAAACTTTTGTTCCGGCATCCCTACGTTGGCATTATCCAAATCAGGTTCTCGGTCGAAGGTTCTACCTTCCTCTCAGCCTGTAACACAAGCTCCCGTTCTTATTCTGTTTTCTACATTATATCACGTTATAATGATGATTACAATACTTTTTCAAAATTTAACTGTTCCGATAATATAAGTTCATACAGGTAATTCCGCCTTGTACTATTGCAATTGAGTGTAATGTATGTTATAATTTTGTTCAATCAATCTGACTTCAGAGCGTTTTCGGGACTTAACCCGGCACGCCACTGTGACCAAAAGAGAAAGGGGGACCAAAATGAAAAAAGAAATTCAGGTTGATTACCGCAAGCTGAGGCCTAATAATATCAACAGTCCGCAATTTTCTCATCTGTGGCTTCTTCTTGGCTGGGTAGTCTACTTAATACTCTTTTTCCTTACGGAAAACTTTATTTCCTACGACAAATGCACCGTAATGCATTGTTCCCTTGACGACATAATCCCTTTTTGCGAGGTTTTTATCATCCCTTATGCCGGATGGTATCTTCTGATAATCGGCTCTCTTTTGTACTTCTTGTTTTACAATGTACATAACTTCAGAAAATTGCAGTTATATATTATGATATGTCAGGCAATAGCTCTTGTTATATTTGTTGCATTTCCCACAAAACAGCTTCTGCGTCCCGAAGTTTTTCCAAGGGATAATTTTCTGACAGACTGCGTGGCGTACCTTTACTCCATTGATACAATCACGGGGGTATGCCCGTCACTGCACTGTGCAATTTCCATTGCAATTGCATCTGTATGGCTGAGAGAAAAAAGCGTAACGACTCTTTTTAAGGCATTTATCGTTTTGTTCTGCATATTAGTATGTCTTTCAACAGTATTTTTGAAGCAACACTCAGTGCTTGACTTTTTTGCCGCTGTTCCCCTTTGTATAGTAGCAGAACTGATTTTGCGAAAGATTCCCATACAATAAACAATGACAGGGGGTGTAAAGAAATCGAATTTCTTTACACCCCCTTTTATTATTTATTCAAAATATCTTTCGAGTCCTGCCACTACTCCCGACACCATCTTATCCTGGTATTCGTCAGTTTCCATAAGTGCATCTTCTGTGGGATTTGACATAAATCCCATTTCAAGAAGTACAACGGGCACGGTAGACCAGTTGAAGCCCGTCATATCATTACGCACGGAAAGCCCTCTGTCAACGGCACCCGTCTGTTTTACAAATTCTTCAAGAATAAGCGTTCCTGCCCGTCTGCTTTCGTCAATCAGCTGAGAATCTTTTATATACTGACTTCCGGGAATAAGCATTGAAACACCGTGTGCAGAACTGTTACCGCTGCCATCAGCGTGGATTTTGACGGATATGTCCGCACTCAGATTATTTGCAAACTGAGCCCTGTCAATGTTTGAAAGCTCTGTCTGATGAGTTTCTCTTGTCATATGTACAATTGCGCCCTTTTCTTCAAGAGCGGCTCTCAATTTAAGACCTACGGCAAGATTAAGCTGTTCTTCAGTCTGGTTTTTACCTGACGTACCTGACACAAACGCAGGCTTTGTCTCAGACGAAGTGGGGGCTATTTTTTCCTGTCTGCCTTTTGAGAAAAGACCGTGTCCCGGGTCTACGACAATAATTTTTCCGCTGAGCGGCGATACAGGCTCTTCCTTTACTGTTTCCGCTTTCTGCACTGCTTTTTCAGTTTCTGCAGGCTTTTCCTTCTTTTCTTTAAACAGCGGATTTATATTGCATGAGCACAGCAAAACCGCTGCAGTAAAAACAGCAATTATTCTTTTCATCAGCGCCAACCTCTGTCCTTTTCGTACTGAACGATATACTCTTTATTTGCCTTTTCTATTTTATTGAAATCACTTTCCGAGAAATACGGATTTTTATGATACCACGATTTTGCACCGAAATATGACTTGTAAGGCTCTGTCTTGAATTCATATCCGTGACGGGCATAAATTTCGTTACGGATCATGGCAACTTCTTCCTTGGTTTTGCCTGCAAGGTCGCTTGAAGTTATATAACGGCGGTCACTGGGGAAAAATTCATCCCTTTCACTTTCATACACAATGACTTCCTGTTTTTCCTGTTTTTCTTCCTCGGGCATAACAACCTGGACCTCTACTTTAGGTGCCTCAACTTCCTTGTCATCCTTTGCAAAAAGGATAAAAATTGCAACTGCGGCTATAATAACTGTAACAGAAAGAAGTGCCGCAAGTATTATTATAACAGCAATTTTCCCTCCACCGCCGGACTTTGGCTGCTGGGGAACTGACACAGGTTCAGGTGCCTTAACCGGAATTTTTTCTATCGGTGCAGCTTCTACCTTGCTTCCGCAGGTTTTACAAAAAAGAGCACCGGGATTAAGCTCCGAATTACAATTCTGACATTTCATATCAAAAACCTCCCACAGAAATCTATTTCCGACTTTATTTTATCAAAGCAAAAAGCAAAAGTCAATAGCAGATATTTTCTTGCATTATGTCATATTGTATGCTATAATAACCGGGAAAGGAAGGTGCTTTAATTGTATATAGTTCTTCTCACGGCTCTTGGCGTAGGCGGTGCTACTCTTGCCGGGGCGATTATAGGATTTTTATTTAAAAAAATATCACACAGATTCAGTGATATTGTGCTTTCCTTTGCTGCGGGGGTAATGCTTGCAGCTGCGTTTTTCGGACTTATCATGCCGGCTCTTGATGGTGGCGGAAGATACGGGGTGTTACTAGTAATCTTCGGTATTTTCTGCGGTGCGGCTGTTCTCAACCTTATGGATAAGCTTATTCCGCATCTTCATTCTATATCGGGAGCAAAGGCGGAAAAGCATCCTGAAGCAAATGAAAAACTCAGTAAGGTGCTCCTTTTTGTTATGGCAATCGCTATACATAACCTTCCCGAGGGTATTGCCGCCGGAGTGGGCTTCGGCTCAGGTAACAACGCCCAGGCTATTTCAGTGGCGCTCGGTATTGCTCTTCAGAATATTCCTGAGGGTATGGTTATTATTGCACCAATGCTTGCTGCAGGCGTAAGCAAAAAAAGGACATTTGTCATTGCACTTATAACCGGTATGGTGGAAGTTCTGGGAACTTTTGCCGGATATTTTGCAGTGAGCCTGAGCGAGGCTATTCTGCCCTTTGCGCTTGCTTTTGCAGGAGGCACAATGATATATGTAATAAGCGACGAAATGATTCCTGAGACCCATGCCCATGGAAGTGAGCGAGGGGCTACCTATGCGCTCCTTGTGGGATTTTGTCTGATGCTTATAATGGATTTCTATTTAGGATAGAATATACAAAATGGCTTTTGAAAGGAGGCAGGACTATGAAGTATGTATGCGATGTTTGCGGCTATGTTTACGACGAAGCTATCGGTGATCCCGACAACGGCGTTGAAGCAGGAACAGCTTGGGAAGATGTTCCCGAAGATTGGGTATGCCCTCTTTGCGGAGTTGGCAAAGACCAGTTCTCTGAAGAATAATAGCATTAAAAGGGGTGTAAAAATTACTGATTTTTACACCCCTGCAAAAACTACTGTTTGGAGTTGAAACAATGAATATTACAGATAAAATTTTCTATGTCGGTGTAGATGACCGCGAAATAGATTTGTTTGAAGGTCAGTACAAAGTTGAAAACGGTATGGCTTACAATTCATACCTTATTTGCGACGAAAAAACAGCCGTTCTTGATACTGTCGACAAAAAATTCGGTGACAGATGGCTTTCCAATATAAAAGAAATCCTCGGAGATAAATCACCCGATTATCTTGTTGTACATCATATGGAGCCGGACCATTCGGCAAATATTGACCGTTTTATGGAAGAATTTCCTGAAGCTCAGGTGGTGTCAAATGACAAAGCATTCGTTATGATGAAGCAGTTTTTTGGCACAGATTTTGATGGCAGAAAAATCGTTGTCGGTGATGGAGACACCCTTTCTCTCGGTGCACATACTCTCACTTTTATCACCGCTCCCATGGTGCACTGGCCCGAAGTTATGCTCAGCTATGAAAAAACAACCGAAACTCTTTTCTCTGCTGACGCTTTCGGCAAATTCGGCACACGGGATGCAAAAGAAACCTGGGCTTGCGAGGCACGCCGTTACTATTTTGGCATAGTAGGAAAATACGGTGCCCAGGTACAGGCACTTCTTAAAAAAGCGGCAGGACTCGGCATCAACAGAATATGTCCTCTCCACGGACCGATTCTTACGGAGGAGCTTGGGTACTATCTTGATTTGTATAACACCTGGTCTTCCTACGGTGTTGAAAGCGATGGTGTGGCAATCTTCTACACAACCGTTTACGGCAATACCGAAAAAGCTGCCAAGCTTCTTGAGGCAGAGCTTAAAGAAGCAGGCTGCAATAAGGTGGTTGTGACAAATCTTGCCCGTGAAGATATGCACGAAGCCGTTGAAGATGCTTTCCGCTACGGTAAAATTGTCCTTGCAACAACAACTTATAACAACGGCATTTTCCCGTTTATGAAAGAGTTTATTGACCATCTTACGGAAAGAAATTATCAAAACCGCACAATAGGTGTTATAGAAAACGGCACCTGGGCGGCAGTTGCAGAAAAAACTATAAAGGCAATGTTTGAAAAATCAAAAAATATCACTTTTGCTGAAAATACGGTAAGTATAAAATCCGCGGTAAGTGATGAAAATATTTCACAATTGAAAAAGCTTGCGAAAGAGCTTGTTTAAAAGATATAGACGGGGCTGCAGTAAAACGATTTTGCTGCAGCCCCATTTTTAGAGGTTGACGAAAAGTGGTGCATTTTGCTACACCTCTATTCTATTACAAGATTTTTTGTATCATACATTACTTTGGCGTGATTTTCGCGGATGCAGATTTTTTCAATAAGTTCACCTGTTTTTTTATCAATCCTGCTTCTGTAAACCTTACCCTGTCTGTAAACCACACCGTTTTCTCTGACAAAGCGTTCACCTTCGGATTCGATACGGTACTCCTCTGATGGGGCTTTTTCAGCTCTTAATTCCCCACAAAGGTGCGTATCGTTTACATATACAATAATCTGATAGGTTACATCTGTGTTGTTGGTTATTCTGTAATCTATATAATTATATGAAACGGACGTTCCCGTCCCAAAAGGTATTTTTCTGTTAAAATCAGGAAACAAATCCAATCCGTCGTGATGATGATGCTCCGTAATATCAAGTGGAGAATGAAGCACCATCCAGTGGAGCAGATTACTGAACTGACACATTCCGCCACCTATTGCCGAAGAAGGTTTTGAGGCGGCAATTACAAGCCCCTCCCTGAAACCTTTCTTCGCAGTACTTTTGCCCACCGTCCTCCAGAAAGAGAAGGTCTCTCCCGGACGGATAAGGATTCCGTTAACTTTGGGCGCGGCAAGAGCAAGGTTTTTTGCCTTGTTTTCCTGAAGCGTCATATCAACATCTCCGAGAACTCTTCTTATAAGTGACTGATGCTCCCACACAACTACGGGCAGTTTTTCCTCTGATTTTTGCTTTGCGAATTTTTTGCCCGAAACAAGGTCTTTTATTTTTCTTGTAATAACATTTTTTTGTACCGAAATTTTATATGTAAGGGGGCTTATCTCGCAAAAAAGCTTTTTAGCCATAAAAATTCTCCTTTCCTGCAATGAAATCTTCTTATATTATAGCACTGATTTCTCTGCAAGTCTACTTTTGCTCTTGATTTTCTCAATAGATTGGTATATAATTTTCCCATAGAAAGAGAGGTATGCAAAATGTTTGATTTGGTTATTAAAAACGGATTCATCCTTGACGGTACCGGAACAGACGGATATAAATCTGATATTGCCATAAAAAACGGAAAAATTGCAAAGATTGCAGAAAATCTTGAATGTGAAAATACAATTGATGCCACAGGACTTACCGTGACACCGGGATTTATTGATTCACACAGCCATTCTGACAGAAAGGTATTTTCAATGTCTGATATGGTTGAAAAAGTTGAGCAGGGTATCACAACCGCCATAGGTGGTCAGTGTGGCGGCTCAATTGCACCGGTGGGCAAGCATGTAGAGCCTTACGAAATCCCCGGGGTTGGTATGAGTGACAAGGTTCTTAAAACTGCGGGATCATTTTTTGACGCAACTGAGGATTTCCCCCAGGGTGTGAATCTTGCTATGTTTATCGGGCATCGCAATCTTCGTGAGGCTACAATGGGTCTTGATAACCGTAACCCTACCCCCGAAGAGCTTGAGGATATGAAAGCACTTCTCCGTGAGGGTATGGAAGCAGGTGCTCTTGGTGTAACCTTCGGTCTTATTTATCCGCCAAGCTGTTTTGCCGAAACTTATGAGCTTGTAGAACTTGCAAAAGTTGTTGCAGAATATAACGGAATAATTGCGGCACATCTTCGTAACGAAGCAGATAAGTTTGAAGAAGCCGTTGAGGAATTTCTTTACGTTATGCGCCAGTCAGGAGTAAAATGTGTGCTTTCCCACCACAAGGCTGCCTATCCCCCCAATCACGGAAAGGTTAAAAAGACACTTGCTATGGTAGATAAAGCAAGCAAAGACGGCTACAATGTACACGTTGACGTATATCCGTATCCTGCATCAAGCACCTCCCTTTCATCAAGATTTATCCCCAAGGAGTATTTCTCCGGTGGAAATGACAAGCTTGCAGAGCGTCTCGGCATTCCGGAAAATCGCGAAGCAATTAAAGAGCATATTATAAAGCAGTTCGGTAAAGATAATGTATTTGACTGGGTGCTTATAATAGATGGAGAACACAGAGGAAAATACATAAACGAAATTGCTGAAATTGAAGGTAAAACCGTATATGACACAGTGATGGACCTTGTGAAAGATTCCGTTAATGCAATGAATTGTTGCTACTTTATGATGTGTGAGGAAGATGTGGAAACGGTAGTTTCACACCCTCTGGCAATGATTGGCACTGACGGAGTAGGTTACGGCAAAGGCAAAACATTCCACCCCAGAGCTGTTGCGTCATTCCCCAGAGTACTTGGCAGATTTGTAAGGGAAAAAGGCTGCACTACCCTTCCCGAAATGATAAGAAAAATGACATCTATGCCGGCAGAAGTTTACGGACTTAAATCAAAAGGACTTCTCAAAGAGGGCTTTGACGCAGATATCTGTATTTTTGATGCAGATAAAATCATCGACAAAGCTGATTACATAAACTGCGAAGCAAAAGCAGAAGGTCTTAACTATGTTATTGTAGGCGGCTCTGTTGCCGTAAAAGACGCAACCTATACAGGTATACAAAACGGCAGAATTTTAAGAAGCAGTCTTTAATTTATCAGTTAGCCTTCCCTTCATCTTCCACAGGAAGCGAGCACGCCTGAGACTACCTCCTTCGCCACGCTCAGTCAGCATCGCTACGCGGCTGTTAATCCGCATTAGCTTCGCACAAATTCAAATAGAAAGAACAAACAAAAACAGAGTACCTTTTGGTGCTCTGTTTCTGTTTGTGGCTCCCCCTGTTGGACTCGAACCAACGAATTAGTCTAGACTCTGCTACTTTTTTCGAGTCTGTACTTTGTGCATTCGACACCTTGTAGCATCACAGTTTGTGCGTGGCGACTAAATCACCACTGCAAACTGTGGCTACTGCGTTTCTCAGGCTCACTCTTTATCTTCCACTGGAAGCGAGCACGCCTGAGACTACCTCCTTCGCCACGCTCAGTCAGCATCGCTACGCGGCTGTTAATCCGCATTAGCTTCGCACAAATTCAAATAGAAAGAACAAA
>JAZUOX010000056.1:0-10207 GCA_045604905.1 Clostridia bacterium
TTATGCGAAATGTTCTTAAGGATAGTAATTTAAAAGGCTGAACGAAATCAATCGTTCAGCCTTTTGTCGTAGAGGCGATTCACGAATCGACCGTTTTTATAAAGGTCTTAGGATATCCTAAAAATTTGGAAGATGGTACACATCTTCCCTGCTCGTTACAGTACCGGACAAAATCATATTGTCAAGCCTTGCTCTCTAACATAAGCTTCAGCCGTTGTAATTTCATTATGCATCGGAAGTATTTTCGGTAATGTGTTTTGCATATTCAGTGCCGCATATTTTGAGCCTGCATAGTCATGATATGGCAATACTTTTACTTTTGTTATGTTTTTACGTTCTTTTAAAAATTCTGCTATTTTTTCAATCTGGTCATGATTGAACTCAGGAACGTAAGGAATCCTGATTTCAATATTCTTTCCACAGCTATCTAAATACTTTAAATTTTCAAGTATAACTTCGTTTGACTGTCCTGTGCATTTTATGTGAACTTCTTCATCGAACGCTTTTAAATCGTAGAGAAAAATATCGGTGTACGGCATAACTTTGTCAAATGCTTCTTTTGAAACAAAACCACAAGTATCCACCGCTGTATGTATGTTGTTCTCTTTCAATTTTTTCAATAGTTCTGCACAAAACTCTGCTTGCATCAGACATTCTCCGCCCGAAAGGGTAACACCGCCACCTGAATTTTCGTAAAAATCTTTATCTTCAATCAAAATCGAAATTAATTCCTCTACGCTCATTTCTCTGCCGTAAAAGGTAAGGGCATTTCCGAGGCAAACTTTTTCGCATTTGCCGCAGGCGATGCATTTTTCTCTGTCTAAAATATGTAGTCCGTTTTCTATGCTGTGTGCACTCATCGAGCAAGCTTGTATACATTCTCCGCAACCGATACACTTATTTTCGTAATATGCAAGCTGCGGCTCAAAACCTATACCTTCGGGATTGTGACACCACACGCATTTAAGCGGACAGCCTTTGAAAAACACAGTTGTCCTTATTCCGTCGCCGTCGTGCACGGCAAAGCGCTTTATCTCAATTATTCTCGCTTTCATATCACACCAGTCTTTCTGCCTGACGGATAAATCCATCTTGCTCAACCTTATTGATGTTGTTCCAGAGTACATTCCAGCCACATACTCTTATCTGTAAATCCTGATATTTTTCAGGATTTTTTTGTGCATCACGGAGTGTATCGGCATCAAAAACATTGATATGCATTGCGTGACCGCCACGTTTTACAAATGTTTTAAGAAGTCCGTACATTGCTTCAAGACCGTCGTCACTTTTTACAGCTGACGGCAGAAGCCCCATATCAAGAGATGCGTCACATGTAAACGCAGTAGCATCAATTTTGGTCACTGATAAAATTGCGGCTGTTGCACCTTCACGATTTTGTCCCATAGAAGCTGAAGCATTTTTGGAAAGCTCTTCACCTAAAAGCCTGCCGTTGGGAGAAGCAGCTGTTTTTTCGCCCTGAACATATGACATTCTGGCAACATGGAAACCGACAGTCCATTTACCGCCGCGTTTTTTTGCGTTTGGTCTGCTGCAAACATATTTTGAAAGAAAATCAGTAATATCTATTACAAAACTGTCAGGCAGGTCTTTGTTGTTGCCGTATTTGTCGCTGTCGGCAAGCAGTTTTCTGCGGACAAGCTCGTAGCCTTTGAAATTGGCATCGAGCATTTTTACAAGTTCTGCAAGAGTAAACTTTTTTCTGTCAAAAACATATTTTTTAATCATTGCCATTGAATCAGCAAAATCTCCAAGGAAACCGAATGAAATAACATTACCGTTTGTAACTCCGCCACCGCAAAGCGCGTCCTTTGCTTTTTCAAGGCAGGACGGGTATGTCGCCGAAAGCATCGACTGCGGATTTATATAAGCAAGATAATCTTCGTATGTATTAACTGTTTCAATGGTGGCATCTATAACTGCACACAGTTGTTTTTTGTATGCTTCATAAAACTCATCAAATGTAGCATAGCTATTAACTTCGGGACTTTTCAGCAGTGCAAATTCTCCGGTTACTCCGTCACAACCTTTATGTAGTGCATATTCAAGCGGTTTTAAAAGATTCAGATAGTTCATTCCGCACTCCATACCGCCCTGAATAGAATATTCGTAGCAGCCTTTGATATTGCACATGCGTGCCTGCTCCTCCGTAGCACCTGCACGCACGAGTGCCTTTCTTATGGTCGCATCGGAAACAAATACAATACAGTTGTTTCCGCGTCTTATCATATCAAGGGCTTTGAGCAGAAAATCCTTCGGAGTGCTGTCTGCAACCTTTATCTGTATTTTAGGATTGTAGATTTTCATTTTGTCATAAACATCCAGGAACAGATATGAAAGTTCGTTTATTTCGGTACTTTCATCTTCTTTACATCCACCTAAGAAAACAGGCTGGTTCCAATAGTTTCCAATAGCGGTGAACTGCAGAAAAAAGTATGCAAGGTCGGTGCGGATTTCTTCTTCGGCAACTCCGTTTGCCAAATCATTTTTGTAATATTTAATAAATATTCTATCAAAATTACACAGTGAGCGAACCTGCAGACCTTCGATATGCTCGCTGAGCATAAAATAAATATAGTCAACCAAAAGAGCTTCATAAAATGTCGCAGGTGGGTTGTCTTTTATGTTTTTCAGGGCAGTTGCCATTTTTTCAGAACCGGTTGTATTTGCGGCAAAGGCATAGAGTCTGCCAATGAAATTTATAATTGCGGTATATGTGATTTTAATTCCTTCGAAAAATGCATCCTCTTCAGCAGTACGAGCTTTTGATAAACGCATTTTTTCACTTTCACGGAGCAGACCTGAAAAACCGAGTCCGAAAACTCTGTCCCAAACTGGTACGCTGTGGTCATAGTCGGGCCACATAGTCACAATTCCGGCTCTTTCCATAGATGCTCGTTTCTTTTCGGTTTCGGGAATAATTTCCATGAAAACCTCTTCTCTCCATTTTTTTACAATAGTGGAGTTGAGTGGACGGTCAATCATATTGATTGCCGGAAAAATGTCCCTGCTGTCACAGGAAATTCTTGTGTTTTTCAGAATAAATTCAAAAGCTTTTGCTTTTCTTACCGGATGGGACAGATGCTTTATTTCCTCGTCGCGGCGGACGATTTCTTCCCGGATTTTATTGCCGTCTATACCTGTATCGTTAGAAAAAAGCTCGTCTCTTCTGATGAATCTTGAATGTCCGTCAAAGGGCTGTGATACATCATGATATTTGTTCATTATGTAGTCGTAGTCTTTGTTTTTGATGTATTCCATACTATCACCTCTTGAGTAGTCTACTTATTTTTACCATAAAATATCATTTTTGTAAATGAATAATTCAAAATTACTTGACCATTTCAAAACAAAAATGTACAATGTATACGAGGTGGTTTGATGAAAAAATTTATGAATTCTGATTTTAATATCAACAAGATTGTTCTTGCAATATTTGTAGCTGCCGGAACGGGCGATGCCATACATAAAAACAGACCAAGTCACGGACTCGCAATTCATAAGGGCGGAGAAAAGATATATATTTTTTCAGACGGGAAAATGCTTACTGTAAAGGAAAATGATATTATTTATCTTCCAAAGAATTCCAATTACACAGTTGCTGCAAAATCAATCGGTGACTGCTATGCAATTAACTTTGATTTTGATGAAGATACGGCATTTGAACCTTTTGTCGTAAAGGCTAAGAATCATAGTGAAATAACTGAGTCTTTCCGTACTGCAAGTAAAATCTGGAAACACAAGAAAAACGGATACATTTTGAAATGCAAAGCAGAACTGTATAACATTATTTATGCTATGCAACAGGAATATTTTTCTGAGTATCTGCCTGCGAAAAAACTTGATTTAATAAAACCTGCAGTTGATTATATTCATGAAAATTATACCAAAGATACCATAAGCATTGAGGCACTTTCGGAAATGTGCAATATTACATCCGAATATTTCAGAAAAATTTTCAAAGGCTTTTACGGAGTTTCGCCGGTCAGATACATAAACAATCTTAAAATTACAATGGCGAAAGAGCTTCTGGAGTCAAAAATGTATTCGGTAACAGAAGCAGCTAATCAGGCCGGATATGACGAAATGTCTCATTTCAGCAGAGAATTTAAAAAAGCAACGGGGGTTTCGCCGTCGGAATATAAAAAAAGTGCACAGCAATAAACTGTGCACTTTTCTGTCCTTAAGAACACTCGCCATATGCGACTTCTTTTTTATAGTTTTAATTATTTCTTGAGGTATTTTGCAATTTCTTCTGTAACAAGCTTTGTAACAAGGTCAATGTTATCCTGTGACATTGAGAAGTTCTTGTTAATATCAGCTTTGCCTGTACTGCTGAAGAGCTCAAGCTTCTTTGTTGTTTCAAGCTTAACAGCTTCAACTGCTGCAGGAATAAGGTCGATAATACCTTTGTCCATGCTGTGGAACTTTCTGAATTCAGCTTCAACTGCTGCAACATTAATATCTGTGAAGATGTTAACCTTGCTGATACCTTCCGCAATTGCCTGCTTGAAATCGTTGTCTGTAAGACCGCTGCCACCGTGAAGAACAAGCGGAACATCTACAGTATTTGCAATTGTGCGGATTCTCTCAAAATCAAGTTTGGGAGGAAGCTTGTAAGCACCGTGTGCGTTACCAACTGCAATCGCAAGCGCATCAACGCCTGTCTTATCTACGAAATCCTTTGCAAGCTTGGGATCTGTAAAGTATGCAGAAGGATCTGCAAGATGGCTGCTGCCCTCTGCTGAGCCTTCGTTATCACCAACGTGACCAAGCTCACCTTCGATTGTTGCACCATAGGAATGTGCAATATCTGCCATTTCCTTAACCTTGCGCACATTTTCCTCGTAGCTGTCTGTTGAGCAGTCATACATAACAGAAGAGAATCCAAGCTTAAGAGCCTTGATACAAAGGTCATAGCTGAGACCGTGGTCAAGATGTACAACTACGGGAACAGATGCTTTCTTTGCCATAGGGATGAGGTAGTAAGAAACTTCCTCAAGAGGTCCGTAAGGAAGCAGAACCTCTGCAGTACCCATAATAACCGGTGAACGAGTGCTTTCTGCAGCTGCTATGATACCGCGAGCAAGTTCAAGGTTAACGGCGTTAAACAGACCAACAGCATATTTGTTAGCTTTTGCCGGTCTGAGAACTTCATTCATATTAACTAACATTTGTTTTCCTCCTTTTTAGTGTATTTATCAGTCAATAACTTCAACAGTTTTGTTGTAGAATGACTTAAGAGCTGCTGTTGCAAGTGTGTGAGAAAGAACAGTTTCTTCAGGCTTGAAGAGACCAAAAGGTACTTCCACACCTGAATATTCAAGCATAAATGCCGCAATCTGCTGCTGAATAGCATCAGTGAAACCGAATTCAAAAATAGGACCTGTGATTGTAGGAATCATAGGCTTGTAACCAATTATGATACGGTTCCATGACTGTTCCTTACCCCATGAAGATGTGTAGTAGAATGCATTAGCATCGTCTGAAGAGAAACGCGCGCTGCAATCCATACCATAAATTTCAAAAAACCAACGGTTTGTAGAACCGGGGCACATACGCTTTGTTTCGAATGTAATCGGAATTTCGTCACCATCCTGATTAAGAGTTGTGCAGAAGATTGTGCAATTATCAAATGTGTCACAAACTGCTGTGCCACCCTTTCCGTCGGGACGCTCCTTGATAATATTGCTGAAGTGCGCTCTTACTGTCTTAGGCTTGAAGCCGAGACGGAAAGGCACATGCTGTGTGTGAATACCAAGGTCACCAAGACAACCGTACTCACCATTAAATTTAACCATTCTCTTCCAGTTAATTGGCTTGTTTGTATCCATATCACTGCAGTGGTTAAATCCGCAATGCACTTCAAGGATTTTACCGAACTTACCTTCGTTAAACCAGTTAATCATTGTCTGCATAGCAGGATAATAGGGGAACTCACTGCAGCAACGAACGAAAGTATTGGGATTTTCCTCAATAGCTTTCATAATGTTTTCGTTAGCTTTCTTATCGATACCGAAAGGCTTTTCACCAAGAAGAGCTTTACCGCTCTTAATGATATCGATATAGAACTGCTCGTGCAAATTATGAGGAACTGCACAATATATAGCGTCGATGTCTTCCTTGTCAAGAAGCTCCTTATAGTCTGAAACTGAATACTTGATATCGGGGAAGTTCTTCTGGAACCATTCCATTTCCTTGGGAACTACTGAACAGATACCAACTATTTCAGGTCTCGGAACATCTTCTGTAAGATGACACCATCTTGCCGCAGCAGAAGCAAATTCTCTTGCCATAAGACCGCAGCCGATAAGACCAAATCTTACTGTTTTCATAGTATTTTTCCTTTCATTTTTATGTGCTTTTTAAAGTGCACAAGGGCTGTCGCAAAATGCGACGGCCCTTTGTGATTTTTAGTTATTAATAACCGAAATGCTTTTCAGTTTCAGCTACTGCTTCTTCAATGATTGCAAGACCCTTAAGCGCAGCTTCGTCGTCGAGTATCATCGGAGGTGACATACGAAGGATGTGACCTGACGGTACCCAAGCAAGACCCTTTTCGAAAGCCTTCTGGTAAATCATTGTACCAGCTTCTGCGAAAGGCTCCTTAGTATCGCGATCCTTAACGATTTCCATAGCCTGAAGACATCCGATAGCACGAACATCACCGATAATGGGATGAGCAGCCTTCATTTCTTCCATCTTCTTAAGCATTATTTCACCAAGGTGAGCAGAACGCTCGTTAAGCTGTTCTTCTTCAATAACCTTAATTGATTCAAGAGCTGCAGCACAAGCCATGGGGTTACCGCCGTAGCTTGAAGACGCAGAAATCTTCTCAATTGCGGGAGCAAGGTCTTCTGATACTGCAAGAGCTGTAACAGGGAAACCGTTACCAAAGCCCTTACCAAGTGTTGTGATATCTGCAGTTACATTCCAGTGATCCATAGCAAGGTACTTACCTGTTCTAGCCATACAGTTAAGAACTTCGTCAGCGAAAAGAAGGATACCGCGCTTATCGCAAAGAGCACGAAGTGCGGGAAGGAAATCTGCAGGAGGAATGATTGTACCACCCCAACCCTGGATAGGCTCAAGGACGATTGCAGCAACATTCTTACCGCCAGAAGCACACTGATTGTCAAGTGTACCTTCAATCATCTTGATGTAGGGTGAAGAATCCTTCCAAGCTTCTTCAGGAGTTCTGCCGAAGAAGTCGCGGTAGGGATTGGGTCTGGGAACGAGCATAAATCCGGGAGCTCTCATATGTGTGTCGGGACCAACTACCGCAAGTGAGTTAGCACCGTATGTCTTACCGTGGAAGTCTCTCCAGAAAGAGATAAATTCCTGCTTGCCTGTAGCAGCTCTTGCACAACGAAGACCTGCTTCAACAGCTGTCGTACCTGAATCGTAGAACTGGAAACCACCGAAACGTCCGCCTGTGATTTCATGAAGCTTTTCAACAAGCTCCATCTTTACCTTTGTAGTAAAGTCATGGCAGTTCATAAGGTTCTTAGCGTGGAAAGCAACAGCTTCACTGATCTTAGGATGGCAGTGACCGAGACCTGTTACATAAATACCTGATGAGAAGTCAAGGTATGTATTTCCGTCAACGTCCTTAAGTGTGTAGCCGTAACCTGATTCAAATGTTACGGGGAAAAGCTTAACCTGGCTTGAGTAACCCTTCATGTACTTAGCACATCTCTCATGGTACTCGATTGATTTGGGACCGGGAACTGTAGCCGATACCATATTGGGAACTGTTGTAAGATCAACGCTTGCCCAATTCTTACTCATAGCAAAAACCTCTTTCTTTTTATAATTTAGTCCCTTTTGCAAAACTGCATCGGGAAATTGCTTACAATATAATTATATACAAAATAGATTTTATGTCAATAAAAAAATTCATTTTTTTGATAAATTTCATCATTTTTCTTTCGTTTATATTTCGTTTTTATTCTTTACCGTTTTCGTTTACGTTGTTTTAGACTTTCAATAATGTTGTTTTTTCCTTTCGTTACACAATTTGTCACTTTGTGTTGACAGCAGTGTCAAAATATGTTAAAATAAGGGAAATAAATTTGGTAGAGGTGCGGAATCTATCAGTAAGACTTGCTTATTAAGGAACATTCTCGTGCGATCTGAAAGGAGCTTCCGCCGAAGCAGTAAGAATTAATGTTCAATCTTTCTGCTGGTCTGTAATACAACATATTGCAGACTGTCACATTCGTGGAGCGCTATCCAATATTTTATATCATTCAATTATTATGGTATAGGTGCGCTCTGCACCTATACCTTTTTTATTTAATAAAATTAGGAGGGTTTAAAATGAAATTTTTAAACAAAAAGAACATTCTTGCCTTCTTCACATTCATTATGGTACTTGCAACTGCAATCCTTGCATTTGCTGAAGGTGAAGAAGCAGAGCATGTAAGCAAGTTTGCTTCAACTTTCTGGGCGCTTGTTCCCCCGGTTGTTGCTATCGTGCTTGCACTTATCACCAAAGAGGTTTACTCATCTCTCTTTGTCGGAATACTTTCCGGTGCTCTTCTTTACGCAAACTTCAATCTTGAAACCGCAATGAATCATATGCTCGTTGACGGTTTCATCGCATCACTTTCCGACGCATGGAATGTTGGTATCCTTGTGTTCCTTGTTATTCTCGGAGCAATTGTTGCTCTTATGAATAAGGCCGGCGGAAGCGCAGCTTTCGGAAGATGGTCTTCCACAAAGATTAAGTCAAAGATTGGCGCACAGTGTGCAACCATCGCTCTTGGCGTACTCATTTTCATCGACGACTACTTTAACTGTCTTACAGTTGGTTCAGTTATGCGCCCTGTAACAGACAAGTTTAAAATTTCAAGAGCTAAGCTTGCTTACCTTATTGATGCAACGGCAGCTCCCGTTTGTATCATCGCTCCCATTTCTTCATGGGCTGCAGCAGTAGCGGGATTTGCAGAAGGTTCAGGTATGAACGGGCTTGAGCTTTTCATCAGAGCTATCCCCTACAATTTCTATGCACTTCTTACAATTGTAATGATGTTTTCTCTTGTAATTATGAAGTTTGACTTTGGCTCTATGAAAAAGCATGAAGCTAATGCTGAAAACGGTGACCTTTTCTCATCTGACGATGCAGAAGTATTTAAATCTCTTGAGAACGATAATCCCGACTCAAAGGGTAAGGTTATTGATCTTGTTCTTCCCGTTATTGTACTTATCATCACATGTGTACTCGGCATGATCTACACAGGTGGTTTCTTCAGCGGAACAAACTTTGTTGACGCTTTCGCAGGAAGCGACGCATCAGTAGGTCTTGTAATCGGTTCTTCAATTGCACTTGTATTCACAATTCTCTATATGTTCGCTCGCAGAGTTCTTACTTTTAAAGAATGTATGGAATGTGTTCCGGAAGGTTTCAAGGCTATGGTTCCTGCAATTATGATTCTTACATTTGCATGGACTCTTAAAGCTATGACAGACTCTCTCGGTGCTGCAGATTACATAGCTGCTCTCGTTCAGAGTTCAGCTGCCGGTCTTGTTAACTTCCTTCCTGCAATTGTATTCCTTGTTGCTTGTGTACTTGCTTTTGCTTCAGGTACATCATGGGGTACATTCGGTATCCTTATTCCGATTGTTGTAGCAGCATTCGGTGGATTCAGCAGTGAAATTACAATTATAGCAGTTTCTGCTTGTATGGCAGGTGCTGTTTGCGGTGACCACTGCTCACCCATTTCAGATACAACTATTATGGCATCAGCAGGAAGCCAGTCAAACCACATTAACCACGTTAACACACAGCTTCCTTACGCTATTCTTGTTGCTGCTATTTCATTCGTATGTTATCTCCTTGCAGCATTTGTACAGAATGCATTCATACTTCTTCCTATCGGTATTGTTATCACTGTGTTAACACTCTTTGTAATAAAGAAAATAACATCAAAAAACGCTTGAATTCAAGCAAGAGGGGATGTAAAAAAAGTCCAGACCACAAAAAGGCGATAAAAATACGAATTTTGGGTAGTGGTTAATTTCCAAAATAAGTCAATTTTGTTGAAAAATCTCATTTTATTCGATTTTTCTTCGTTTTTGAGCCTTTTTGCTACGAACAAACGTCACCTCTCGACGTACCCTCGTACGCCTTCGGGTAACCTTCAAATCCCTTCATAAAGGGATTTGAAGTTCCGTTTGTCCGTTC
>JAZUOX010000057.1:0-3807 GCA_045604905.1 Clostridia bacterium
AACTTGTATGTATCAGCTTTACAAAGACGGAAGCGTATATCTTGTACCCGGAGGAAATCCTTGGTATCAAATTTATGTTGATTATGCCAAAGACCACGGAATAATAACAGAAAACTTTTTCTATAAGGTTAGTAACATTAACGAAAAGGCTACAAGAGCAGGATATATGGAAATATTTGCAAATGCCCTTCCCGACGAGGCTCTTAAAGGAATAAATAATGTTCCTGATGGTTCTATTCCCGATGTTCCTATGGTTCACGAGAGTTCAATCAGTATATACAAGCTCTATCGTGCGGGAATTCTGACAGGTGTGGATGCAAAGCACAATTGCAAGCCGGAGGATAACATCAAAAGATGTGAGGTTGCGGCAATTATTACAAGAATGATGGATGAAACCAAGCGTGTTAAGTTCAGTATGGAAACAACAGCCGAAGAACCAAAGACAGAAGAACCTAAAACTGAAGAACCAAAAGAAGAACAAAAGCTTGAAATTCCAGAGGATGCAGAACCTGCTCCTGAAATCAAGGAAGAAGAATCTTCAGCACAAAAGGTAGAAACAACTGATATGTATGAACCTTTTGAAATCGCAGTTCAGCCCCTGCAGATTGACGGAGCAGACGAGGGCGAAAAGCTTGAATATACCGTAACTGCTACCGGAGGAAAAACTCCATATACATACGAATGGAGTGCACGGAGCTGGCATAATCAGTGGTCTCCTCTGGAAAACGGTGAATACATTAAGGGTGCAAAAACAAAAACCCTTTCCGTAACCTTCAGCATGGACAATCCGCTCACAAGCCAGATCCGTTGTAAGGTTACCGATGCTCTTGGTCAGGGAGTGACTTCGGATTATGTGACATTGCCTGAGCAAGCCTTCATTTTCAAGCCCGAGAATGTTACCAAATACAATTCCGGTTACATTTTCACAGGAAGAGTTGAAAAAGGTGCCTTAAGAGCCGGCGAAACAGTTTCAATGCATATGCCATCACACGGCATTGAGGTTTTCGGCGTTGCTACAAAAATTGAAATGTTCAAAAAATCCATTGATGAGGTAAAGGAAAACGATTATTGCGGAATCCTGATAGAAAATCCTGAGGCAATACCATATGATTCATGGGTAGTTGAAAATCTTGGAGAAACACTGGCAGAAAGACTTATAAACATGGGCAATTATGGCTTTAAGGCATGGATGCATATTACACCTTGCAGATACTCCGCAGATGTTGGAGATAAAACATATGTGCAGGTCAACGTTTTCGGTGGCAAAGCTCCATACACATATGAATGGTATAAAAGTGAAAACTTTGGCGACTATACAGAACTTAAGAGCGATAACAATCATAAAGTAGATGAGGGCAAGGTAGAAATCCTTGTCGATGAAGCTGAGTTCTCAAAACGTATGACATATAAGTGCATAATAACTGATGCTACAGGCTTTACCAAAACAGCAAGTAATATGTATGTTGTTCCTAAAACAACACCGTATCTCGCATATCAGCCAAATACTGTCCGTGCAAACTATGGTGAAGAAGTTTCATTCTATGCTCGTACGAGAAACAGCGATGCAACCTATCAGTGGTACATAAAAAATGACAACACAAACGGTTGGAAAAAAATCGAGCCGACCGACACATGGGCAAAGGGTGCTACAACATCAACACTGAAAATACAGGTTGAGAAGGCTGATTTCATAAGTCACTGTGAATACAAATGTGAAGTAACACAAGGAAGTTATAGCGTAAGTTCAAATGTGGCAAAGCTACTTCCTAAGGATATTGTTATAACTGAGCAACCAAAAAATGTGAGCGCAAAACACGCAGAAAAAGCAAAGTTTAAGGTAGTGGCAGAAGGTGAAAACGGACCATTTACATATCAATGGCTGATACAGACTCCTGATAATGAAATCCCACTAATGATTACAGAAGCATTTCCATGGGCAGAAGGCTATTATACAGATACCTTGTCAGTTGCAGTTGATGAAAACAAGCTTACATCTGATTACAAGTTCAGCTGTATTGTAACAGATAAAAAAGGCGTAAGAAGAGTGTCAAATGAGGCTTATGTTATTGTGGCTGCTGATGCCAATGTCAAATTTGAGGAAAACAATTCCAATCAGTCGGATATGATAGTTATTATGCCGTAAATAATAAATAATATAAAATAAAAAAAGAGGTAAACAAATATGAAAAAAATATTATCATCTATTTTAGCACTATGCATGATGCTTACAATGGCAACTTCTGCCTTTGCTGCATACGGAGAACACGAACATCAACTTATGAAAATGGCAAATATGAACAGCCACTATGAAGAATGTCAGGTATGCTTTGAACTCTTTAATGTTGGCGAGCACACTTTCAAAGATGGTAAATGTACAGTTTGCGGTCATCCCCAACTTGTAAATCCTTTTGTTGATGTCCCTGAAGATGCGTGGTACCACGATGAAGTAGTGGGAGCTGTTTACACAGGCATCATCAACGGTAAGAGTGCAACAGAATTTAAGCCTGATGACCTACTTACATACGCAGAAGCAATCAAGCTTGCGGCTTGTATGAGTCAGGTTTACTTAAATGGTAATGTTACCCTTACATCAGGTACTCCTTGGTATCAGCCTTATGTTGATTACTGCAAAATCAATAACATAATCAAAAAGAATTATGACTATAACGCAAATGCTACACGAGCGGGATACATAGAAATCTTTGCAAGTGCTCTTCCTGATAGTGCATTTGAAGAAATAAACAATATTCCAAACGGAAGTATTCTTGATGTTAAGTCAGGAGCTACATATGCTCACTATGTGTATAAGATGTATCGTGCAGGTATTTTAACAGGCGTTGATGCACTTCACAACTGCAAGCCTGATGATAATATCAAAAGAAGCGAGGTTGCTGCAATTATTTCCCGTATGATGGATGAAGGTAGTAGAGTAAAGTTTGATATGTCTGATCCCGACAGTAATAAAAACACAGAGGATGACAACGATAAAGAAATAATAAACAAAACCGAAGAAAACGAAGACAAAGATAAAGATGAAGATGCTGAAAAGGATAATACTAAGCAGAACACCGAAGAAAAAGAAGATGAACCGATAAATATAGCTCCTGAAGATCCTCAGATTGGGGTTCAGGATCCTACTCAGACGGTTGATCCCGGTGTTTCTGTCACACCAACCAAACCTTTTGACGGCGGAAGTCAGGAGTACATTCTGGACACACCTCTTACCATCCACAAGCAGCCCGAAGGCTCAGAGGCGGAAGAATATGGTTCAAAATATGAGCTTGAGGTTCAGGTATATGGAGGAAAAGCACCTTATACATATGAATGGCAGTACAATGGTTACAGAAATCAGAAAACTAAAATTGAAAATGGCGATTATGTAAAGGATGCGGACAGTGCAGCACTTATACTTTCCATTGAAAAGGAAAATACACTTTTAGGCACGGCAATTTCCTGTAAGATTACCGACAGCGAAGGAACTACAGTTACAACCGATGCAGTTAAGGTTTACGGACCTTTCTCAATGCCCGTTGATGATTGGACTTTAGAATCAGGTAAGAATACTCTTATCGGCAGAGTGGCAGACGGTATCCTTAAAAAAGGCGAAAAGGTTTCTGTTATAAGGGACGGCAAGGTTATCGCAATAGGCGTTGCAGAAGATTTGCAGATGTTTAATAAATCCATGGACGAAACCGTTAAGGGAGAAAATGTTGGAATCGTATTTAACAGAGAAGATGGTGTCAGACCAACAAGCGGCGATATCGTAGTAAAATATCAGCCTACACACGTTGTTGACACAAGCGATAT
>JAZUOX010000058.1:0-55405 GCA_045604905.1 Clostridia bacterium
GAAAAAGGAAGGTAAATTCATCGAACACGAACTCGTCGGCGTATGTGGATACGGTAGAGGGCGTGTTCGGTGAAAACAAGCAGAAATGGCTACAAACTACAGTTTGTAGCCATTTTATTAAACACTAATTGCTTGATAACATCTCATTAGCCACCTGACGGTGACAGCTTCCCCTCAAGGGGAAGCCTTTACTTTCATTCTCTGCTTGTGGTTGACCGACTTTTTCGACAGTCTGAGAGGGCTTGTGCCCTCTTTTATTCATTTGATAACAGGTTGTATCTGCTTGTATTCAAGCGCTTTTTCTATTGCCGGAATAACCATATCCCATTTTGCTATGAGCGAGTTATTCTTTCCTATGGGGTCATCCTGACCGAAAGGCACAAAGTAAATATTTTCTGTATTCAGCAAAAGACCGATATTTTTTGCATTTGCTCCGAGAGCATCATTGGTTGACGGTGCTATGATTACGGGGCAGTTATTGCGCAGTGTTGCCTTTGCAGCAAGCGGCACACAACCGTCATTTATACCGAGAGCTATTTTTGCAAGTGTATTGCCCGTACAAGGTGCAATAACAAGTGCATCTATAAGTTTTTTCGGACCAATTGGCTCTGCCGCCGTAACAGTAGAAATAATTCGTTTTTCAGTTATATCTTCAATTTCGTCAATAAAATCCTTGCATCTACCAAACCGTGTGTCTGTGGAATATACAGTTTCGCTCATTATCGGAAATATGTCGTAGCCTTTTTCTTTAACTGCACGGAGAGTATCTGTAGCAACTCTCATTGTACAGAAAGACCCGGTAAATGCAAAGCCCAGCCGTATGCTGTCTGCATTCATACTATTCACCCAGTTCGCTGAAAATATTGAGAATTGTTTCCTTAATTATATTACCTGATGTGACGGGAGCCACCTTCCCCGGAAGTCCCAGTGCCCATATTACTCTGACTCCCATATCGCCCGCTTTTTCGAGGTCTACTCCGCCCGGCTTTGAAGCAAGGTCAATTATAAGAGTGTTCTTTGCTTCTCTCAGGGCGTCTTTTCCGATTATTTTTTCAGGAACGGTATTAAAAACCACATCTGCCTCTGCAATATGGTCTCTGAGGCGAGAAAAATCAATTGTCCTGAGTCCCATTGTTCTTGCCTTTGCCCTTGCAGAAACCTTTCTTGCACAAACAGTGACATTTGCCCCAAGGTGCCTGAGCATCACAGAAAGAGGTTCTGCCACTTTTCCAAAACCGGTCACAAGAGCATTTGCTCCAAAAAGCGTTACAGGCAGTTCTTCCATTGCTATCTGGACTGCACCCTCGCAAGTAGGAATTGCGTTAAGAATTTCAAGCTCATCGCGCATGAAATAGTCAACCCATTTTACTCCGAATACATCTGCAACGGCTTTCATGCTGTCTGACATTTTCCCTGCAAGAAGAAGTTTATTTGTACCAACCAGTTTAAATAAATCTTTAAGCAGTATTTTTTCCGTTCCCTGCATATTCACTGTTTTATCATCTTTACTAGCAGGAAGTCCAAGCAGAACCGCATCGCATCTGTCCACAGCATTTTTAAGTGGCTCTGCGGCAGTGAACGTTTCCACGGTATACCCATCTTCGCCAAGAGCTTTTGCAAGATGCTCCATTCTGGAGTCACCGCCAATTATCAGTATCTGTTTAATATTCATAAGAAAACACCTCTGTATATAATATTACAGAGGTGCTTTTATGGTTACGGTTTATACACGCATTTGTTACCGTCATAAACTTCATACCCGTCTTTTTTATTGCTGTCTGCAAGTGCTTTTGCCTTATTCAAGCTTTTGAATGCGCCTATCTGAGAATTTTTATCTCCGGCTGTTTTTCTTACACGATACCAGGTTTCTGAGTTCTGTTCCTCTTCGATTTTTTTGTCCGACGTCTCATCGCCGTCAATAACGATACCTTCTTTCTCTTCGTCAATTACTTCACCTTTGTTTTCTTCTTCCTCCGGTTCGTATTTGTAATCGTGGGAAATTGCATCTTCAGATTTATCCGGTTTCTCTGTTTCCTCCCGGTATTTCTGTGTTTCCTGCTTTTCTTCCTTTTCTCCCATTCTCTCCCTGGTCGATTCAAGTCCTACAACGAAAAGCACTATTGCAAGACTAAAGGCTATTAACAATGATATTATTATAATGAGTGTTTTTTTCATTTAAACACATCCTTTCTCAAAAGTCAGCTATGCTGTCTTTTACTTAACAGACCACTTGTTTATATTTATATAAGGAGCACCCGTATTCGGACCAAGTTTTCCTTCAATATTATTCACGGTGTAAAGAGTGTCATTTCTGAAAACAAGACCACAGAGAGGTTGCTCTCTTTGAAACGCTTCCTCAAAGCTCACAAGAGCCGTTGAAAGTTCTCCGTCAGACGGTGAAAGTGCTATGGCATCCATAGCCGCTGTAAGAGAATCACTGCTGTACTCAATTCCGGTTATACCGTCTCCGGCATCAAAAAAGAATTCATAATCATACATATTTGAAAGAGTCACTCCGCCAATGTATGCATCGTAGTTTCCGCTTCTGATCTCTGAAATGTATTTTTCATAACCAAGCTCTGTAACAGTTACTTCTATACCTGCAAGAAGCATTTGTGATGCTATCTGATAAGCAGCATTCACTCTTTTTTGATTTTCTTTGTTAACAAGCAACCTGAAAGAAATCTTCTCCTGGTTTTTATTTTGTAGGAGTCCCGTTGATTCGTTAAGAAAATATCCTTCCATAAACAAGGCTTCGCTTGCTGCAGAAAGATTATACTGACTGCCTACCGAGGACTCTGCCATTATTGCAGATTCCGGATGTATTGGAGTATTTGCAGGGAGTGCCACCCCTTGATATGCCTCCTGTGCAATCTTTGTTCTGTCAATTGCATTTGATATCGCTGAACGGATAACAGGGGAAGCAAACTGCCTTCTGGAATGATTGAACATCACAAACTCATACTGCAACGACTTATATATCGTCCGCTTTGAATCAGGCCTCGGGGTACTGTTTTCCGAGTCAAATGATGAGCTTGTTATTGTATTGATGCTGCCTGCATTGAAAGCAGATGTAGCCGCCTCCATATCACGCACCACAGACACAGCCACTTTCTTTGCATTTACTTCACCGCCATGCCATGACTCAAAATGTTTAAGATTAAGCGATACTGCTTCAGCGTAGCTTTCAACACAATAAGGCCCCGTACCGACAATTTTTTCTTCCGGAGCAGGATTATGCGATGCTATTACAGGAAAATAAAGCGAGTAAGCTATCTGTGCATAAGGCTCGCTGAATGTCATTTTGATTGTACGCGGAGAAATCCCCATAATATCCGCAATGTTTTTAACGCATACAAAATACGGAGAACTTGGATTTTCTTTTATAAAGTTCACCGTATGGACCACATCAGCCGCAGTCATTTTAACGCCGTCATGCCATAAAACTGACTCTTTCAGTTTTACGATTGCACTCATACAGTCATCTGCAACTGTTATACTTTCTGCAAGTACACCTTTAAGCTGCATTTTGTCGTTCAACACAAAAAGTGGCTCATAAGAAAGAGAAAGAGCATCTCTTACACTCTGGTTTTCCACAAGCAGCGGATTAAATCCTGACGGGGTCTGCATCTGAAGCACAATTGAAGGAGTATTTTCTGTTTCTCCTACATTTTTTTCATCTTCAGAACATCCTCCGCAGAATACGCACAATATTAAAATAAGAGCCAATGTAAGGCAACCGTTTCTTTTTAACATAATCAATCCCTCATACAAATAATTCCAGCCAGAGTACCGCTTTTCCCACCTTGTCCCCTGTGTGAAAAGAACAGCTCATTATTGCATTTTGTGCAAGCATCTGAAACAGATATATTCACATCCTTTACTCCGGATTTTTCAATAATATCTCTGTTAGCCTCAGCAAGGTCCAGCATATATTTACCGCCCGATACTTCGCTGTAATACTTTTTGTCAAATTGCTCCGCAACATCTCCGCTTACTTCATAACAACACTTGTGAATACACGGACCTATTGCTGCAAAAATGTTTTCACCACGAGCTCCCATTTCATACATTTTATCAAGAGTTTTTTCTGCTATTCTGCTCACTGTGCCTCGCCAGCCTGCATGCACTGCCGCAACTGCTTCGATATCCTTTGCATAGAAAAGTATCGGAACACAGTCAGCACTGTAACAAAGAAGCGGAATATTTTTAACCTTGGTGATGCAGGCATCAACACCCTTTTCCCAGGGAATCTTTATTCCGTAACCGATGCGGTTTTCGTCAATTATTTCAACAACATCGGTGTGCTCTTGTTTTGTTGCTGTAAGACGGGTCAGGTCAAGAGACAGCGCCTCACATAAAATTCTTTCATTTTCACGGATATTTTCTATGCTATCACCGCGCCATGGACTCATCGAAAGGCTCTCATACTCTTGACTGCTCACACCGCCTCTTCGAGTTGTAAAACCATGTTCAAGACAGCCAAAAAATGACAGCACCGGACTTTTTTCAAGGGCTATATTGCCTATTTCTGTAATATACATAATCTTTTTATATCCTCCGCTTTTCCGCTTTCTTCATCAATTTTTATGACCACCGCAGAAATATGTGATTTGCCGGTTGCCACATTAAAAGGCGGTTTTTTCCGGTCAGACGGAAGTATAAACCTCGCTATGGAAACATCCTTGTCAAGTCCGAGAACACTTTCCCTTACACCCGTTCTTCCCACATCGGTAATATATGCAGTTCCGCCTGGCAAAATTCTTTCGTCAGCCGTCTGTATATGCGTATGCGTACCCAGAACGGCACTTACTCTTCCATCAAGATAATATCCGAGAGCTTCTTTCTCACTTGTAGCTTCTGCATGAAAATCAACTATGATAAAAGGGGTTTTTTCTTTTGCCTTCTCTACAAGTTCATCTGCCGTAAAAAAAGGAGACGCATTGTTGTCATTTATATATATCTTTCCGATAAGATTTATTATTGCAAGCTTTACTCCACTGCCTATATTTACAATTGCCATACCTTCACCGGGGTTTTCTCCCTCAAGATTTGCGGGACGGATAAGGTTTTCTCCATCTGCAAAAAGCCTTATCACATCTTTTTTTGAAAAAGTGTGATTACCCATTGTGAAAAAATCTATCCCTGCACGGCGAAGCTCCTCATAGCCACGGCTATTCATACCCAGTCCGCCTGAAGCATTCTCTCCGTTTGCGATTGTATAGTCAATATTGTATTCGTTCTTAATGTCGGGCAGCATTTCAAAAACTGCATCTCTGCCGCTTCTGCCCATTATGTCACCAATAAACAAAATATTCATCTGTAATTGCCTTTCTAAGGGGAAACAAAGGGCATTTCCGATTGAAATGCCCTTTTGTTTATAATTTTTACTTCGCATAATCAGTTGCTCTTGTTTCCCTTATCAGATTAATCTTAATCTGTCCGGGATACTCAAGCTCACTTTCAATCTTCTTAACGATTTCGCGTGCTACAAATTCCATATCTCCGTCGCCAACCTCTTCAGGCTTAACCATAATACGAACCTCACGACCTGCCTGAATTGCAAATGATTTTTCAACTCCGTTGAATGATGTTGCAATTTCCTCAAGCTGCTGAAGTCTCTTTATGTACGCTTCGATATTTTCTCGTCTTGCACCGGGGCGCGCTGCGCTTATTGCGTCCGCTGCCTGAACAAGACAAGCAATGATTGTTGTAGCTTCAACATCACCATGATGTGCCTCTATAGCATGGATAACTTCCTTGTTTTCATTGTACTTTTTAGCAATGTCCACACCAATTGAAATGTGACTACCTTCAATTTCGTGGTCGACTGCCTTACCTATATCATGAAGCAAGCCTGCACGCTTTGCCGTAGCGACATCAATTCCGAGCTCCCCTGCCATAATACCTGCTACATGGGAAACTTCAATAGAATGTTTAAGCACATTCTGTCCGTAACTTGTTCTGAATCTGAGCTTACCTAAAAGCTTGATAATTTCAGGATGGAGGCCGTGTACCCCTGTATCAAAGGTTGCCTGCTCACCTTCCTGTTTAATGGTTGCATCTACTTCTTTTTTCGCTCTTTCTACCATTTCCTCAATTCTTGAGGGATGGATACGACCGTCAACAATCAGTTTTTCAAGAGCAACACGGGCAACTTCTCTTCTTATAGGATCAAATCCTGAAAGGATAACTGCCTCCGGAGTATCATCAATAATAAGATCAATACCCGTAAGTGTCTCAAGTGTTCTGATGTTTCGACCTTCTCTACCGATAATTCTTCCCTTCATTTCATCATTGGGAAGCGAAACAACCGATACGGTAGTTTCTGCAACATGGTCTGCTGCACAACGCTGAATGCCTGCACTGATAATATTCTTTGCACGCTTGTCAGCTTCTTCTTTAGCCTGAGTCTCAATGTCTTTGATCATAATTGCAGCTTCATGACGAACCTCATCCTCAACGCTCTTGAGAAGATAGTCTTTAGCTTCTTCAGCTGTCAGTCCTGAAAGGCGCTCAAGCATTTCAATCTGTGCCTTATGGATTCCTGCAATTTTTTCTTTTTCATCGTCGGCTTCCTTGATTTTTTTATTCAGCAACTCGTCTTTTTTCTCAAGAGTTTCTGTTTTTTTATCAAGAGTCTCTTCTTTTTGCTGTAGTCTGCGTTCCTGTCTTGAGATTTCCCCGCGTCGCTCTTTAAGCTCTTTCTCAGCTTCATTGCGGTTTTTCATAATCTCTTCTTTTGCACTCAGAAGCGATTCACGCTTTTTGCTTTCAGCAGTTTTAACTGCCTCTTCAACAAGCCGTTTAGCCTCTGTTTCTGCACTGCCAATTTCGGCTTCTGCTATCTTTTTTCTGTATGATATACCAAGTCGAAAGCAAATCAAACCGGAGGCAATTGCAAGAACTGCCGCAACTACAGCAGCAATGGCAATGTGAACCATTGTAACACCTCCTTATATATATTAAGTTTCAATGTGCAAAACTACCTCACATTAAAACATATTTATATTATATATTTTTTTATGTAAACTGTCAAGAATATTTGCCATAAATTTGCCGACTTTTTGATGCTTAAAAATATTTTCAAACTTTTATAAAAAAAATGTTGCATTCGTGAAATTCTTGTGTTATAATGACTCTTGCTGAATTAGTGTTTAATTTTTTAACATATCCATTTTTTCGGAAAGAGGTGAATGTCGTGAGAGAAGGTATCCATCCTGATTATAAGCAGACTGTTATCAAGTGTGCCTGCGGTAATGTAATTGAAACAGGTTCTACTAAAGAGAACATCTTCGTTGAAATTTGTTCTAAGTGCCATCCTTTCTTTACAGGTAAGCAGAAGCTTGTTGATACAGGCGGTCGTGTTGAAAAATTCAGAAAGAAGTTCAATCTGGACAAATAATCAAAAGAATAGTCGCAACGGTTTGTTGCGACTATTTTTCATTAGGAAGTGAATTTTATGAGAATAACAGGTCTCAAAAAGTATAAATATAAATATGATTTGCATGTGCACACCTCCCCGGTAAGCACCTGCGCCGATTTTACGCCTGAAGAAACGGTTAAAAAGTATGCAGAACTTGGTTTTAACGGATTTGTATTGACAAATCACTTCACACAGCTGGGTGCCGGAAAATATCCCACACTCTCTGACTTTGTTTCATACTACCTCAACGATTATTCAGAAGCAGTATATTATGGCAGAAAATATGGTGTCAAAGTTATGTTAGGGCTGGAAATCCGTTTCCCTGAAAACAGCAATGACTACCTTGTATACGGACTTGACGAAAATGACGTAGCCCGTGCAGCGGAATATCTTTCTGCAGACTATAAAACTTTTTACAGAGAATTCAAAAACGACAGAAATATTATACTTCAGGCGCATCCTCTGCGCAAAACCGTAACACTTTGTGACCTTGATTATGTGGACGGAATTGAAGCTTTTAATATGCATCCGGGGCATAATGCAAGCATATCTCTGGCAACAAAGCTTGCAAGAGAGAATCCCCGCCTGCTTGTGACAGGCGGAACAGACTTTCATCACGATGGACACGAAGGTCTTTGTGCAACCTGCTCCCGCGAAATGATTGAAGATTCTTTCGGAATTTCGGAGCTAATTAAATCCCGTGACTTTATTCTTGATATAAGTGGAAGTGTTATCATCCCCGGTTATTTTAATTAAAGGAGTATTCTGATGACAGACAATTTTTCTCTTGAGTATCTTGAACTTTTATCAAAGGATTATCCCACCATCCGTGCGGTGTCGGCAGAAATTATAAATCTGCAGGCAATCCTTAATCTTCCAAAAGGTACCGAACATTTTGTCAGTGACCTTCACGGAGAACATGAGGCTTTTTTGCATGTGCTGAAAAACGCCTCCGGAGTTATCAAAACAAAAATAGACGACCTCTATGCCACAACCGTTCCTGAAAAAGACCGTAAAATGCTTGCGACAATTGTCTATTATCCGAAACAGAAGCTTTACCATCTTAAACAGTCAGGAGCTCTTGACAGAGAGTGGTATACTCTTACTCTTTACCGACTTGTTGAGCTTTGCAGAATGATTGCATCAAAATACACCCGCTCAAAAGTCAGAAAAGCAATGGATAAAGAGTTTTCGTATATCATTGAGGAGCTTATGCATACTCCTGACGCCGAAATAAACAAGCACGAATATTACACACAGATTATAAATTCCATTATTGACATAGATATGGCAGAAGACTTCATCGTTTCTATATCCAATCTTATCCGCCGACTCAGCATAGACCATCTGCACATTCTGGGAGACGTCTTTGACCGTGGTCCCCGTGCAGATCTTATTATGGAAGAACTTTTGGGGTATCACTCCATAGATTTTCAGTGGGGAAATCACGATATAGAGTGGATAGGTGCTGCGTCGGGAAATAATGCCTGTATTGCAAATGTTGTAAGAAACTCTCTTCGCTACAACAATTTTGATGTGCTTGAAACCGGATACGGAATAAATACCCGTCCTCTTGCAAATTTTGCTTACGAGGTCTATTCTGACGATAAATGTGAGTGTTTTATGCCCCTTGATTCCAGAAAACACGCCATCCACACCCATGATGCTGAATTTGCCGCAAAAATGCATAAGGCAATTTCTGTGATTCAATTCAAGTTAGAAGGTCAGATTATAAAAAGGAATCCCCAATATAATATGGAAAACCGTAATCTGTTGGAAAAAATCAATCCTGATAAAAAAACAGTGAATATCGATGGCGTGGATTATCCTCTTTGTGACAGTCTTTTTCCCACAGTTGATTTTTCTGACCCTTATAAGCTTACTGACGGCGAAGCTGCAGTAGTAAAGTCGCTACGTCATTCATTTGTGCACAGTGAAAAGCTACAGTCTCATATTCGTTTTATGATAAATAACGGTGGAATGTATAAGATTCATAACGGAAATCTGCTTTTCCACGGATGTATACCTTTTAACAGTAACGGAGATTTTCAGCAGGTATCCTTTTTCGGAGAACCTCTTTGCGGAAAAGCTTACCTTGATGCTGCAGATAAATTTGTGAGAGAGTCATATTTTGCAAAAAAGACTTCGTCGGAAGAAACAGACTTTTTCTGGTATCTGTGGTGCGGCAGTGCATCTCCCCTTTTCGGCAAAGAAAAATGCAGCACCTTTGAGTCATATTTTACAAGTGACAAATCTCTTCTCAGCGAGCCGAAAAACAGCTACTACAGGTTTATAGAGAATCCGGAATTCTGCGACAAGATTCTTCAGGATTTCTCTCTTTCTTCACCATTTGCACATATTATAAATGGTCATGTACCAGTAAAAACAGGAAAAGGAGAAAGCCCCATCCGAGCAGGAGGAAGGCTTTATGTAATAGACGGAGGATTCTCAAAGCCTTACCAGCAAACAACCGGCATTGCAGGATATACATTAATAAACAATTCTTACGGTTTTTCAATCACACAACACCAGCCGTTTACATCTGTCGGAGATGTTATTGAAAATGATTTTGACCTTCACTCCAACAAAATAACTATTGAAAAAAATCCTGTTCGTACAAGAGTAAGAAATACAGATATCGGCGCAGAAATTCTGCATAAAATCGAAACACTTTCTGCACTTTTATCAGCATACAGGAAAGGCTTTCTGACGGAGAAATCCGACAAAAACTCAAGCAGAAAACCGAATCGTTAATTTTAAAAACACATTGTAAACAGTATTGATTTTCTGCTTTCATTATGCTATAATGTAGTGTGATATATTTTTAAGGAGAGATTTTAATGGCAGGTTTTTTAGATAAGCTGTTCGGAACATATTCGCAGCGTGAATTAAAAAAAATACAGCCTACTGTAGATAAAGTGCTGGCACTTGAAGAAGAGTTCAAGGCTCTCTCTGACAGTGAACTCACAGCAAAAACCAACGAATTCAGAGAAAGACTCAAAAATGGTGAAACTCTTGACAGTCTTCTGCCTGAAGCTTTCGCAACAGTCAGAGAATCATCCTGGAGAGTGCTTGAGATGCGCCACTTCCCCGTTCAGATTATCGGTGGTATAGTGCTCCATCAGGGAAGAATTGCCGAAATGAAAACCGGTGAAGGTAAGACACTTGTTGCAACCCTCCCCGCTTATCTTAATGCTCTTACCGGAGAGGGCGTTCATATCGTTACGGCTAACGATTATCTTGCCCGTCGAGACAGTGAATGGATGGGCAAATTATACAGATTTTTGGGACTTTCGGTCGGTCTTGCAGTCAGCCAGATGGAACCGGAAGACAAAAAAGCTGCATATATGGCAGATATAACATACGGGACAAACAACGAGCTCGGCTTTGACTATCTCCGTGACAACATGGTTATATATAAAGAAAACATGGTACAGAGAGGTCACGCTTATGCAATCATAGACGAGGTGGACTCCATTCTTATTGATGAGGCGCGTACTCCTCTTATCATAAGCGGTGCAGGTGAAAAGTCAACAGAGCTTTACGGAGTTGTTGATAAATTTGTCCGCACTCTGTCCTCCCTTAAATTTAAGGAGCTTGACGACAAAGAAGATAATGATGATATTGAAGCAGATTATGTCATAGATGAAAAAGCCCGTACAACCACACTCACAAAAAGAGGTATTGAAAAAGTTGAAAAGGCGTTTAACATTGAAAATCTGTCAGACCCTGAAAATATGACTCTCTCCCATCATCTTAATCAGGCTATGCGCGCACATGGAATTATGCACCGTGATGTGAACTATGTGGTAAAAGACGGAGAGGTACTTATAGTAGATGAATTCACCGGTCGAATTATGGTAGGAAGGCGTTACAGCGACGGGCTTCATCAGGCTATTGAAGCAAAAGAAGGTGTTAAGGTCGAAAGAGAAAATAAAACCCTTGCGACCATCACTTTCCAGAACTATTTCAGACTTTACAAAAAACTTGGGGGGATGACAGGTACCGCTAAAACAGAGGAAGAGGAATTTCGCGGAATTTATTCCCTCGACGTTGTTGAAATTCCTACAAACAAGCCTCTTATCAGAGCTGATGAAAATGATCAGGTTTATAAAAATCATCAGGGTAAGCTGAAAGCTATTGCAGATGAAATTGAAAGAGTTCATAAGACAGGTCAGCCAATACTTGTTGGTACTGTTACTATTGACAAATCGGAAGAGCTCAGCAATGTACTGAAAAGACGCGGCATAAAGCATCAGGTGCTTAACGCAAAGCATCATGACAAAGAAGCCCTTATTGTTGCTCAGGCAGGTAAAAAGGGTGCCGTAACCATTGCTACAAATATGGCAGGCCGTGGTACTGATATTGTGCTTGGCGGTAATGCCGAATATCTTGCAAAAACAGATATGGAAAAGCTTGGCTATGCACCTGAGCTTATTTCGGAAGCTACCGGTTTTGCAGAAACAACTGATGAAAACATTCTTGAAGCCCGTGCAAAATTCACAGAGCTTTACAATAAATACAAAGAAGAAATTTCTTCGGAAGCTGATGAGGTAAGAGAAGCAGGCGGTCTTTATATTATCGGCACAGAGCGCCATGAGTCACGCCGTATAGATAACCAGCTCCGCGGACGAAGCGGCAGACAGGGAGACCCGGGTAAATCAAGGTTTTTCCTTGCTCTTGACGACGACCTTATGCGTCTTTTCGGTGGAGAAAGAATTGAGAGAATGGTATCCACCCTTCGTCTTCCTGAGGATGAGCCAATTGAGCAGAGTATGCTTACAAGTGTAATTGAAAGCTCACAGAAGAAGATAGAGGGTAAGAACTACTCTACAAGAAAATATGTTCTTCAATATGACAATGTAATGAATCAGCAGCGAAACATAATCTATGAACAACGTCGCAAGGTGCTTGACGGAGAGGACCTCCGCGATTCAATTATGAGCATGGTTGATGAAATAATAGATGCAGCAATGTCAACATATGCAAGTGCACAGTATCCGGACGATTGGAATATGGCAGGTCTTATAAGTTACATTGAGGGTATGTTCTTTACCCCCGGAGAACTTGACTTTGAAAGCCGCGACTATAACAAGCTTACCCGCGAGGAAGTAGCTGAGGAAATTAAAGAAAAAGCAAATCTTGCATACAAGGCTCAGGAAGAGCTTTTCGGAGAGGCTATGCGTGAAGTGGAACGAGTTGTTATGCTCAGAAGTGTTGACCGCCGCTGGATGGACCACATCGATGATATGGACCAGCTCAAGAACGGCATCACACTCCGTGCATACGGTCAGCATAACCCCGTTCAGGAATATGAGTCTCAGGGATATGAAATGTTTATGGATATGAATGCCCTTATCCGTGAGGATACAGTAAGAGCGCTCTTTCATGCAAAGCCACAATCTCCCATTGAAAGAAAAATGGTAGCAACACCTACCCAAACCTCTCACGGTGACGGTAGCGAAACTAAAAAACCCGTAAAGCGAACAACAGAAAAAGTTGGCAGAAACGATCCCTGCCCCTGCGGAAGCGGTAAAAAATACAAAAACTGTTGTATGGGAAAGGAAGAATAATATGATAGTAGAATACGAAGAAATACGACTTGAACTCGGCACTCTTGAAAAGCCCATAGACGAGCTCGGTATTGCACTTGATATAGACGGTGCAAAAGAAGCAGTCAAAAAACTTGAAGAAGAAAGCCTTGCTCCCGATTTTTACAATGATGTCAAGAATAGCCAGAGAGTTCTGCAGAAAATAAAAGAGCAGAACACAAAAATCGAACGTTTTAACGGCCTTAAAACTGACTGGGAAGATATTTCTACCCTTGTTGAACTTGCAATAGCAGAAGATGATGATACTTTGCTTGAAGAGATTTCAACAGGCTTCGAAGCACTCAAGGATAAAATTGAAAATATGAAGCTTGAAACACTTCTTTCAGGTCCCTATGACAAAAGCAATGCCATTATCACACTCCATGCAGGAGCAGGTGGTACAGAAGCTCAGGACTGGTGTCAGATGCTTTACAGAATGTACACTATGTGGGCAGAGTCAAGAGGTTACAAGGTTAGTATACTTGACATACTTGACGGTGATGAAGCAGGCCTTAAAGGTGCCAGCATCCTTATTGAGGGTATTAACGCATACGGGTTTGCAAAGTGCGAAAAGGGTATTCACAGACTTGTAAGAATATCACCCTTTGACTCTGCAGGAAGAAGGCACACTTCCTTTGCTTCTGTTGAAGTAATGCCCGATATCGAGGACGATATTGAAATTAACATCAATCCTGATGACCTCAGAATAGATACTTACCGTGCAAGCGGTGCAGGCGGACAGCATGTTAATAAGACAAGCTCTGCTATTCGTATAACACATATACCCACAGGCGTTGTTGTAGCGTGTCAGAATGAGAGAAGCCAGTTCCAGAATAAGGATGCTGCTATGAAAATGCTTAAGGCTAAGCTTATGGAACTTGCCGAAGCAGAGCAAAAAGAAAGAATCGAAGATATCAAAGGCGTTCAGAAAGAAATTGCCTGGGGCAGCCAGATTCGTTCTTATGTGTTCCACCCTTACAATATGGTTAAGGACCACAGAACAAATTACGAAGTTGGTAATATCGGTGCTGTTATGGATGGCAGAATTGATGAGTTTATCAATGACTATCTCAGAAAAGCAAGCCTCGGTCAGTTAAATCTTAAATAAAAATCTGCCTGCGTTAATTTTGGCGCAGCAGTTTTAACACCAAAACTTAAAAAACAGAACACACAAAGGGGGTGTAAAGAAATTTGATTTCTTTACACCCCCTTTTCATTAGGGATAGGGAAAAATGCGGTCTGTACTTTTTTACATCCCTTTTTTACATTATTTTTTATATCCTTACTTCTGCGTTAATTTAACGCTTCTTACTGCAAGGTCACTATCTATTCCCTTAAGATAGAAGTCACTTCCCATGTGACCCATATTTTCAAGGTTAATATCATCAAACGAGATTGTTATTGTTTCCCACTTGCTTGTATTAAGCTTGTCAAAGGTACGTTTGTGTAAATTCAGTGAGTTGTGTGTTTCGGGGTCTTCTATCCATACAAAGTAGCCAAGCTCACCCTGACCGCCGTCTGCAAAGTATGTGATTTCAATATCTGCCTTTACATTTGACTGTTCAGCGCCCTTGTAGTTAACACGCATAAAGTTACCGTTTACAATGTTGTAACCGCCTTGACCGTCAAGAGTTGTAACAGTAATTTCGTGGCTCATACCTGCATAGCTTTCTGCTTTACAGGTGTCTGAAAGCTCAACAATCTCCATACTGTCAGGCTGATTTACAATGTCAGACACATCAATAATTCCTATACCTGCTGATGTGTAGTCACCATTGTATACGCCAAAGTAAACTTTCTGTCCATCCGGTGTGAATGCAGGATGTGAATGAGCAACACTGTCGTCACCTGTCTGATTTGTTGTTGCAAGCTTGTATGACTTACCGCTGTGACAGTCAACAACCACGATGTGAGATGTCTTATTGGAGCCGTAGCCTGTATCACTTACAATGAATCTGGGATTAACAGGGTTTACACCAAGGTGGAGGTAGCTGTAATCGTCATTGATATGACGGCGATTGTTACCATCCTTATCAAAGCTCATTACACCGCCCATTCCAATTTTGCTGCTTGTTGCCTTATCAATGTAAAGAAGCTCACCGTCATAACTCCATGTTTCGTGAGAAATAACCTCACCTGTAAGAGTTGAAGTATAGTCCTTCTGCTTGAATCTGTTTGTAGCAATACCTGTATTGGTATCGATTACCCAGTTACGGTCAAGGGTATCACCCTCTACCGCACAGTGGTTAAAGAGAAGAAGATTGGGATACGCCGGGTTCATACCTGTATTGTACGGCGGCGCATCTTCAAAACCGAAGTAGTTATCGGTATTCCACACCCCTGTTTCCATATCAAGCACGGGAAAACGTCTGTTTTTAAGTGTATCATCGTTTTCCATACCACCTATGGTATCTGTCCAGATTACACTGAGATACTTACCGTCATTTGAAACTGTAAGCTGACTACCACCGCTTGTCTGACCTTCAGGAAGCTCTCCTGCGATTCTCTTTTCGTAAGTATCGCAGTCCATTTCAATTATATTGCCATTCTTAGCTGAATAAATAAGCTTATTCTGAGGAGTTGTTACTATGGCGTAATAACCTTTACCCTCTGCGATAAAGCGGATAGTGTCATCATCTGTGCTGTATTCATATATAGAATAATCCTTGCCCTGGAAGTAAAGCTTTCTGCTGTCTGCAGACCAGCACTGTGCGTTGAAGTAAGGCTTATAGGCAATACTGCCATGAAGGTCAACATATGTCATAGTTCTTCCGGTATCCTCAAAATAGTATTCCTCAGCTTCGTAATCTGTCAGTATATTTGAGGGAATGTATGCATTAACTTCTACAGGAACGAGATTTTTGTCTATCTTGAATACCTTTATTTCAGTTTTTTCAAGGTCTTTGGGGATTTCTATATCCTCAAAGGTTTCTGTTGCAAAAGCACCTATTTCCATTGAAATACCTGCTTTTTTTCTAGCCGAAACAAGTTTTCCGTTATCGTAAACTGCAACGTACAGGTCAAAATTCTTACCTGCATCAGTATCGTTTACAATTCTTGTTACCAGGTCGTACTTACATTCTTCAAAACCGTTTACAAACTTAAGCTCTCTGAGTTTTTCTCCGTTTTCGTATATTTCACAGTTTGACTGAAGATATCTTTCACCCGTTACAACAACATTATCTGTATAAATAGTACTGTTTTTGCTTGTACGGAATGTACTGTAGTAAATACCTGTTATGCCAACGCAGGTATTCATTGCTTCTTCCCCTTCTTTTGTGCTGTTTGCATAATAGAACGGTATTGAATGTGCATTATACTTAATACCGTTTATGTAGACATCATAAGTCTGTGTAAGAACATCCATTCTGAATTCAAGCTCCATCCACTCGCCTATTCTGGGAAGTGTGTACACATTTTCTGTGACTACAGAGGTGCCGTTCTTATATCGGATAAGACATCTTGACAGATCATATTCGAAAGCAACCTCACCACACGTCATAGTTGTCAGAGTGGATCCTTTCATATACTTACCGTTTATGAAGAACTGATACTTAGCAAGGTCTTTATAATGATCAAACTTAACGTCCATTTTGATGGAAACATTACCTCTTGCGCGGGGGAACGTTAAATAATTATGGTTTGACCCAGTGCTTGTTCCGTTTTCATCACGGGCAGATTTCAAGAGGTAATTTTCCTCGTCTTTTTCAATGGTTGATACGAATTTTGAGCTATGTAAAGTCCATCCTGAAACCTTCGGAACCTCCGCTTCAACCTGGTCGGGATAAGCAAAGTTTGTTGAATAATACACATACTTGTTCTTGTCAAGAACGGTGTAATTAAATGACCTCATCATAGATTTGCCTGAATCGGCATCGGTTACTGTAACAGTGATTTCACAGGGTTTATTACCCTCACCCCTTGTTACGACACCTGTTGATGAAATAACATCTTCATCACTTGAAACAAATTCAAGGCTGACACCGTCAAGGTCTGCATATTTACTTATATGTGACTCTGAAAAATCAAGGTCTTTTGAAATGTTGTCTGCAGGCTCTGTTGTAAAGGTTTCCTCTGTAAGATTTCTGTACACGTTGTAAACTTTGATATAATCATCAGATGGCATAACAGTTACATTAAATACCTTTTTAACAGTATAGGTTTTTCCTGCCTGGTCAATGTTTGCAGTAAGTGTAAGATGCTTAGGTAATTTTCCGCGGATTGGGGTCGCCGTGTCATCTGAAATGCTGAGTGCACTTTCGTCACTGCTTTCCCAGGTAACGGTAATATCCTTTGAATTGATATAGCTCTGAAGTGAGCCGAGAGAAAGGTCAAGCTCCTCTGTTACACTGTCTGCATCTTCGTCTGTAAGGGACGAGAAGTCAAACTTATCTGCAAGCTCGTAAGCATCGGAATTTTCGTCATAGTGACGGTTATTATCCCTGAAAGACATATTGTCAAAGCACATTGCGTTACCGCTTGTATATGTTCTGAAGGGACCGTACTGCATAGATGTAACACCGATAAACTCATCCCTCTTTATATTTGCACGGCCTTTTTCATAGAAAGGTGTGTCCATAATAAAAGGTGCATCATCAATATAAATATCATAAGTCTGAGTTTCTGTGTCCATATCAATTCGGATTCTTGCCCAGGTTTCTTCCTTTATAGCCGTAGTATATGTGCCGGAAACCTCATTATGTTTGCTTGTTGTTCCATTCATATATCTTGTATAAGGATATATTTTTCCGTTAGCACCAAAATCAATACGCAAATCCACAATCTGTGCGGTCTCTACATACTGACCAACCTGATACTTACCGTAGAATTCTATGAAATAGAGCTGATGTGTTCCTTCTTCATTGTCAAACATTATATCAGCTTCCCAGGTAAGCTGACCGAGATAATTATCATTGAAAGGAAGCTGTGTGTAATGGACAGCCTCTGTATAACCTGTTCTACCGCCCTTTGTGTAGTAATTAACGGTTTCAGAATCGTCTTTCTGAATTGTAGTAATCATACCGTCGCCGTCAAGGGTGGTCTTTCTTGTAAATTTCCACGCACTTGTGGCATCTGTGATAAGCTTACCCTCATATTCCGGATAATAGAATGTATCCGCATAATATGTATGAATAGCATCTGCAAGTACGGTAAAGTCAAATGTCTTTGTAACCTCACCTGCCCCCGTACCAACTGTTGCAGTAAGGGTTGCAGTTCCGTTACGGTAATTGTCACGGGTAATTACACCGTCATCTGTGATTACAGATGTATCGGAGCTTTTCCACGTAACAGGTGCACCGATTTTTTCTGCTACTGCGTCAAGGTCAATGTCCTTTGTGATTGCATAACTAACCTCATCCGTTATAGTTTCATAACTGAGAAGTTTTGCTGCATCAGAATAAGACACCGTCTCTGCAAAAACTGCAGAGGGCACCATAAGTGACACAATAAGAATTGCCATGAGTATTCTTTGTAAACTTTTCATCTTTTTCACCTCTACATAACTATCTATAATATATTGTAACACAATTGTAAAAAAAAAGCAAGATGCAAATTAAAATTTACATCTTACCACTGATTACTCGAATATTTTCTCTTTGTTTTTGTCAAGAAGAATGTTTAACTCTATAACAGTCTTCTTCTCTTTTATAGCAAAGATTATTATACTGTCACGTCGATTTTTTGCATATAGTTGCGCAAATCCGTTATATGCAAGAAGCCGCTGAGTTTCTTCAAAATTAAGCTGCATACCGACCGCCAGCTGTATAAGCTTGTCTCTCGACGGTACGCGTGTTCCGTTAAAAATCTGATAGCCGTATACCCTGTCAATTCCGGAACGCTTTATAATTTCACTTTTTACAAGTTTTTTTTGCTCTATCAATGCAGTCAGATACTCCGAAACGCTCACTTGAATAAATTCTTCCTCATGTTCATGAAGAACTCCGTCTATATCATGACTATCCGTAAGAATTTTCAAGAGTTCATCGGTTTTTTTCATATTGACATTCTCCTCGTTCTTTGTTATTATTTATTATACTACTAATTCCCATTTTTTTCAACAGGGGTTTTATTATGAACCATACTTTAGTAAAACGCAGTTATAATCCTTCAATCAAAGATTTCCTCGAATATATTGCATCTAATCCGCACGAAAACTTTCCTGCGATTGCTGAGGTTTGCGATGACTTCTATGTTATGGAATATATAAGCGGAAAAACGCTTCTTGAAACAGTGTCACAAGAGTTATACACATCATCCTCCGCAAAAGATTATATTCTTCAGCTTATAGATGCAGTTAGCATACTCCATAAATTCAGCATTGTCCACCGGGACATAAAACCGGAAAACATAATTATTACCAAAGATGGCACGCTTAAGCTTATTGATTTTGACATATCGCGCAAAATCACAGACAAAAAAAGCCGTGATACCGATATTTTAGGGACGGTAGGCTATGCCGCACCGGAACAATTCGGGTTTGCCCAGACTGATGCGCGCTCTGATATATATGCAATAGGAACAGTATATAATTTTATGCTTACAGGCAAGCTTCCAATTGAAGAAATCCCCGGCGGGCAAGTTGGCAAAATAATAAAAAAATGCACTGCCATCAATCAATCTGCCAGATATAAAGACCTTAAAACGCTGCGACGCGATGTGTCAAAAGAGCGTTTCACTTCGTATAAGCTGCTTGACATCATCCCAGGTTTTCGTACGCGGAATATATATAAAATGACTATTGCAGTATTTTGTTATCTGGTGTTTGTTTTAGGTTACTTTGCTCTTGCATTCACTGAAGGTCCCAGGGAAAATCCGGAAGATATTTTACTGTTTTATCTGATATATACCCTCCTCATAGCATACAATTTTCTGTTTTTTTCCATTGGCACAAATTTTCTCAATTTTACAGACCAAATAAAAATCCCAATAAAAAACAAAATAGCGAAAACTACTGTTCTTTTGGCTATATGCTATGTTTTCGGATGCATTATCAACATAGCATTTCAGGAAAGCTTTATTGAGGGCGTTTTATATAACCCCATAAATGCAACATTGATGTTATTTGGGTATTTCTTATATTCTATGGTAGATTCTTTTTTAATTGGTATGCAGTAAGCATACCAATTATCTCTTTTTACATTTATAATTTTTTTGAAGGAGGAGTTTAATGTGAAGTACATTAAGGAAAACTGGTTTTTTATAGTTCTTTTAATTTTAGCGGCATTGTCATATTTTTTCATAGATTGGAAAGAAATAAGCATTTTCAACTTATTTAAAAAAGTAGGCTGAGCCTGCACCCCTTGGCGTACTCTCCGTTTGTGCAAACGAAGTTTCATACGTTTAATTTTTTACATAATAAAAAGCAAACAATATCTTTTACAAAGGAGACATCTTATATGAAATTTGAAATTTCCGACACCACAATCAACATTTCCAAAAATCTTCAAGCTATAAATCTGATTTTATCGCCTTTTTACGAAAAAGGTCATGAGCTTTCAGTAGATATGTACCGTGAGGTAAAAGACCTTAACGATGTTGATGTTTTCCTCAATAAAATTTATGAACGATCACATGAATACATAAATGTCGCTGTTCAGATGGCAATAGATATCCTCATAAAGCTGGATATCTGGGACTACAATGTCGATAGGTTTAATGACGAATATCAAGAGGACTATTACGATGTGGACAAAGCACTTGCTGAACATTATGCTGAAAAGTATGCGGAAATTATGGATGAAGAGTCTGATATAGCATTTACACGCAATGCTGAACGTTCATCGAGAGCAGGTTGGTCCGGTGGAGGTTTTGGTTTATCCGGAGCAATAAAAGGAGCAGTACAGGCAGAATTACTGAATATAGCAACAGATGCTATCCGAAGTGCCAAAGATGAGGTAGAAGATAAAAACGACAGAGCCAGCATAAAAAAAATGAAAGATGAACTCCTAAACGACAGAGAGACCTTCAATGAATATCTGGAAAGCTTCAGAATGAGCGTTTATAATGTAGGATGGGCTTTATATTCCTTTTTAATTGCCAGAGGCGATCTGCCTAAATATAATTTCAACTTTGAAACAGCATATGCAAGATACGAAAATATTGTAAGTTCTACTCTTCCTGACAATGAAAAAGTGTCAAAATTAACTGAATGTATTCTTATGTATCCGTACTTTTATGATTTTTACGATGCACTGTATGACATTTATCCTGACAAATCTGTTTTTGACTTAGCGGTGTATTTTGGTTTTAAAAATGGCATTAAAAATAAATTTTTGGAAGATTTTTTAGATGATTTCCAAACTGTATCGGAAATGCCCTTTAAAACTCCGGTGCAGATAGATGAAAAATTCCAACTCTGCGAAAAGCTTCTCATAAAATATAAATTTATGAATTCTAAAAAGAAGTGGGATAATAAATTTGCCGAGAGTTACCATTTACTTGATTTTCAGCAGGAACTAATTGAAACCTATGACAATCTGGAACTGAACAGAAGAGTTTTCAATAAAAAAGAATATGCTTCCGTAGAAGAGGCACAGGAGCAATATGACTCTTATGTAGAAAACCGACAAAAAGCTCGTGAACAAGAAGAAAATATTGAAACTGCAAAAGGATGCCTGAAAGGAGTTGTTTCAATAGTAGCTATTGGCGGTATTATATATTTTCTATATTATGTTCTCTCAAAATCAGGCATACTTTCAGCACTCATAAAAATGCTGTTTTCGTAAAACATTTCATGCAAATCCCTATACATTTAAAAATCTGCCCCTTGAAATTTTCAAGGGGCAGATTTTTTATTTCAGCTTTTTCTCTACGCTGTTGACTGCCTTCGGCACGACATATATATCGGTATAACTTTCCGCCTCTTCCTCTGTTTCCGGAGGACGGTACATAAGTCCGGTACATTCTGTCGCTGACGCTACAGAATCAATTTTATTCAGAACGTCATCAGCGTAATCTGCTTCATTTCTTTCTTTGATTGGTCTCATATCAATCACCCGGATTTAGTGTATGTAGTATATATCATTTTATACAAAACAGGATGCGAAAAAACTTTCACATCCTGTAATTTTTTTACTTTGAATTATGTTTTTTAAACATTTATCTCATCTCACACCGAACAGCAACTCACTATAATCCGGATACGGCCAGTCTTTTCTTTCGCAGATTACTTCAAGGCTGTCTGCTGCATTTCTGAGTTCATCCATAATTCTTATAACTGTATCACGGTAATAGTCTGCCTCTGTCTGTGCATCTGTTATTAAATCGGCTTCTTTAAGAGCTTTTTCAAGCTCATCCGTTTTTTCAAGCATAATATCAAGAAGTTTTGATGCTTCCTCAACAATTTTTTCTTCATAAGCGGAAGCTACATTTACCAATGCAGTTGTTTTTGCAATAAGATTATTGCTTATTTTGCCGATAAAGCCTGATACTGCAGGCATAATGTCTTTCTTTGACATTTCTACCATTGTGAGAGCCTCAATACTAAGCATCTTGCGGTAATTTTCAAGCATTATTTCAAGTCTTGAATGCATTTCAACAGCAGAATAAACCTTATGTGTTTCAAACAAATCGATATTTTTGCCGTCGGTAAGATGACGAAGTGCATCCGGCGTTGTGGGCAGATTCATAAGCCCTCTCGCCTCTGCCTCCTCAATCCACTTCTGGTCATAACCGTTGCCGTTAAATATAATGCGTTTATGCTCTTTTATTGTACGCTTAATAAGATTATGAAGCGCAGATTCAAAGTCAGTTGCCTTTTCAAGTTCATCGGAAAACTGTCTGAGACTTTCTGCAACCGCAGTATTAAGCACAACATTAACATCGGAAACGGATGATGCAGATCCGAGCATTCTGAACTCAAACTTATTTCCCGTAAAGGCAAATGGGCTTGTACGGTTACGGTCTGTAGTATCTTTCGGAAATCTCGGTATTACATGCACACCTATCTTCATTTGTATTTTTTCACGGGCATCGTATGCTTTACCTGTTTCAATAGCCTCAAGAATTTCACTGAGTTCCTCTCCCAGGAACATTGATACAACTGCAGGCGGTGCTTCATTTGCACCAAGACGATGGTCATTTCCGGGACTTGCAACAGAAATACGAAGTAAATCCTGATAATCATCTACTGCCTTAATTACTGAGCACAAGAAAAGTAAGAATTGAGCGTTTTCGTAAGGAGTTTCACCGGGGTCGAGAAGGTTCTTTCCCCCGTCTGTTGTTATCGACCAGTTATTGTGTTTACCGCTTCCGTTAACACCCTCGAAGGGCTTTTCGTGAAGAAGGCACACAAGGCCGTGTCTTCCTGCAACTTTCTGAAGCATTTCCATTATCAGCTGATTGTGGTCTGCAGCAATATTTGTGGTTGTATATAAAGGTGCAAGCTCGTGCTGTGCGGGAGCTGCCTCATTATGCTCTGTCTTAGCAAGAATACCAAGTTTCCACAGCTCTTCGTCAAGGTCACGCATAAACTTTGCAATTCTTGGCTTGATACTTCCGTAATAGTGGTCATCAAGCTCCTGCCCCTTGGGAGGCATTGCACCAAAAAGAGTCCTTCCTGTAAATATAAGGTCCGGGCGTTTATTATAAGTTTCCTTATCTACAAGAAAATACTCCTGCTCGGGTCCTACTGTCGTCTTAACACTGCGAACAGTATCATTTCCGAAAAGCTTAAGAATACGCATTGACTGTTTATTTATAGCTTCCATAGAACGAAGAAGCGGGGTTTTTTTATCAAGTGCTTCTCCACCGTAGGAGCAGAATGCCGTAGGTATACAAAGGGTGCCGTCCTTTATAAATGCGTAGCTTGTTGGATCCCACGCAGTATAACCTCTTGCCTCAAATGTGGCGCGGAGCCCACCTGACGGAAAGCTTGACGCATCCGACTCACCCTGAACAAGCTCTTTTCCCGAAAACTCCATAATAACATGGGAATCGTCGGAAGGTGAAATAAAGCTGTCGTGTTTTTCAGCAGTAATACCCGTCATAGGCTGAAACCAATGAGTATAGTGTGTTGCCCCGTTCTCAATAGCCCAGTCTTTCATGGCATTGGCTATAACATTTGCAACATTCACGTCAAGTCTTTTTCCCTCGTTAAGGGTCTTAATCATTGCCTTGTAGGTTTCTTTAGGCAGTCTTTCTTTCATGACAGTCTGATTGAAAACCATACTTGCAAAAATTTCTGTTACACTGTTCATTGGTTACTCTTCCTTTCCGGATATTTACAAAAGCGCCGAAGAATTCCTCGACGCCTTCTAAACTATATTATCATTACAAATAGTGATTGTCAACTTTTTTCACGCTCTGGGGTGTGCTTTTTTATAAATTTTCTTGATATTATCCTTAAGCACCTTGTCATACATACGCGTTGTAACCACATCTCCGTGTCCAAGCATTTCTGAAACAGCATTGATATCTGCTCCGTTTTCAAGAAGATGCATCGCAAAAGAATTACGAAGCGTCTGTGCATTTATTTCCGTTTTTATTCCTGCGCTGTCGGCATAGCCTCTGAGTATTTTCCAAAAGCCCTGCCTTGTGAGCGGTGTACCTGAACAATTGACGAAAAGCGTCTTTTCTCTGGTCTCTTTAACCATATATGACCTGGCTTTTTTCAGATATTCTTCCAGAGCTTCTATTGCCTGATTTCCAACAGGGATGTAACGTTGGCTTTTTCCGTTGCTGCAACTTAGCATACCACCGTGCAAATCAAGGTCACGGGTTTTAAGATTTATTAACTCTGACACTTTTATACCTGTCGCATAAAGAAGTTCAAGCATTGCTTTGTCCCTGATGCCTTTAAGGTCACTCGTTTTAGGTTGTTTCAGAAGCTTGACTATTTCTCTTGCCGTAAGTGACTCCGGAAGTTTTTTCTTTACACGCGGAACTTCAACTTCATAAACAGGCGTCCTTTCGATTTTTCCGTTTGCCAACATACACAGATAAAATTTTCTGAGTGTTGCCATATTTCTGGATATGGTTGAAGACGCTCTTCCTCCTACTACCATAGAATCAATATAAGCATCAATGGTTGGCTTTTTTACCGCAAGCGCATTCTTTATATTATTTTCTCTTAAGTATTTAAAAAATACCTCTATGTCGTGAAGATATGAAAGCCGGGTATTTTCCGAAAGCTTTTGCCCACGAAGATAATCATCAAACTCCACCAGCAGTTTTTTCATAACATATACACCCTTTTCAGGTTATTTGGTTTACATAAAATTTGCGAGGTTTTTTTATTGTACACCACAAAATTTAAAATGTATATACCCATTTTGCACATATATTTCAGGAATTTTTTGTAATTTTACAACAAAATAACCGCCAAAAGTCTGAATATTACCGCTTCAAGCAACGCTGCGATTAAAGAAAATCCAAAAATTGATGCCGTCTCTTTTCTCGTAAGAACCAAAAATTCCTTTCCCTCAGTTATCCCATTTTTTCGTTTTTCCACATAAAATCCGGAAAAGATCATAAGCATCGGAAGCACTGACAGGCATTGAGGAATCACTGCAACTGCAGACTCCTTTACCCCAAAAAACTCAAGCATAAAAAGAGCTGAAAAGCTGTTTACTGCCCCCCGTAGTCCGATTATAACATGGATAGGAGCAGCACACATAACGCTATGTCCCAGCAAAACAGAAAGCATCCACATTATGTTAATCCACCATGCACGGAAAATATCAGGTAAATGCAGGTTTTTTTCATATATGTATTCTGCTCCCGTATCCACCGGATTTGCTCTTATATGAGCGTAAAAAAGCACCGCACCGAGAATTGTTCCAATAAGGAAATTAACTAAAATATAAAGGCATATCCTTTTGCGTTCGTCTGACAAAAAATCACCCCACGCAAAATAATATGCCTGTCCCCGGGCTTTTATTCCGATCCCAATAAAATTTGTGTTATCATTTCAGGGCTGTCTGCAATTTTTATAACATCTGCCCCTTCAAGTTCTCCCTCTGCGGCAAACCCGTAGCTCACTCCTATGCAGTCAATCCCGTTTTCTTTTGCCCCTTCAGCATCGTGAATTCTGTCACCGATAAGAACTGTCTCATCAGGATTTGCGCCAAGTTTTTCCATAGCAATCCTGACAACGGCAGATTTTTCTACATTTCTGCCGTCAAGTTCACTTCCTGAAAGGTAGTCAAGATATGGATCTATGCCGTATTTTTTGACTATTTTTGTTGCAAATACAGTGGGTTTACTTGTAGCAAGCGCTATGATTTTACCCTGTTTTTTCAATTCTGCAAGCATATCAAGAACGCCCGGATAAATCTCGTTTTCAAAAAGACCTATGGGTGCAAAGCGTTCACGGTAAACACTTACTGCTTTTTCTGCATCTTCTTCGCTGAGAGATGAAAACCTCATAAACTGTTCCTTAAGCGGAGGTCCGATAAAACACTCAAGCTCGTCACAGTTTTTTTCTATTCCGAAATAGCGCAGAGCGTACTGAACGCACTTTGTTATACCCTCTTTAGGATTTGTAAGAGTCCCATCAAGGTCAAAAAGAATATATTTGTACAAAATAATTCTTCCTTTCAATAAAAATTCTTGAAAATTTGCTTTTTTTCTTATATAATAACATTGTTTGTGTTATTTTGCAACAGAAAGGATTTTTTAGATGCAAAAAACAAATGTTATGCGAATGCTTGACAAAGCAAAGATCACATATTCTGTAAAAGAATATGTAGTTGATGAAACTGACCTTTCCGGAACACATGTGGCAGAATCCGTAAATATGGACCCTTCCACGGTTTTCAAAACGCTTGTTGCAAAGGGAGACAAAACTGGATTTTGTGTGTTCTGCATACCTTGTGCAAAAGAGCTTGATTTGAAGAAAGCTGCAAAAGTATCAGGGAACAAGCGCGTGGAAATGCTACCGCTTAAGGACCTTCTCCCTGCTACCGGTTATATCCGCGGAGGTTGCAGTCCTATAGGTATGAAAAAGCAATTCCCTACTTTTATAGATGAAACCGCCTTTCTTTTCGATGAAATTGCCGTAAGTGGCGGTATGAGAGGGCTTCAGGTAATTATGCCTGCAGATACTCTTCTGGAATTTGTAGGTGCATCCTACGAAGACCTGACTACTGACTGAGGTGATATAATGAAACAAAACGGTTTTCTTGCTAAACTTTGTCTGTTTGTTGCCACAATAATATGGGGTACAACATTTTTTATAATGGAAGGCACTTTGGAAAACGTAGAAGTTTTTACTCTTCTTGCTATACGTTTTTCAACAGCGGCACTTATACTTGCCGCAGTTTTATGGAAAAGGCTTAAGAAAATAGATAAAACATATGTATTACAGGGATTTTTGCTTGGTCTCTTTATAATTGCGGCATATGCCTTCCAGACTTACGGTCTTGCGGATGAAGCCACAACCCCCGGCAAGAATGCCTTTCTCACCGCAATTTATTGTGTAATTGTTCCCTTTATGGCGTGGGGCGTTACAAAAGAAAAGCCTGACCGTTATAACATAATTGCAGCAGTTATGTGCATATTTGGCATAACACTTATTTCTGTAAGTGGAAATGATTTTTCAAGCATTTGTACAGGAGATATTCTTACCCTTATTGGCGGTATATTTTTCGCAATACATATGGTTGCTGTTCCGGCATTTTCCAAAAACCGTGATGTTTTGCTACTTACAATGATTCAGTGTTTGTTTTCCGGACTCCTTGCCTGGATTCCTGCATTCACAATGGAAAAGCTCCCTGCAAGCTTGCCACTTGAAAGCACAGTATCAATTTTATATCTTGCGGTGTTTGCAACCTGTGCGTGCTACCTTTTGCAGAATATAGGACAAAAATATACACAGCCTGCAGCGGCATCACTGATATTAAGTCTCGAAGCGGTATTTGGCGTGATTTTCTCTATTATATTCACAAAGGAAGAAATCAGCCCCAAAGTTTTGACAGGCTTTATAATTGTATTTTTGGCTGTTATTATATCAGAAACCAAGCCCTTTAAGAAGGTGAAAAAACAGTGAAATTATATGTAATTCGACACGGCGAGAGCGAGGGAAATCAACTTGGAGTTTTTTCTGGCTGGCATCAGCATAATCTGACCGAAAAAGGAAGAGAAGATGCTCGCACTGCAGGCAGAATAATCAGTAAAGTTAAGTTCGATAAAGTTTATTCAAGCGACCTTTACAGAGCTATTGAGACTGCGAAAATTGCATTACCCGATTATGAATGCGAGCCTACGCCATTGATAAAAGAAATAAATGTAGGGCTTCTTCAGGAAATGACTTACGGGGAAGCACGTGAAAAATACGGCCATTTATACAAAAAACCGAACGGAAATGATTATGGGGAAATCGGTGGAGAAAGCTTTGATGACCTTTATAAAAGAATTCAGGAGTTTCTTGACAAACTGGCAGCTTCCCACTTCAAAAATGTTGCCGCATTCTGTCACGGTGGAACAATGCGGGCAATATACAGGCTTGTAGTGGGTAAAGAATCCAATAGCAATAATCTTGACTGTCCGAATTGTTGTATATCAGTTTTTGAATATAAAAACGACAGATGGATTCTTAAAACATGGAATTATACAGAAGAAATATAATAAAAAAGTGTGACTAACATCACACTTTTTTAGTTCAAATCTTAATTATTCTTCATTACCCGGATCAGCTACTATTACCTGCACACCGGCTTCTTCAAGCTTTTTGTGCCACTCGGGGTCAATTGGATATTCTGCAACAAAGCAGTCAATCTCATCAAAGGAAGCAAGTTTTGCAAAGCCTATTCTGCCTACCTTTGTATGCTCACACACATAGATTTTACGGCAGGAGTTCTGCATCATACACTTTTTCATAGCACATTCCTGCTCATTACTGTCAAGAACTCCGAGTTCTGGAGTAACTCCGCGGCTGCTGAAAAACATTTTGTCTGCAACATATTTTTCGCGGACGCTATTTTCTGCAAGTGCTCCTACAAAGGAGTTGTTTACTCCAACCATACCACCTGTTCCGATAACTTTTATATCGGGATTTGATGCAAGTTCCTCTATTGACTGAAGTGAGTTTGTTATAACTGTAATGTTTTTCAGTTTTTTAAGTTCTCTTGCTATGAAATATGTAGTGGTAGAAGCGTCAAGAAAAATTGTATCTCCCGGGAAAATAAGCTCCGCTGCAGCTCTTGCAACCTTTTCCTTACCTTCTACATTAAGTTTTCTTCTCTTTTCTATCGACGGTTCGTGCTTGTTTTCGTCAAGGGGAACTGCACCACCATGTGTTCTTATAAGTTTTTCTTGCTTTTCAAGCTTTTCAAGGTCTCGTCTTACCGTTTCCTCAGCTACGGAAAACTCTGAACTAAGCTTACTTACAGACACAGCACCGTTTTCTTTCAACAGTTCAACTATACGTTGTTGTCTTTCAATGGCAAACATTTCATTTTCTCCTAATTCTTTAAAAAAGGGATGTAAAAATAAGTTTTTACATCCCCTCTATTTGTAATTTTTTCAATAACCAGTGAATTGACACTGACTAATTATTTTTTCACGATTTTAACAATGTCACCGTTACGGAGACCGCAACTGTTAGCATCATCAGTATCGATGTGCATCTCAACATTAAAGTCATCACGCACTCTTATCTGTACATCGTAAAACTTTGTTGTTTTTTCTTTTCCTTCACAGATAACATCAACGTAATCGCCATCTTTAATCTCGTGCTGCTGGGCATACTCCGGAGTAAGATGGATGTGACGGTTAGCAATAATTACGCCCTCTTTGAGATAAACTGTACCTTTAGGACCAACTATTACCATACGCTCACTTCCCTCAATCTCACCTGAAGGACGAACCGGAGGGCTCACTTTAAGAATAAATGTATCTGTTCTTGAAATTTCAACCTGTGTATTTTTACGCACAGGTCCGAGAACTCTTACCTTTTCAATAGCTTTAAGAGAAGGTCCTACAAGAGTAACAAGCTCCTCAGATGCAAATTCTCTGCCCATAAGAGTCTTTTTCTTTGTAAGCTCATAACCTTTTCCGAAAAGTATATCAAGATGCTCTCTTGAAAGATGGATGTGACGCTGTGAAACACCGATTTTTACATCACCTGTATTTTTATATTCCTCAGCTGTTTTCTTAACGATGCTTTCAATTTCTTTCATATTCATAGTTTACTCACACCTCCAGGTCAAAGAACTTCATAAGCTCAGCATGGGGACGGGCAATAACCTCACAGCCGAACACTTCACCAAGCTTTGACGCACTGCTGCAACCTGCTTCATTAGCAGCTTTTACTGCAGAAACGCTACCGGTTACAATAAATGTTACCAAACGACCGCCAAGGCGCTTTTCGGTATGTATTACCCTTACATTTGCAGCCTTAAGCATCTCATCAAGTCCGCTGATAGCCGCAACAAGACCTTGAATTTCGATAATACCGATTGCGCCATACTCTGCATCAGGATTTGCTTTGGGAGCGGTTTTCTTAAGTTTTTTATTGAACTTATCGCGGTTAATATCCATAATATACGCGATAGGCTCAGTTCTGTCATCGGGGTGAGCTATAACGTGAGAAACTATAAACTTACCCTCTTTTTTTGCATATTCTTCGCCTGCTTTGACTGCCGCCTCAACAGCACTTGTTGTACCTTCAATCTTAACTTCCATCACAAGAGGTGCAGGAACATCAGTTCTTATAGGACGGTTTCTGTCAAATGCAATTACTTCAACATCAGCCGCCTTTGCGCAGACATCTGCCACGCAAAGTGCTGTTGTAAAGCTATATACTTCTAATAAACCAAGAGCTTTCATAAGTCTTTTCCCTTCTAAAAATTAGTAGTCGGATACAGATTATACAATGTGAAGGCCGTCAACCATTACGCATCTGCGCTGACGGGTAAATGAGTGAGCTGCTGTAAGACCTTCACCTGTGGGGCCTGCAATTGTAAATGTAGTATAACCCTCACCGCCTGCACCGATACCTGCATAAGAGGGAGCGTTCTTAACAAAGATTGTTGTTTCAACTTCACGAGCGAAGCGTGTAAGATTATCAACATTCTTTGAATGAATGTGAGCACTGTGACGGCGACCTGCTTCAGCTTTTACGCCGTATTCAATAGCCTGATCGATATCATTAACCCTTACTATGGGAAGTATGGGCATCATAAGCTCAGTCTGTACAAAGGGATGGTTGAAATCAGTTTCACAGATGATAAGTCTGGGATCTGCATTGATGCCAAGCTCCTTAAGGAACTTACCTGCATCCTTTCCAACCCACTTCTTATTTATAACTTTCTTACCGTCTTTTTCAACAAGGGCAATCTTTATAAGCTTTTCAACATCTGCACCCTTGAGAAGGTAAGCACCGTTTTCAAGCATACTAGAGATAAGTTCGTCTGCAACAGAAGAAACTACGAAACATTCCTTTTCTGCAATACAGGGAAGGTTGTTGTCAAAGCTTGCGCCTGCAACAATATCTGCACCTGCTTTTTTAACATCTGCAGTTTCGTCAACGATAACAGGGGGATTACCCTCACCTGCACCGATAGCCTTCTTACCTGATGAAAGAAGCATCTTTACAACGCCGGGGCCACCTGTTGCAACAAGCATCTTAACCTTTTTGGATTTAACCATTTCGTCAGAAGTCTGCATTGTAGGCTCTTTCACAGAAACTACAAGGTTTTCGGGACCGCCTGCTTCAAGAATAGCACGGTTAACCATATCAACTGCTGCATTTGAAGTACGCTTCGCACCGGGATGAGGATTGAACACAACTGCGTTACCACCTGCAATCATACCCATTGAGTTACAGATAACTGTTTCACTGGGGTTTGTTGATGGAGTAATACTTCCGATAATACCGAAAGGTGCCATCTCAATAAGAGTAAGACCTCTGTCACCTGTCCATACCTTAGGATCAAGATCTTCAGTACCGGGAGTTTTTTCTGCAACAAGCTGATGCTTGATAATCTTATCACTTACTCTGCCCATACCTGTCTCTTCAACGCCGAGTTCTGCAAACATCTGAGCGTTTTCAAGAGTATACTGACGGATTTTAGCAATCATCTTCTCACGCTGAGCAACAGTATAGCCTCTGAATTCTTTATAGGCTTTTTCAACTGCTTCAAGAGCTTCTGTCATGCTGTCAAAAACACCGAGCTGCTTTTTCTGGGGTTTCTTGTTACCAATACCCATTTCGCTGAGAACATTTTCAACTATAAGGCTAATGCTTTTTTCGTCAACCATTTTACTTACCTCCATTTATTTGGACGGGATTTAACCCAATTTTTATCAATTACAATATGTTTTTCCACAAATCTTTTGAAGGTCTGGGAATAATTACGCTGTCAAGATACATTCCTGTATCCTCGCATTCTCTCTTGGCTTTTTCGATAGCCGCTGTAACTGCTGATATCGTGCCTGTTACAAGAACATAACTCTTACCGCACATACCGCGTGCAAGTCTTACTTCAATAAGCTGAACAAGAGATGTCTTTACAGTGTTATCAGCCGCAACAACTGCTGCCGCAGCACTGTAAGTTTCAAACACACCGAGAGCCTCAACCTCGCTCACCTCAGTTGCTCCGCAGATTGCTGGAAGCAAATCCTTGTGAGGATTACCAAGTACAAAGCTATCGATAAGTCTTTTTGGGTAATTTGTTTTGCAGTTATCAACTGCCGCTCTTACAGAGCTTAGATCACCTGCGAAAATTACCATATATTTACCGGGGCAGACAGTGCTTGCCTCGATAATTTCTACACTTGCCGTTTTAACAATAACATCCGCAGCCTGCATACCCGATGAAACTGTTGTGTATTCTACCATGCCGATTGCTTTATTCATTTAGGTATCATTTCCTTTCTGCAGATTGCAAGATTATAGTCGTATCACTGATTTTGAGAACTTTTGCATCCATAGGTGAATGTATAGGAAGACTAAGAGCATTCTCCTGAGGCTCTGCAATCAGTTCCCCGCGCGACACCGTCTGTCCTTCCTTTATGCAGGGGATTGACGGAGCTCCGATGTTCTGAGAAAGAGATATATAAAGGCGTTTAACCTTAATCTCCTCTTCAACAAGGGGGCACGCATTGTTATATTTTTCAAGATCAAGCTTCTGCCTGAGTCTTGCAATTTTCAATTTTCTCATATCGCGATCCGGGCTGGGAGTCGCTTCTTTCTTTTCAAGACGCCTGAGGCCTTTTTTCGCCATAGTGGTCTTTGCATAACCGATAAGCGTTCTGGGATTAAGTTCCTGCTTGCACGCCACCATTTCACAAATACCGCACTGTGAGCAGTACTGAGTATTAAGAAATGCCTCTGTATCGGTTGCATCGTCACTTTTTACACCGCGCATAAATCTGTGCGGTTCAATCGGATAACCGAGAAGATTTCTCGGACACATATCAGTACACATTCTGCACTGACAACATGCCGACATAGTTCTGCGTTTAAGCACCTGAACATTCTGTCTGCGTTTCATAATAACCGGATTATCTCCGGGAAGGACCAGAATACCGTTGGTATTCTTTTTCACGGTATCATCTGTCTTTGCAAGGTTACCTGTCATAGGACCACCGTTAAGGATATAGGTATCATCCTCAGTAGGACCGCCTGCCAGGTCTACAAGGTACTGTACCGGCGTTCCAATAGGAACACAGTAGGTCTGCGGATTTTTAACGGCACCGCCTACCGTTACATATTTATGGGTTACCTTTTCCCCGTCTGTCAGTGCACGATATATATTGAGAACTGTTTCAACATTATAAACAATAACACCAACATCAATGGGAAGTCCCCCCGCAGGGACAACTCTACCTATTGCATCATAAATAAGTATAACTTCGTCACCTGCAGGGTATACTTCATGTAGATAGTCAACTTTACCTCTCTTGAAAGCAGCTATATCTCTTTCAACAGCTTCAGCAGTTGTTTTATAGCTTCTTTTAAGCGCAACATGAAATTCATTTGCACCGAGAGTTTCGCGAATGAGGTCAAGGGTAGAAATAATCTCGAACGAATAACGTTTGAGAAGCTGACGGTGAAGTCTGAAAAGCGGTTCGCACTCAGCACAGTTGAGGATAATAACATCCGCCTTGTCGTTGAGTTTTGCATAGCTTGGGAAACCGGCGCCGCCGGCACCTGCCACACCTGCGTCCTTTATTAAACTTTTAAGCTCATCTAACCTCATTGTCATACCCTTTCGTCTATCAGCTTACAGTTTACCTTCCATTATTTTGCCGGTATCTCATCAATGATACCAACGATTGCCGCATCAATAGGAGCAGTATTCTGCTCAATACCGATTCTTGCGGCGCTACCTGTAGCAACAAGAACAGCTTCGCCAATGCCGGCACCTACATTATCAACAGCTACAATACGGCTGTGACCTTCAAGGTAGCCTTCCAGTGGCTCAATAATCATAAACTTGTTACCTACAAGATTTTCATTCTTCCGCGTTGAAACAACGCTTCCGACTACTTTACCGATTAACATTCAGATTCCCCCAATTATTTAATAGCGGGAAGAATTTTCTCAACATCGCCGTGAGGACGAGGAATAACGTGTACTGCAACGAGCTCGCCAAGCTTAGAAGCGTTTGAGCTACCAGCTTCAACTGCTGCCTTAACTGCACCTACATCACCACGAACCATAACGCTTACAAGACCGCTACCGATTTTTTCTGTTCCAATAAGTGTTACGTTTGCTGCTTTAAGCATAGAATCTGCAGCTTCGATTGCTGCAACAAAACCTCTTGTTTCTACCATACCGAGTGCTTCCTGAGTCATAACCTTTACCTCCTTCTTAATTTCAACAGCTACCTCCTCTGTTTTGGGAGCAGCTTTTTTAGTTGTTGTTTTTGCTGTAGTTTTCTTTTCAGCCATAGTAATTCACCCTTTTTTAATTAGAATGTGGGGAGAATCTTTTCAACATCGCCGTGAGGACGAGGAATAACATGTACAGCGATAAGTTCACCAAGTCTTGAAGCGCATGTGCTGCCTGCTTCAACTGCTGCCTTAACTGCACCAACATCACCACGAACCATAACACTTACAAGACCGCTACCGATCTTTTCTGTTCCGATAAGTGTTACTTCTGCTGCCTTTACCATTGCGTCTGCTGCTTCAACTGCTGCAACGAGACCTCTTGTTTCGATCATACCTAATGCTTCCTGTGCCATAATTAGTTACCTCCTAAAAAATATATAAATTTAAATTTATTACTCGTTGATGATGGCTACTTTCAAGCCTTCCATCTTAAGATTAGTTACATGTGCTTCGTTGATTTCTTCGAGTTTATAACGGTGTGTTATAAGCTTCGACATGGGAAGACCGATGCCTTTAGCTCTCTTGAGGAAATCAAATGTAGTTGCATAATCGCGGAGAGTATATACCCATGAGCCGACTGTTGTGATTTCCTTGGAACAGATATCAAAGTGAGGATTGATTGTAGCGTCGCCACCATTGATAAAGAATCCAAGTTCACAAAGACCGCCACCGCTTCTGATGAACTTATATATGTTTGCGTGTGCTATAGGTGAGCCTGTGCACTGGAACGCAAAGTCCGCATAGTAACCACCGAAAGAATCCTTAACGGCATCTGAAAGAGCTTCGATACCCTTGTGATCCTTGAAGTTTACTGTTGCATTAGCGCCCATTTCCTTAGCAAATGCAAGTCTCTTCTCTTCACCGTCGATAGCCGTGATATTTTCAACACCCATCGTACGGAGAATTGCGATACATATAAGACCGATAGGTCCGCAGCCCTGTACTGCTACACGGCTGTTGAAACGAAGAATACCTGTTGTCTTTGCACGCTCTACCGCATGGATAAGAACCGCGCAAGGCTCAATAAGAATTCTTGAATCAAGGTCGAGGTCGCTTACGTTGAATACTGATGAACCCTTGCGGATTACCATATAATCTGCAAACCATCCGTTAAGATGAATTTCATCATCAGGAATAAGTCCGTATACGTCTGCTCCTCCTACGTTCTGCTTGTTAAGGTCATACATTGTGATATCGGGATTATCCTTGAATATCATACATGTAACAACCTTGTCTCCGATTTTGAGATCCTTACCTGCGCTGTCCTTCTTAACGTTCTTTCCCATTTTTACAATTTCACCGGTACCTTCATGACCGAGAACGACAGGGATAAGACCGAAAGGATCGCGCTTGAATTCGTGAGCATCTGTACCGCAAACGCCGCAACCCTCAACCTTAACGAGGATGTCATCATCTCCAAGCTCGGGAATCGGGAATTCCTTGATATCGTAGTGCTCAAGCTTTGTAAGCATTGCAGCACGGGATGTCTTGGGAATAGGACCGCTTGCTTTGGGAGCTGCTGCGGGAGCAGAACCACTCATCTCACTCAGAACCTGTTGTACTATCTGTTGTATCTTATCTGAATTGATGTCCATTTCCAATTTTCCTTTCTATAGAATGTATTTAAAAAAATTATTTGTTCATTGCTGCAAGAACTTTCTTTGTGATTTCAGAAACAAGTTCTGAATCAGAAGCACTCATAGCTCCGTTTGCTGCAATTGAGCATGCACCACAGCTGTGGCAGCTTGCCTTACCGTCACGGTTATTTACACAGATGTTTGCAGGATGCTTACCTGTGAGACCAAACTGACGACGAATCTCATAAAGCTGCTTAACCTGTTCGTCATTGAGTTCCTTAGGACCACCGAGCTGTCTTGCGTTGAAGAGAAGCTGTGCGTAAAACTCAAGAGATTCCATTTTGTGATAAGCTGCAAGAAGTGAATCGCTGTAAGCGAGTGCACCGTGATTTGCAAGAAGAACTGCGTCAAAGTAAGGAAGATACTTTTCAACAGCATCGGGAATTTCGTTTGTTGAAGGTGTGCCGTATTCTGCAATCGGAACACAACCAAGAGCGATAACTGCCTCAGGCATAATGGGCTGTGTAAGCGGAATGCCTGCGATAGCAAAGCTTGTAGCATAGATGGGATGTGCATGAACAACGCTCTTTACATCAGGGCGATGTGCATATACACGCATATGCATCTTAATTTCACTTGAAGGCTTGAAGTTACCGTTTGCTTCAAGAACCTTACCCTCTTTATCTACACGGCAGATGTAGTCAGGTGTCATAAAGCCCTTACTTACGCCTGTGGGTGTGCAGAGAAATTCGTTATCGGAAACCTTAACTGAGATGTTACCATCATTTGCAGCAACCATTCCTCTGTCGTAGATTCTCTTTCCGATTTCGCAAATTTGTTTTTTGATTTCGTACTCGTTTACCATTTACTATCATCCTTTCAAGAAAAATTTGAATTCTATCCTTATAAATTTATTTTACAACATATACTATATATTGTCAATACCTTGTTTGTGATTTTTTGTGGTTTTTTGTGGTTTTTATAAATTATTGTGCCAGATATTCTATAATTTCCTCTACGCCTTCGTGGTTATATGAGGAAGTAACGAATATTTTCTCACATCCTGCCAACGAAAGCCACATTTTCGCAAGCTCAACCCTTGCATCAGGGTGATCCGCTTTAGTCACAATACCTATGACTTCGCGATTTGCTATCGGGGCAACTGCCGGAGGGAAAAGGCAGTACTGTTCTGTTGCACTCACCAGGATGCCTACAACATCGGCTTCATAGGAGTAAAGAGCAAGTGCTCGTCCCAGTTCGGGATTTTCCACATATTCTCCAGGGGTGTCTATTATAACATCACCGAACTCCACATACTGCGTCTTTTCATATTCTATCTTCTTGCCCCGCAAAGCCTGCTTCAAAGTCGTTTTCCCTGCTTCACTGCGTCCTACAAGAATAAGCTTCTTCATTACGTTTTTGTTATGGGACAAACTGAGAAGTTAAGAGTTTTCTGTGCATATTCACAAACTGCCTCGACAGACTCTGTAACCTCAGAAACAGTTCCCGTAACAATCAGTGTACCGCTGAAACGGTCAACAAAACCGATTTCGGCACCCGAAGCCTTAATTGCGATATCTGCAGCAATGATTGCCGTTTCGCTGGGAGACATCGTAATAATTCCTATCGCAGCCTTTTTATAATCAATAGCAGGGTCAAGACCAAGCTTGCGGTAGAGCACTTTGTCCGGATTTGCAATGATATGCGCAAGAGTTATCTGCTTACCGGGAACAAGCTCCTGAATTATTCTCATTTTGTCTTCAATGTCAAAATTAAACTCGTTCATTTATATTATTCCTTTCAAAGGCTCTATTATCCACCGATTTTTGCCTTCAAGCCTTCTTCTTCGCACACACGCCTGAGCATTTCCATATGCTCCTCACTGGGAGGAAGAACATCTCCCATAAGATATTCTCTTCCAAGTCCCTCGTATTTATCCATCCCGTAACGATGATAAGGAAGAAGATTTATCTCCTCCACCCTCATCTGCTGCGCAGCAAAACGGGCAATATCCCTTATTTCCTCCGGAGTGTCATTAACTCCCGGGATAGTGGGAACACGGACAATACATTTCTTTGCAAGTTGTGCAATTTTAACTGCATTTTCAAGAATAAGTACATTGTCTTTTCCTGTGAACTCCTTATGTTTATCGGAGTTATAATGTTTTATATCAAGAAGATAAGTGTCTATATACGGAAGTAATTTTTCGATTGTTTCGAAATTTGCATAGCCTGTTGATTCAACAGCTGTTGTAATTCCGCTTTTTTTCGCAAGTTGCAAAAGCGCAAGTGAAAAGTCAGGCTGAAGCAACATTTCTCCCCCCGAAAGAGTGAGTCCGCCGCCACTCCTTCTGAAAAAGGCATAATCCTTTTTCACCTCTTCAATTATCTCGCCTGCTGTAACATCCCTGCCCATAATCTTCGAGCCGTCATTTGTTTTCATATTCTGGATTTCAAAACTCTGGGATTCAGGGTTACAGCACCATCTGCACCGTAGCGCACAGCCTTTAAGAAACACTATTGTTCTTATTCCGGGGCCGTCGTGAACGGAATATTTCTGTATATCAAAAATTCTTCCTTTTACTTTAGAAATATCCATACAAACCTCTTTTAGAACCTCATCTGTTCTGTTCTGTTAATAATATCGTCCTGAAGCGATCTGGAAAGAGTTGTGAACAGTGCACTGTAACCTGCAACTCTGACTACAAGGTTTTTGTAGTTTTCAGGATGTTTCTGTGCATCCTCAAGAGTTTCACGGCTTACAACATTGAACTGAACATGCATACCCTTTCTGTCAAAGTAACCTCTTACAAGCGATACAAAGTTCTGAAGACCTTCCTCCCCTTTAAGTGCTGAGGGATGGAACTTCATATTGTAAAGGGTTCCGTTCGATGCAATACCGTGGTCAATCTTTGATACTGAGTTAGCCGCTGCAGTAGGACCTGTTATATCACGGCCAGCACCGGGAGACACACCATCTGCAATAGGAGTATACGCAAGTCTTCCGTCAGGTGTAGCACCTGTCTGTGCACCAAGGGGTACATTTGCCGATACAGGATAAAGACCTGCCTGGTACTTACCTTCACGGGGGTTGGTGTACTTATCAAAAGGACGGGTGTATACATATGAAGCTTCTCTTGCAAAAGCATCAACCTCATCATTATCGTTACCGAATTTCGGAAGAGCATTGATATCTTCAAGAAGCTGTGCATATCTTGCATTTCCGCCGCCTAAACCGGACTCCTTGACCGACTTGTAAATTTCCTTAATAATTTCCTCATTAAGTTCCACATTATTATTTTTAAGTTCAGCTGCTATTCTGATAGTAGCTTCTTCAGGGTCAATTGCTGAGCCTTCTCCGCTGAAGTTAGCCTCAAGAGCAGCCTTGACTTCCTTAAGAGTATACTTCTTTTCATCGTATACGAGCTTTTTCATAGCATAAAGAGCGTCTGCCATATTTGCAACGCCAAAGCCCTGAGGACCGGTAAAGTTATACTTTGCGCCACCCTCCTGAACACTTGTGCACTTTTTGATACAGTCATCAACCATTGATGAAAGATACGGAAGCGGAGTTCTGAGAGCGTGAGCTTTATCGATAGAGTTATCAGAGTTTACCATAAGTTCTATCATATATTCTGTCTGAGCTTTGTAAGCTTCAAAGAATTTTTCGTAAGTGTCGAGGGTTTCAACCTCGCCTGTTTTGATACTGATCTGTTCTCCCTTGCTCTTACCGTTTGAGAAAACGAGTTCAAGAGGACGAAGCATATTGAAGAATGCCGCGTCGTGCCAACCATCTGTATTTCCGGGAGACTGTGGCTCAACACAACCGATGATGCAGTAGTTTCTCGCATCTCTCATTTCAACTCCACGGCTGAGAAGTGCAGGTATAATAACTTCATCATTATAATAAGCAGGAAGACCAACACCTGTACGGGTAACGTTTGCTGCCATAATGAGAAGATCGTTGGGAGAACCGTTCCATACTCTGATTGAAAGAGAAGGCTGAGGAAGCATTGTGTGAAGAGTCGCGTTAAGGCAAAGGAATGAAAGCTCGTTTGTTGCATCCTCTCCGTCACGGGTCTGGCCGCCAACGATAAGGTTCTGGAACATACTGTAGCCCGCAAAGCCTGCAGCACTCAGAGCATCTCTTACCTTACTCATATCATTAAGTTTAATCCATACACAGTCAACAAGCTCCTGAGCTTCCTGGAGAGTGATTTTACCAGCTTCAAAATCCTTTTTGAAATAAGGATACATATACTGGTCAAAACGTCCGGGAGAAATACTGTGTCCGCTACCCTCTGTCTGAATAAGCATCTGTACAAACCAGAAAGACTGGCAAGCCTCATAGAAGCTTGTTGCTCCGTTTGCAGGAACCTTACGGCAGTTTTCTGCAATCTTGAGAAGTTCATCCTTTCGCTGACCAATTTCCTTTGCTGCCATTTCTTCAGCAAGAGCTGCATAACGGTTTGCATAAGCAATTGCCGCTTCACAGCTTTCTATAACAGCCTCAAGAAAAGCATTCTTATGAGGGAACTTTCTGCATGTTTTGTCAGCTTTTGCAAGAACTGCCTTAGCCTCTGCAATGATACCGTTATATCCGATAGCAAGCACTTTGTCATACTGAACACTAAGGTGACCTACACCGTTATAGAAGTAGTTACCTGTCGTGAATACATTATGTTCAATGGCTTTAAGAGTTTCTGGAGCCATAAAACTTGTAGCAAGGTCACTGTTTGTTTTACCTTTCCAATACTTATGAGCTTCAATAAGAATTTTCTTATCTTCCTCGCTGATATAGAAAGGATCGGCACTTCTTGTAGCGATAGTGTCAAGTTCTTCCTCAAGCCATTCGAAAGAATATTCCGGGAAAGTCTGACAGCTTCTTGACTTTTTAGTTGTACTGCCGACAACCAGTTCCGCCTCGCGGATAGTAATCGGAATATTTTCAAGAATATGACGAAACGCGTGACTTCTTCTTTTTATAACAGGAAGATTTTCAGTCATTTTATAGCTTTCCGTAAGAAGTCTTGCACGGTCACTCTCAATCTGAGGAGTGCTCTCAAAAAGATTATCGCGAAGTAGCTGTACTCGCGGAGTTACTTTAATTTTTTCCATTGTTTCGTAGGTCATAATATACCCCTCCATTTCAACTACTTATAGAATACTACATATGCAAGGGTGTTGTCAATAGAAAATCACACATTTTCACAAAAAATCACACATTTTTCGAAAAAACGCTCGCAAAACCGCATGAATTCCCACAAATTTCGAATTTCTTCCTTTTTGTATATATAAATAAAATGCCCGATTTTTTTTAGTAAACATATTGAAATATGTTTTCATATATGGTATTATATACTATATGTAGTATTAATCGAAACTATGGAAGGAGGCATTTTCTTGAATTTTTTATCCCATTCACCGGAAGAAACTGAAAATTTTGCATTTCAGTTTGCTAAAAGGATATCGCCACCTGCCATAATTTGTCTTACAGGTGATCTTGGCGCCGGAAAGACGGCATTCACCAGGGGATTTGCAAAATATTTCGGAATTGAAAAAGGAGTATCTTCTCCTACCTTTATTATAATGCACCGTTACAGTGGCACCGTAGAGATAAATCACTATGACCTTTACAGACTTAGCGACTATGACGAACTTATCGACATAGGTTTTGAGGAGCAAATCGAAAGCGGTATTACTCTTATTGAGTGGCCCGATGCCTTTTTGGACGATATTCCCGGAAATAAAACTATCATTAAAATAAGCCGCACTGAAAACGGCGGAGATGAAAGACTTATCGAGGTGGCTGATCAATGACAATACTTGCAGTGGACTCTTCGGCACTTACCGCCACAGTTGCTGTACTCAAAGATGGGAAAATCAAGGGTGAAATAAGCTTTACTACTTCCCTCACCCATTCAGAGACTGTTATGCCGATGATTGATGAAGTTCTCAGAAAAACAAATCTTACAATTAACGATATTGATCTCTTCGCCTGTAGCGAGGGACCCGGTTCATTCACCGGACTTCGCATCGGAATCGGCACTGTAAAAGGTCTCGCTTACGGACTTGGAAAAAAAGTATGCGGTGTTTCAACACTTGAAGCGCTTGCATACAACATGTCATACACTGATTACCTGATTGCTCCTATTATGGATGCAAGACGCGGTCAGGTATACAATGCACTTTATAAATATGAAGGCGAAAAACTCGTTACGGTTACAGATCCGAGGGCTTTATCTATTGAAGAACTTTGCTCCTTAATCAGCGAAAAAGTTATTTTTGTAGGTGACGGTGTCAAGGTACACAAAGACAAAATCGTAGAATTACTTGGCGACAAAGCACTGTTCGCCCAGCCTCAACACTGCCTGCAAAGGGCTGCAAGTGTAGCTTTTGCAGCTCTTAATAAAGAGTCGGTTTTGCCGGAAGAGCTTTCAGTAGTTTATCTCCGCAAGCCACAGGCAGAGCGTGAAAGAGAAGAAAAATTACAAAGTAAATAAAACGAAAGGGTTGGTTACATATGAAAATTGCAATGGCAGCAGACCACGGTGGTTACGAACTTAAGAACATTCTCCGCGACTATCTTGCAGAAAAAGGAAATGAAATTACAGATCTTGGCACAAACAGCGCCGATAGTGTTGATTACCCTGATTACGCTAAGCTTTGCTGTGATGAGGTAGTCGGCAAAAATGCTGATTTTGGCATACTTGTGTGCGGAACAGGTGTCGGTATTTCAATTGCGGCAAACAAGGTAGACGGCATCCGCTGCGGACTTTGCCCCTCTCCGGAGATTGCAGCACTTGTAAAGCAGCACAACAATGCTAATGTGATTGCCCTGGGTGGCAGATTCACAGATGTTGAAACTGCCAAGAAAATTGTAGATGCATATATGGAAGCAGATTTTGAAGGTGGAAGACATCAGGGAAGAATCGACAAAATTATGGCACTGGAAAAATAATAATTCGAAATGAAGGAAGATTTTTGCAACAGCAAAAATCAACCATAACGTTCTGCAAAGCAGAACATATCGCATTTGCCCTGAGGCAAATATATCGTGTTGCGTGCAACATATCACGATTATGTACAGCAAAATCATATCACACAAGCGTCAGCTTGTATAAAAATTGGAGGTATTTTATGCGTTGTCCATTTTGCGGATTTGAAGACAGTAAAGTTATAGACTCCAGACCCACAGATGAGGGGGTTGCAATCAGAAGAAGGCGTGAATGTATCGAATGCGGTCAGAGATTTACCACTTATGAAAAGGTAGAAAGTCTTCCTATTATTGTAATAAAGAAAGACAAAACAAGAGAGCTCTTTGACAGGGAAAAGCTTCTTGCCGGTCTTACCCGTGCTTGTGAAAAAAGGCAGGTCGAAACAAGTGTACTTGACAAGCTGGTTGATAAGATTGAATCTGACTTGCAGAACACCCTTAAACGTGAGATTTCCACCAAAGAAATTGGCGAAAAGGTTATGGACGGTCTTAAGGATATTGACGAGGTTGCATATGTTCGTTTCGCATCAGTGTACCGTCAGTTCAAGGACGTAAATACATTTATAGCAGAGGTTAACAAACTTCTGACAGATAAAAACTAGACTACCGGATTATGAATAAGGAGATGATACCTATGGCAAAAGTAAAATACTACAACCCGAATCCCTTATCCTCACTGAGAGATATGATGGAACAAACAAAAGCAGACAGCGACAAAATAGCATATCGCTACAAAGGAGCAGACAAAGAAGTTATCGATGTTACTTACGGTGAATTCTATGATGATGTTTATGCTCTCGGAACAGCACTTGCCGACAAAGGCATAAGCAAAAAGCATGTTGCTTGCGTTGGAGAAAATAGCTACAAATGGATAAACACATTTCTTTCAGTTCTTCTTTCTGACAGTGTTTTTGTCGGAATAGATAAAGAACTTCCCGAAAAAGATTTGCTTAATGTTATAGCAGACAGTGACACTGAAGTTATCTTCTACGGTGAAAAGATTGAGCCTGTGCTCCGTGCACACAGAGAAGAGCTTTCAGATATCAAGCTTTTTATCGGTCTTGACCGAACAGAGGATGATGGAGAATTTCTCTCCTTTGACCTTCTTAAAAATAAAGGTATGGAGCTTTATAAAGCAGGAAACACCGCCTATATTGACCAGAAGAGCGAGCTTCATGATATGAAGATGCTTGTTTACACATCAGGTACAACCGGTCTTTCAAAAGGTGTAATGCTTTCTGAGCACAACATTATATCGCTTATCTACCACGGTCTTCGCGCAGCAACAATTCTTACAAATACGCTGTCTATTCTCCCCTACCACCATACATATGAAGCTGTTTGCGGAATTCTTGTAGGCATCCACAAGAGAGTTACTCTCTGCATCAATGAGAGTCTCCGTGCAGTTGCAAAGAATCTTGCTATATATAAGCCGGACTATATGTATGTTGTTCCCGCAGTTGCATCAGCACTTCATAAGAATGTGCTCCGTACTGCGCAGAAGCAGGGCAAGCTCAAGGTGCTTACAACTATGATGAAGGTCAGCAACGGACTTCGCAAGATTGGTATTGACCTTAGAAGAAAGCTCTTTAAATCAGTTCACGAGGGCCTCGGTGGCGCACTTCAGGAGGTTGTATGCGGCGGTGCACCCATCCCCGTTGATACAGCATATTTCTTTGACGCTATCGGTATTCTTATTCTTAACGGATATGGCATTACAGAATGCTCTCCCCTTGTAAGCGTTAACTCTCCTCATGATGCAGACTACCATACAGTTGGTTATCCGCTTCCCTGTACAGAGCTCAGAATTGACTCTCCCGTTGACGGAATCGGTGAAATCTGCGTTAAGAGTGATACCGTTATGCTCGGTTACTACAAAAAGCCTGAAGCTACTGCCGAAGTTCTTAAAGACGGTTGGTTCTACACCGGTGACTACGGTTATATAAACAAAAAAGGTCAGCTCGTTATTACAGGCCGTAAGAAAAACATCATCGTGCTTGACAACGGCAAGAATATCTACCCCGAAGAAATTGAAGAGTATCTTTACACAATACCCTATATAAAAGAAGTTGTTGTGTATGACTCAAAAGATGATGATAAGACTATTCTTTGTGCTGAAATTTTTGCAGATGAAGAACTCATCAAAGATGCTGATGTGAACTCAGATGTATGTGCAGTTCTTAAAGAGCTCCCCGCATATAAGCAGATTGGTAAAATCGTTATGCGTGAGGAAGAGTTTGAAAAGAACTCCTCAAGAAAAATTGTCCGCGGTAAAATTGAAAAGAAATAATCAAAAAAAGGTGTTGCTTCTGAACCGACCTCCCAATCGTTAGATTTTTGGTCTAACTTTTGAGGGTCGGTTCATTCAAAGCAACACCTTTTTTGGTATATTTTTCTGCCTGTCCGCATAAATTAAACCAAAGGAGGTTTTTTTATGCAGTTAGAATATCCCGGCAAAATAAAGGGCAGAATAAAGACCTTTCCGTCCTTTTCAGACATTAAAAAATTCATAGGCGCATCTTCGCTTGTTATTGCTTTTAAAAATTTTTCAAGAGACACTTTTTATTGTGCAGGAGTTTCTGCAAAAGTTTCTTTATCAAAGCTTCTTTCCGTAGCAGTTGCAATATGCTCTGCAGTTTCATTTTTTCATTTTTTTACCGTTGGTACAAGTGTTTCGGTTAACGGAGAAAGAATCGGCACGGCAATCAGTGAAAAATCATTTTCAGATGCATTTTCAGAAGCCTGCAGTATTGCAGCTTTTTCGGGAATTTCACTTTCAGATATGCCTGTCAGCACTTCTTTTGTTTTTACGCTGAAAAAAGATTTACTTCCGCCAGAAAAGTTATGTGATAACATACTGCTTTCCGACAAAGCTTTTACAAAAGCCTGTTCCCTATACTGCAATTCCACACTCATATTCACCGCAGCAAACGAAAAAGAAGCAAGGGCAGCAGTCAACAAATATATGTCAGACTATTCCATGAACGGAACACCAGAAATTCCGCTTCCGCTTGAATATAAGGAACAGGTTGTTTTAAAGTCTTCTGTTTCTGAAGAGAATGAGTGTGTACAGATACTCAAAGAAAATGAAACCATCAGCGTTACAAGTGTACTCAGCACGGTTTTATCCGAACCGGTCCCTTACGACACAGAAACAGTGCCTGACAACTCTCTTTACATTGGTGATTCGGTCACCATCACAGAAGGTGTCGAGGGAAATATAGAGACAATCAAGGAAACTGTATATGAAAACGGAACTGAAATTTCAAACAGGATAATTTCCAAAGAGGTCATCTCTGCGCCTGTAACAAAAGTAGTTAAGGTTGGTACGAAAAACAAAAACATTTTAAAAAGCGGTGTCATATACCCCCTGCACGGAACACTTTCCTCTCCTTTTGGCGAGCGATGGGGGCGAATGCACGAGGGAATTGATATTGCAGTTGAAGAAGGTACTCCCGTAAAAGCCGCTGAATGCGGAACGGTCTGTTATGTAAGCGAAAATGCCGGCGGATACGGAAAATTCATCCGTATAGATCACGGTTATGGTGTTATGTCATCTTATGCACACCTCAGCAAAATCGAAGTCAGCGAGGGAGATACCGTCTCTGCAGGCACAGTTATAGCACTCAGTGGAAACACAGGGCGGTCAACAGGACCGCACCTGCACTTTGAAATTACAGAAAATGATATTCCGCTTGACCCTATGGCATATTTAAAATAGTTTTTTCAGTTTCTTTGTTTTTTTATCAACACATACGGTCACATATCCGTTTCTCACAAGGCACATATCACCGAATTTTGAAAGAGGATTGTCATCATTTTCTTCATATTTGAAGGCGAGTACTCCGTCAGTTTCACTCTCTCCTGCCCAGTAATGTCCATACTTTTTGTAGTTCTGATATGCCTTGTTGCTGCTGAGTATGTACCTTAATTCTTCACAAAGGTTACGGTAGCTTTTTTCTGTGATTTTCTGCCATACTATTCCGTCTTTTTTAAAAGGAGCTTTTTCTTCTTTTATGAACACAACTTCATCTTCCCCGTATTTTCCGCATAGAAGTTGTCTTCCGCTTTGCGTTATAAGTATTCCGTTATGACGGGTGGTATCTATACTCCTGTGTAGCTTTCCACCAACTAAGTTTCCTATTTTCTCTGCCTCTTCTCCGCCTACAAGCCAGGCTTTCATACTGCCGGATATTCCTTTTACCTCTATCTCTACATACATATCGCCTATCTTCGCTCTTCCACTGCCGAAATCACACAGTGTTTTAAGTTCAATTGTTTTTTCCATACAATCAGTCCTTTCATTAAATTTTATTACCATTTTGTAAACTTTTTCCTTATTTATAAAAAATTTAACAAAAATAATATTGCAAAATATTTTTTATGTGATATCATATAATGTGCATGTTTAATAGCTTATTATTTATTAGGAGGTAATATATATGACAATCAGACCGCTTGGCGACAAAGTCGTTATCAAAATGGTAGAAACAGAAGAAACTACAAAAAGCGGAATCGTGCTTCCCGGCACTGCAAAAGAAAAGCCCCAGTATGCTGAGGTTGTAGCAGTAGGCCCCGGTGGCATCGTTGACGGAAAAGATGTTAAAATGGAAGTCAAGGTTGGCGATAAAGTGCTTCTTTCAAAGTATGCAGGCACAGAAGTTAAGCTTGACGGCTGTGAATACACAATTCTCCGTCAGAGTGAGATTCTCGCAATTTTAGATTGATTTTTTTAGGAGTGATTATTGATGGCTAAGGATATTTTATTCGGCGAAGATGCCCGCAAGGCTCTTGAAAGCGGTGTAAACCAGCTTGCCAACACGGTTAAAGTAACCCTGGGACCCAAGGGAAGAAATGTAGTTCTTGAAAAGAAGTTCGGAGCTCCCCTTATCACAAACGACGGCGTTACTATTGCAAAGGAAATTGAACTTGAAAACCCCTTTGAAAATATGGGTGCTCAGCTCGTAAGAGAAGTTGCTACAAAGACAAACGATGTAGCGGGTGACGGTACTACAACAGCTACACTTCTTGCTCAGGCTCTCGTAAGAGAAGGTCTTAAGAACGTTGCTGCAGGCGCAAATCCTATGGTTATCAGAAAAGGTATCCAGAAGGCTGTTGACGTTGCAGTTGACTGCATCGTTAAGAGTGCAAAGAAAGTAAACGGCAAAGACGATATTGCCCGCGTTGCTTCAATCTCTGCAGGCGACGAAAAAATCGGTGCACTTATTGCTGACGCTATGGAAAAAGTTTCAAGTGACGGTGTTATTACTATTGAAGAGGGTAAGACTGCTGAAACTTACAGCGAAGTTGTTGAAGGTATGCAGTTTGACAGAGGTTACCTTTCTCCCTATATGGTAACTGATACAGAGAAGATGGAAGCAGTTCTTGACGACGCTTACATCCTTATTACAGATAAGAAGATTTCAAACATTCAGGACATTCTTCCCATTCTTGAGCAGATTGTTCAGCAGGGTAAGAAGCTTCTTATCATCGCAGAGGATATCGAGGGTGAGGCACTCACTACTCTTATCGTAAATAAGCTCCGCGGTACATTCACATGCGTTGCAGTTAAGGCTCCCGGCTTTGGCGATAGAAGAAAGGCTATGCTCCAGGATATCGCTATCCTTACAGGAGGTACAGTTATCAGCGAAGACCTTGGTCTTGACCTTAAGGAAGCTACTGTTGACCTTCTCGGTCGTTGCCGTCAGGCTAAGATTCTTAAGGAAGCTACCATCATTGTTGACGGTATGGGTGACACTCAGCAGATTAAAGACAGAATTTCTTCAATCCGCGGTGAAATGGAAACAACAACAAGTGAATTCGATAAAGAGAAGCTTCAGGAGAGACTTGCAAAACTCTCAGGCGGTGTTGCTGTTATCAAGGTTGGTGCAGCTACAGAAACCGAAATGAAAGAAATGAAGCTCCGCATTGAAGATGCACTTGCAGCTACAAGAGCAGCTGTTGAAGAAGGTATCGTTGCAGGTGGTGGCACAAGCTTTATCCTTGCAACAAAATGCGTTAAAGAGCTTACAGAATCACTTACAGGCGATGAAAAGACAGGTGCTTCTATCGTTCTTCGTGCTATTGAAGAGCCCGTTAAGCAGATTTGTGCGAACGCAGGTGTTGAGGGTGCTGTTGTTGTTGAAAAGATTAAGTCTTCAGAAGCAGGCATCGGATACAATGCCCTTACAAACGAATTTGTTGATATGATGAAATCAGGTATTGTTGACCCCGCAAAGGTTACAAGAAGTGCTCTTCAGAATGCAGCAAGCGTCGCAAGTATGGTTCTTACAACAGAATCAATTGTTGCAGACCAGCCTAAGGAAGAAGCTCCCGTTGCAGCTCCTCCCATGGGCGGTGGAATGGGCGGAATGTATTAATTCGCCTGATTGAACAACGCTAAGGGTTAAAGTTACAGAGGGATTCATCTTTATGATGGATCCCTTTTTGATTTATTATTTTTTTAATAAAAGTTGTTGAATTTCATCTTATTATGTATTATAATAATCATATATGTCTAACACCTTTTGAAAGGGGTATTACCAATGGAAGATACAAGAACACCTTTTATAGTAAAAATAAATAACGCCGAATACAGAATTGTCTGCGATGCAGATGAAGAATATGTTCAGAGTGTTGCATACCATGTTGATAAAAAAATGCGCAATATAATCGCAGGTGACAAACGTCTTTCCACCTCTATGGCGGCTGTACTGACGGCAGTAAACATCGCTGACGAGTACAAGCAGGCACAGGCGGATAATGAAAAGCTCCGTGCACAGCTCCTTAAATACGCTGAAGAAGCCGGTGCAAGCAAGCTCTCACTTGACAAAATCAGTGCTGAACTTACACGTCTCAGAGCTGAAAATCAGGAGCTCAAAATGAAGGTTGTCAAACTCGAAACAGAAATAGATTCAAGAAAATATTAATAAGCAAAGGAACGGCACGCTCTTGCCCGAAAAATCGGTTAGGACTGTGCCTTTTAAATTACTATGAGTATTATAAGAAAACCGGAACTTCTCGCTCCTGCAGGAAAATGGGAAGCACTTGTTGCCGCAGTGCAGAACGGTGCTGATGCAGTCTATCTTGGAGAAAAATCCTTCAGTGCAAGAAAGAACGCTGCTAATTTTTCCTGGGAGGAAATTCGGGAAGCAGTTAAATATTGTCATCTTCGGGATGTAAGAGTGCATTTGGCTCTTAATACACTTATGCACGACAGTGAACTGAAGGATTTTGAAAGGTCCGTTGCAAACGCCGCTGACTCAGGTGTAGATGCTCTCATTATCCAGGATCTGGGCGCAGCTCACATTGCCCTGTCTGTATGTCCAACCCTGGAGCTACACGCAAGTACACAGCTTACAGCCTGCAACGAATATGATGTCGACGTTCTTTCAAAAATCGGTTTTTCCCGCATTGTGCTTTCAAGGGAACTATCACAGAAAGAAATTGAGAAAATTCACAAAAATACTGACGCAGAGCTTGAGGCATTTATACACGGAGCTTTATGCATATGTTTTTCAGGCAAGTGCCTGATGTCTTCTTTTATAGGTGGCAGAAGCGGCAACCGTGGCGAATGCGCCCAACCATGCCGTCAGTTGTATAATCACGGCAAAAACAGAGGATATTTTTTAAGCCCCCGTGACCTCTGCCTTGCGGATGAAGCAAAGGCAATGTTCGATGCCGGTATTACAAGCTTCAAAATAGAAGGCAGGATGAAAAGTCCCGAATATGTTGCAACGGTCACATCTGTCTATCGTAAGTATCTGGACAGCTTCTCTGCTTTTTCAAAAGCAGACGAAGAAAGACTGAAAAAAATTTTTGTCCGCGGTGACGGATTTACAAAAGCGTATTTTTCCGAAAAAAATACTCCTGAAATTATGAATTATTCTATAAGCAACGACAATTTGTCTTCCCGTGCAGATGAGGATGTGTTAAAAGAAGCCCGTCAATCTTATCGCGAGGGTGTTGAGAATAAAAAAATACCGATTGATGCTGTTCTTAAGGTTATAGAAAACAAATCCGTTTCACTCACACTTACAGACGGAATTTCCACCGTTTACGCAGCAGGTGTTCCAGCTGAAAAAGCACAGAAGTCTCCCCTTTCCCGTGAGCGAGCAAAATTGCAGATAGAAAAAACAGGAAGTACACCTTTTAAGCTCAGAGAATTTGAGTTCATTACAGACGGAACTTCTACCGTTCCCGTTTCCGTACTGAATGCTTTGCGTCGTGATGCTTCCGATTCTTTAGCTGAAAAGCGTACCACAATACTTCCGAAAGAAATTTTTAATTATGCATATCCTGCGTCCGGCAATCTTTCCGGACTCACCCCTTATACTGTTGCGGAAATTTCCAACAAGGAGCAGTTTGAAGCTGCACAGAAGGCAGACCGCATACTTGTTCCCATTCATTTATGGAAAAGCATTACCCCCAATGACAGATGCTTTGTTGTCCTGCCTGAGGTTGTGACAGATACAGATTATATAAAATCACTTCTCAAAGATATTCCGTCTCATTACGGAGTGTATGCATCAAGTATGGGGATGCTCAGCCTTGCCAAGGATCTTGGTCACCGCGTATATGCTGACTGGGGAATAAATATATATAACAGCGAATCTTCTCGCTCAATCGGAAAAGTTACCCAAGGGATTACAGTTTCTCCTGAGCTTTCGCTGTCAGCCATAAAACAGATTTCCCACTCTTCAGATGTGCCTGTTGAGGCAATCTGTTACGGTTACCAAAGGGTTATGACATCAAGAGCTTGCCTTATCCGAGGTATTACCAAAAAGTGTGATTGTAAAAGTCCCGTAAGTCTTAAAGACAAAACAGGTGCAGAATTTTTAATTGCCGGAAACGGAGAAACTCACCTTAATTATGTATACAATTCAAGGCCTACCTTTATGGCGGATAAACTTAAAGAGATTAAGAAATCCGGTATACAAGGGATGAGACTTTGTTTCACAACAGAATCTCCCGGATATGTATCAGACTTAATCGCTATGTACCGCGGAGAAATGACTCCCGTAAAACCCGATATATATACAAGAGGTTATTTACTTAAATAAATTTCCTTTTTATCCAAAAAAGGACTTGATATTTACTCAGATATGTAGTAAAATAAAGTGTAACTTGGTTTTATTATATTACGAAAGGATAGATTTAAATGATTTCTGCAGGTGATTTCAGAAATGGTGTAACATTTGAATATGATGGAAGCGTTTATCAGATAATTGAATTCCAGCATGTTAAACCCGGCAAAGGCGCTGCTTTTGTAAGAACAAAGATTAAGAATGTTATCTCAGGAGGCGTTGTTGAAAAGACATTCAGCCCCACAGATAAGATGCCCAAAGCTCATATTGAGCGTAAGGATATGGAGTATCTTTACAATGATGGTGATCTTTTCTACTTTATGGATCCCGAAACTTACGAGCAGATTCCCGTTAGCCAGGATCAGCTTGGCGATGCCCTCAAGTTTGTTAAAGAGAATATGCAGGTTAAGATTCTTTCATTCAAGGGTAACATCTTTGGTATCGAGCCTCCGAACTTCGTAGAGCTTGCTATCACAGAAACAGAGCCCGGTTTTGCAGGCAACACAGCAACAGGTGCTACAAAGCCCGCTACTCTTGAAACAGGTGCTATCGTTCAGGTTCCCCTCTTCATCGATAATGGTGAAGTTATTAAGGTTGATACCCGTACAGGCGAATATATGGGTAGAGCATAATCGGAGGTAAATTATGAGCTATTTAACAGAAAAAATGGCGTACATCCGTGGCCTTGCAGAAGGTCTCGAGATTGACGAAACTACTAAAGAAGGAAAGCTTCTTCTCGCTATCGTAGAAGCACTTTCCGATACTGCAGACGAAATCAGCGAGATTGAGGATCTTCAGGATGAAATGCAGCTTCAGCTTGATGATGTTGACGAAGACCTTGACGCTCTTGAAGATTTCGTATATGGTGAAGATGACGAAGATGATGAATTCAGTGTAGAGTGTCCCAACTGCGGAGACCTTATCTATCTTGATGAGGAAACACTTGAAAACTGCGAAGACAGCATCGTTTGTCCCAGCTGCAACGAAAAAATCGAAATCGAATATGATTGCGATTGTGAAGGCTGCAGCGGTTGCGAAGACTAAAATTCAATTAAAGTCTGTCACGCCCTGATTTTCGGGGTGTGACAGTTTTAATATTATTAAGGTGATTTATTATGGCAGATATCTCGGTTATAAAAAACAGTTTTCTTACAGTTACGATTGACAGTTTCGGTGCAGAGCTTAAAAGAATCACAGAAAGTGACGGTACCGAAAGGCTTTGGAATGGTGATGAGACCTGCTGGAATGGTTATGCACCTCTTCTGTTCCCCGTTTGCGGTTGTATGTCTGAGGGAAGATATCTTTACAACGGCAAGTCGTACAAAATCCACAATCACGGATTTGCAAAGCGTTCACTTTTCTCTCTTGAGACTCTTGAAGAGGATAGAGCAGTGTATCTTCTTTCTTCAAACGACAATACCAGGGCTGTGTACCCGTTTGATTTTGACCTTCGTGTAACTTATGCCCTTAAGGACAATTCAATTGCAGTTACATACACGGTAAATAATAAAACAGACGGAGATATGTACTTTTCCATTGGTTCCCACGAAGCATACTTGTGCGAGGGTCAGACACCGGACTATAACATTTTCTTTGATAAAAAAGAGATTTTACCAAATCATCTTCTGAATGGTCCTTTCCTCAACGGCAAAACTGAGGATGCTCCTATAACAGACGGTGTTATGGACTTGTGCGATGATGAATTCAAGCGCCTTGATACTTATATTTTCAGAGATACTTTGTCAAAGCGTGTAACCCTTAAAAAGAAGGGTGCTGTAAAATCCATAACAGTAGATTTTTCTGAGACCCCCAACGTCCTTATATGGAAAGAACCCGGTGCGCCATTTGTGTGCATTGAGCCGTGGTGCGGTGTTCCTGATCACGACGGCGAGGTAAGGGAAATTTCCGAAAAAGACGGTATTATTAAGCTTGAGAAAAACGGTGTGTTTACAAATACACATACGATTATTATAGACTAAAGGAGTTTTACTATGAAACGCACTACAATAAAGCAACTTTACAGAAGCACAGATCTTAAAACCGGTGACAAGGTCCGTGTTGCAGGCTGGATAAGGTCCATCCGTGCAAACAACAATATCGGTTTTGTTTCCATTAACGATGGTAGCTTTTTCGACAGTTTACAGGTTGTTATTGAAAAGGACAAGCTTGCTTGCTATGACGAAATCGCAGCTCTCAATATAGGAAGTGCCGTATATTTTGAAGGCAGTATTGTTCTTACACCCGATGCAAAGCAGCCATTTGAACTTAATGCGGATTCTGCAGAAATTGAGGGTACATCAACTCCCGATTATCCTCTTCAGAAGAAGCGTCACTCTAACGAATATCTTCGTACAATTGCTCACCTTCGTCCCAGAACAAATACTTTCTCTGCAGTTTTCCGTGTAAGAAGTATCCTTGCTTATGCAATTCATTCTTTCTTTAATGAAAGAGGGTTTGTATATGTTCACACCCCCATTATTACATCAAGCGACTGTGAGGGTGCAGGTGAAATGTTCCGTGTAACAACACTTGATATGGATAATCCCCCCCGTAATAAAGACGGAAGCATTGACTTCAGCCAGGACTTTTTCGGTAAGCCCACTAATCTTACCGTTAGCGGTCAGCTCAATGTTGAGACACATGCTATGGCTCTCGGTGGAGTATATACATTTGGTCCTACTTTCCGTGCAGAAAAGAGTAACACTCCCCGCCACGGTGCAGAATTCTGGATGGTTGAACCCGAGATAGCTTTTGCAGACCTTAATGACGATGCTGAGCTTGCAGAAGATATGCTTAAGTATATCATCAAGTATGTTCTCGACAATGCTCCGGAAGAAATGGAGTTCTTTAATAAATTCATTGACAACACGCTCTTTGACAGACTTAATGTAGTTCTTAATTCTGATTTTGGAAGAGTTACTTATACAGAAGCTATTAAGTTACTTC
>JAZUOX010000059.1:0-3467 GCA_045604905.1 Clostridia bacterium
GCCTGCCTTGGGGATAGTGTCACCCAAGGGTGTTTTGAGCTTTATATGAAAACCGAAAAAGATTCGGAAACTATTTTTGAGCAGGAGTTTGCTTACCATGCATATCTGAAAAAAATACTTGCTATGCTTTATCCGAGTGTACCTGTAAATATAATTAACGCGGGAATAAGTGGCTCAAATGCTGTCCAAGGATATAAAAGACTGGAAAGAGATGTCTTAAGATATAACCCTGACCTTGTGATTGTTTGCTTTGGACTCAACGATTCGGGGAAAGGTGAGGATGGTATAAAAGAATACACAGATGCCCTTGAAAAAATCTTTAACGATGTCAGAAACAGCGGTGCAGAAATGATTTTTATGACACCAAATATGATGAATACATCGATAAGTCCTCATATAATCTGTGACTGTATAAAGGCTGTGGCACAAAATGTGCAGTCTATTCAGAATGACGGCATACTGGATAAATATATGGAAGCAGCAAAAAAAGTCTGTTTAAGGCTGAATGTTACGATGTGCGACTGTTACGAAAAGTGGAAAACACTCTATAAGAACGGTGTAAATGTTACGGAGCTTCTGTCAAATAAGATTAATCATCCCACACGGGATATGAACTGGTTGTTTGCAGTTTCACTTGTGGAAACAATAATGAATAACTGAAAGGAAATCACATATGTATAAATCATTTTCATTAAACGGAGCATGGGAAATGCATTATCAGGAAGAAAGATATACTGATAAAGTAAATCCCTTTAAAGGAATATATGTGGAAGAAGATGCCGCAGGCACAGAGCCTGAGGATATAAGTATTGACATAATTGAAAACGCAGTGCCTGCCTATTGGGAGGATATGATAGAGTCTTTCAGGCTTACATCCTTTTTCGGTAAGCTCAGAATAAATCCGGAATACGGTCTGCAGAGCTATCCAATAGCAGGAAATGCTCCCGATATGGCACTTCCCAATATTATGGGAACATTCTTCTACCGCAGAAGCTTTGAATGGGTTAATGTGGAAAATGATACAGTAATTCATTTTGACGGTGTGCAGAATACTGCTTATGTGTGGATAAATGACATATTTCTCGGCTATCATGAGGGGTATAGCACCCCCTTTGATATAGAAATCCCAAAAGGGACTTTTAAAGACGGAAATAACGAAATAGTTATATCTGTTTCAAACCACCGGATTAAAGGTTATATGGATGAGCCTGTGTCGGGTCTTACAAGCCGTGCGGCAAATGAATATACAGGCGGAATAACAGGCGATGTTGAATTAAGAGTGTATAACTGCCCCTTAAGGGATGCCGCAGTTTTAATCTCTGATGATTGCACTACTGCCTGTGTCACTGTTGAAATGACGGAAAAAACAACTTTCACATGGAAAGTATGCGACAACGAAAAAATAATAAAAGAGGGAATAGCTGACGGTGACTTTTCTTTTTATACTGACGGCATGGAGTGTTGGTCACCTGAAAATCCAAAGCTTTATGAATTGAAAATAACTTGCGGAGAAAGCGAGCTTATACAAGAATTCGGCATCCGCAAACTTACTGCAGACGGTGTAAAGTTTAAGCTTAATAATACCCCGTACTATCTTCGCGGAATATGCGAGCATTGCTATTTCCCCGAAACGATACACCCGAACCACGACTACAACTACTATAAAAGCATAATAAAGGCAATAAAGAAGCTTGGCTTTAACTTTATCCGTTTTCATACATATATTCCCGAGGAAGAATATATGAAAGCCGCAGATGAGCTTGGAATTCTTCTTCACGTGGAATGTCCCAACAATACTACTGTTTCCGAGTGGAAAGAAATCGTTAAATTCTGCAGGAAGCACACTTCAGTAGTTATATACTGCTGCGGTAACGAGCTTTTAATTGATGAGCCTTTTATAGAGTATTTAAACGAATGTGCAACCGAAGTGCACAAAAATACAGACGCACTCTTTTCACCTATGAACGCACTTCGCGGTCTCGAATATTTTTGGGTTGAAAAGGAACAGGAAAAGTATACAAAGGACACACCTTTCAAGCATCATCCAAAACGTTTTGAAAAACTTTCAAAATTCAGCGATATGTATTCTACTTATACAAACGGAAACCACAGCTATTTTTCACTTAACTGCGATTCAAAGAAAATGGACGAGTGGAGCGTAGTTTATAACAAACCCCGTGTAAGCCACGAAATATGTATAGACGGGACATATACAGACCTTAGCCTTAAAGACAGATATAAAGGTACAAGAGTAGGAAAAACAGATATGTTTACCTCTCTTGAACGTCACCTTGAAAGCAAAGGACTGCTTGCTAAAGCACCGTTATATTTTAAAAACTCTTCCCAGTGGCAGAGAAGAGTAAGGAAATATTGCTTTGAACAGGTGAGACAAAGTGACCTTATTTCAGGTTACGACTTCCTCGGACCTATTGATACGCATTGGCATACATTTGGCTATGATGTAGGTATGATGAATGAGTTTTATGAATTAAAACCGGGAGAAACTGAAAGAAATGTGCTGATGTATAATTCCCCTACAGTTCTTCTTTCAAGTCTTGGTAAGAAGAGAAACTTTAAATCAGGTGAAAAACTAGATTGTAAAATTTCAGTTTCCCACTACGGAAAAGGAAATATCAAGGACGCAGTTCTTGAAGTAAAACTCCTTATAGGCGGAGAAGTAACCGAAAGACAGACCGCAGAAGTTAAAGAAATAGAAAACGGCAAAGTGGTTGAAATATTTGATTTCAGTTGTACTTTACCAAAATCAGATACACCAAAAAAAGCAACACTTTATGTGTCACTTAACACAGACGGAATATTTGCGGAAAACGAGTGGGAGCTTTACATATTCCCCGAAAAGGAATACACAGAGGAAAATATTATCCTCCTCAAAGATACAGAGCTTGATGAACTTACAAATCTTCTTGAAAACGGCAAAGATGTGCTTTTACTTACATCAAAGCCCTTTAAGGGAATACCCACAAGCTACCGAATAGCACTTGCGGGAAGAACATCGGGAAATCTTGCAACAGTTGTAAGTGACCATCCTTTATTAAAAGATATACCCCATGAAGGCTTCTGCGGATGGCAGTTTAGTGATATGCTTGAAGGGGGAGAAGCAGTGTGCTTTGAGGCAGATGTTCCCTTCAATCCCATTGTAGAAGTTGTTTCAACGCACAAATATGCAATAAAGCAGGCAGCACTGTTTGAATTCAAGGCACTTAACGGAAAACTGCTTGTATGTTCGTTAAACTTAAATGAAACTGACCCCGGAGCAATGTGGCTTAAAGCGAGACTTACAGAATATATGGGAAGTGAAAATTTTAACCCCAAAGACACAATTGACGAAAAAGGACTTATTGCACTCTCAAACAGTAAGGTTGTAAAAACCGCAGGCAATACAAATCTTGCCTTTAATCCTAACGACAAGACCGCTATGAGAAAGAAAAGATAAAAGAAAAGGAGAA
>JAZUOX010000060.1:0-111505 GCA_045604905.1 Clostridia bacterium
ATTAATATATAAAGCGTATTAATGTAACCTCGTGTTATCATAGGATTTTCTATTACAGCCTTATAAGATGCTAAATTAAATCCTATCGGTCTAAGAAGTATTCCCTCATTTGCCATCAACAAGCTGTTGTTACTAAGCGAAGAGCAAAAAACATACCACAATGGATATAGCATAATTATCATCAAAGCAAACATAAAGACTACATTAAAAGCATCAAAAACTTTCTCTCCGACACTTCTTTTAATTTTCACTGAATTATACCTACCTTTCAACTGTCACAACAAAAAATCATCTGTTTTTGTAACGTTTATATGCTGCGTTTTGAATTTCTAAAATTTCATCAAGTCCAAGCTTTTTAATTCTCTCTACATATTCATCAAATTTTTCTATAGGCTCTACACCTGTGAAAAATTTAACATGCATTCCATTTGCGTAGCTTACAATTTCATTAAGAATCTGTGATTCGCGTTCACTTTCCTCAGGGGTAAGTGTTAAATACGGAATCTGGAAAGTTTCTCTTGAAAGGTCTGCACCTTTAGCCCATTCTCTGGTGGCTATTTTCTGCTGTTCTTTACCATAGTACTGTTCTATGTAACGAACATCCTGTACAAATGCACGGCCATTGTTTGCCTGAGTATACATAGATAACATCTGACTCATAGAACTTCCTTCAGGATTTCTCGTTATCAAGTCGGTATATGTCGGATACCCATTCACCATATTGTAGCTTACCCCTTCAATACCAAAATTGCATAAATAATGTCCTTCTTCCGAGTATGAATAGTCCATAAATCTAGCCGCTAATGCAGGATTTTTACATGCAGTTGTAATACCGACACCATAACCGGAATGCTGACCTGTAAGTTTCATGTATTTAGATGGAGTGCCGCGTTCCTTTGTAGGATACATTACACCAACAAGATTAAATTCATCATTAGGGGCTGCATCCATATATTTACCTATACCACTTCCTCCAGAAGTAATAGTTGCTGCTGTTTTTCCTGTAAGAATGTAGGAATCAATCATTTTACTATCTACAGAAATAATATTTTTGTCAAGAAGTCCCTCATCATACCATTCCTTAATTCCCAGCAGAGCATTTTTGAAAGAATCTTGAACCATACCAAATTGAATTGTATCATTCTCGTCTATATAATAGCTGTTTGTCGCAGAAAACATATTGTAAAGTATTGATACATTACCATAAACAAAAGATAGAGGTTTTTCGACACCATTTTTCTTAAAGGTTCTTAATACTTCCGTCCAATCTTCTATAGTTTCCGGTGATTTTAAATTATACTTATCCAACAAGTCCTGTCTGATTGCAGGACCAGTTGTAACAGTAAGCTCTTTTCCATCTAATATTGTTGGGAAGTATGGATATTTTGAATCGTCTGTTTTAACCATTTTATCGTATTCAGGGTGTTCGCTTAAGTATTTTGTATAATTCGGAGCCTGCTTTTCCATAAGGTCATTTAAAGGCAAAAGAACTTCATCTTCAATAGCTCTTGAAACGCCACCATTATACCATCTCCAACTGTATGCAACTAAATCAGGAAGTTCATTTGATGCCACCATCAGATTGAATGCCTCTGTTTCCTGTCCAATTGCGGGATGAATGTATTCAACCTTAATGCCTGTTCTTTTCTCGTATTCCTGCGAATAAGGTGTTTCACCAAGATTATCTGTAACTGTAGAAATCGTTGATGGCAACGGACACCAATATGTAAGTGTTTCTTCTGTCTGAATTGGATATTTTCCCAAATCCACATCAAGATTACTGGAAACCTTCTTTTCATTTTTTCCCCCACAAGCTGATAAAGCTAGTAGAGTACTCAATACAAGTGCTAATACAGATGTCTTTTTGAACTCAAATCTTTTCATTTTATTTTTCTCCTTTTTAATTTTTTACAGAGCCGAACCCTGTCTTAGTATAGTTATATCACCCCATGGCTTTAGGAGCAATAGACAAATTTCATTTTATAGTCAAATATCTTTTCTATAAACAATTAAAACCCTATGACGAACATCCATTATTTATTATAACATACCTTATAGGAAAATTGCTTTGGTAATATTTTCTTAGGGAAAGTTATCAATAATCCTTTCTGTAAGCCCTTGCTCCCCTTTCCTGATAATCGACATCAATTACTCCTCTGTTTTTCAGATACAGTTTATACATTTTCTGTATAAGACCGAAAACTTTTCTACTGCACTTTTAAGTTCATGTCTATACGATGGTAGATAAAATACTATATATAACTTCCAAATCAACAAAGGTAATTCGACTACAATGGCCGCTCCTTTGCATGTGTTTTACTCACGACATTTTTTAGGCATGCTACAAATAACACCGACGAAACTGCCGGAACATTTTGGAACGAAGGAGAAATGAGTCATATTATGTCAGAAACAGCAACCTCTTCTGGAATACTTTTGAACACCATTACGACAATTGAAAGATATCTGGATAAATATGACTCATTCGAAAATAGCGAACCTGTTTCTGATAAGAGTAATTTTTATATTCAAATAAAATCATATATTGATAATAATTACTCAGATCCAATGTTATGTTTAGGTGAGCTTTCCACTAAATTCAAAATAAACTCAAGCTATTTATCTAGCCAATTCAAGAAAGAATTCAAAATTGGTGTAACTGACTATATTACTTCAGTTAGAATAGAAGCTGCAAAAAAACTTCTTGCAACAACAGATGAATCCAATGAAAAAATCAGTCAACGCGTTGGTTACTTAAACATCCGAACATTTTTAAGAGTTTTCTCTAAATATGAGAAAGTTACCCCTAAAGAATACCGAAGGCTCAAAAATCCGTCTGTTTATTTCCTATAGAAATAATTTACTTATTTCATTGAATGACATAATTTTAAAGCCGTATTTCTTGCATAGCAAACCTTTTATGCGCTAAGTTTGAAATACGGCCTTTTTTTATTCCTCAAAAATCCATATCAAACACATTAACACAAAAAATCCTAGGGCATGTATCATTCTCTCACCTCCTTTCAATCCGGATACAATCAGTCAAATATTTTCGAACAAAGGTAAAGAACAATTATTACCCAAAATATCATTGGCATCAACCTCCTTCCTTTTCTAAATTCAGCAAAGCATAGAATGTAGACTTCTTCATTCCTAGCAGCTCCATTGCTTTCTTTGCTGTGATTTCTTTACATTGCCATTGCCGGATAACTTCATTCCAGTTATCCGGTCTTTCAATTTTTGGTCTACCGAACTTAACATCATTAGCTTTTGCAGCTGCGATTCCCTGTGCCTGACGTGCTCTTATATTCAGTCGTTCCTTCTCAGCAACGTATGACAATATCTGAAGAACCAAGTCACATATGAATCTTCTGTCAAGAGAGTTATCACCATTTCCTCTAGTATCAAGTAAATCCATATCAAGTATTTTGATATCAGCTTTCAGTTCACGTGTTATGTATCTCCACTGCTCTTGTATCTCCGTATAGTTCCTACCCATTCTGTCAAGGCTCAAGAAAACAACCAGATCACCTTCTCGAATGTTATTAAGCATCAACTGATACTGCTTTCTGTCGAAATCTTTACCTGATTGTTTATCAATATAAATATCTCGTTCTGATATCCCAAATTCTTTAAGTGCAATTATCTGACGAAGTTCGTTTTGACTTGAGTTAGATATTCGACAGTATATCTTTCGTGCATATCTCTTTTCTCGGCAGCGGATAATGAATCTATTTCCCTGATAGTAAAATTCAGCTCATCTTCAGAGCATATTTCATAATCTGAGATAAAAGATTCATCACACCATACAGGCATTGTTTTCTTTATGCAGTCGATTATGAGAACTTTGTTTCCCTTTTCATCTAAAACCCTAATGATTAAGTTTTCCTTCTTCATTAACTTATTCTTCATTAACTTATTCTTCATCAATAACCAACTCCCAGTCATTTACTCCGTGTTTTAACCAATACTCTCTTGAAATATCAAGAAGCTTCACCGTCATAGGTTTTGATAGATGTCTTCTCCAGACACATTCTCTTACCATTACATCTCCGCCAATCATTTCGCAGTAGAAGTCTGTTGTGTAATCTTCTCCTTCGTCTGACGTAAGAGGTAGATTGCACTGAAACTCTTTTACATCATCATTCTCTTCGAGTAAGTCAGCATAAGCATACTGCAAAGCATCATAAGTCCTGCATATGCCTATACACTTCGACAACACTCTTTTCTCGCATCTTCCTTTGTAGTTCTTCTTTCGCATAAATATGCCTCCTTAAAATAGATTTGGAAAAAAGAGTATAAAATTCCCAAAAGCGTGCATAAATTCCCCAAAAAGCTCCCCAAAAACATAGAAAATCCCCAAAAACAAAACTTTAACTTCCCAAAAACGTTAAATTTGGGAAAATAAAAAAATGTTATAAATGCCTTTGTTATGGGATTTGTGACCAAATACGGATTTTTCCCAAAAACGAGATTCCCAAAAAGTACTATGTCATGGGGCAAAGCCTCTCATCCTCAAAAGGGCAAAGTTTTGTATCCTCTCGAGGCTTTAAAAATAAGGGAAAAATGATGCACATAAAATTTCGATTTTATACGCTAATTCCCCGTCGTAGTCCATGTTTCAGGCATATAAAAAGACCTCAAGATTCAGAAATCTCAAGGTCTAGTTTTTGAATATCAAATTTTGCCTTTTTCAGGGTATCTGTATTTGCCTTTTAACAATTCATTTTATTCCCACTCGATTGTACCAACGGGCTTAGGCGTAAGGTCAAGAAGGACACGGTTAATGCCTTCTACTTCAGCAGTTATACGGTTTGTTATTTTATGAAGAACTTCGTAGGGGATTTCTTCGATAGTTGCTGTCATAGCGTCTGTTGTATTGACTGCACGGATAATTGCAGGCCATCCCTCGTAACGTTTGTCATCACGAACACCTACGCTCTTCATATCAGGAACTGCGATGAAATACTGCCAAACAGTTTTTGCAAGCCCGCAGTTATCAAATTCTTCACGAAGGATTGCATCAGCCTCACGAAGAGCATGGAGTCTGTCACGAGTGATTGCACCAAGGCATCTTACTCCGAGACCAGGTCCGGGGAAAGGCTGACGATAAACCATTTCATCAGGAAGACCGAGAGCTGAGCCTACAACTCTTACTTCGTCTTTGTAAAGAAGTTTAACAGGCTCAACAAGCTCCATTTCCATTTCTTCCGGAAGTCCGCCTACGTTGTGGTGAGCCTTAACGCCCTTACTTTCAAGAATATCAGGGTAAATTGTACCCTGGGCGAGGAACTTGATATCATCAAGCTTTGCAGCCTCTTCATCAAACACCTTTATAAATTCATTACCAATGATTTTTCTTTTCTTTTCAGGCTCTTCAACGCCTTTAAGAAGGTCGAGGAATCTGTCTGTTGCGTCAACATATATAAGGTTAGCGTCAAGACCGTTTTTGAAAACTTCAATAACCTGCTCACTCTCACCTTTACGCATCAAGCCATGGTTTACATGTACACAAACAAGTTGCTTACCGATTGCTTTGATAAGAAGTGCTGCTACAACTGAGCTGTCAACTCCACCTGAAAGTGCCAATAAAACCTTTTTATCACCAACCTGCTCTCTTACAAGTTTAACCTGTTCATCAATAAACTTGTCAGCAAGCTCCTTTGTAGTGATACGTGCCATTGTGTCCGGTCTTACATTTGTGTCCATAAATATTCCTCCTATAAGTTGATATAAATTACTCAAAAAGCGGTGTTGAGAAATACCTCTCTGCCGTGTCAGGAAGTATTGTTACAACAGTCTTCCCTTTTCCAAGCTTTTTTGCAAGCTTGATTGCAGCGGCAACGTTTGTACCGCTTGAAATACCGCACATAATACCTTCCTTTGAAGCAAGGTCCTTGGCGGTCTGTATAGCTTCTTCATCTTTTACGATGCAGATATCTGTATAAATATTCTGATTAAGAATCGGAGGAATAAGTCCGTCGCCGATTCCCATCTGCAAATGCGTACCGATAGAACCACCTGAAAGTATAGCCGCATGCTCAGGCTCAACTGCCCAAATAAGAATATCGGGGTTTTCTTCTTTAAGAACTTCACCAACACCGGTAATAGTACCGCCTGTACCTATACCGGAACAAAAACCGTGAATGGGTCCGCCAACCTGCTGGAGAATCTCTCTTCCGGTGTGCATCTTTTGAACTTCAAGATTAGCAGGATTTTCAAACTGCTGAGGTACAAACACATTAGGATTTTCTCTTTGCATTCTGAGGGCAGTCTGTAAACATTCTTCTATACATTCACCTATATTGCCGTCGTCGTGAATAAGAATAACCTCTGCACCGTAGTGCTCCACCAGTTTCTTACGTTCTTCACTTACTGAATCAGGCATAATAATCTTTGTTGTATATCCTCTTACTGCGCCCACAAGAGCAAGACCAATACCTTGATTACCGCTTGTAGGCTCAACAATGATAGTGTCTTTATTTATTTTACCTCTTTTTTCCGCATCTAAAATCATATTGTACGCAGTTCTTGTTTTAATTGAGCCACCTACATTAAGCCCCTCAAACTTCACAAGAATTCTTGCACTGTTTTCGTCAGCCATTCTTGAAAGTTCAATTATAGGGGTGCTTCCAAGTGCTTCAAGAATACTTTTACAAATCATGGTATACCTCCATTTGGCATTATTATACTACAGTATATTTACATTCTTACATAAATGCCAAATCTAATTATTTGATTATAACACAGTTTTTTCCTGTTTTCAATATTTTTTTGACATAATATCACAAAAATTTAAAGGATGTTATTGTGTCGTATTTTTCTCCTTTCTTGAGCCAACCGCCGGGGAAATGTCCGAATTTATTCCAATTTGGAAAAGCCTGTGTTTCTATACAGGTTCCGCTGTATTTAGGATATCTTGCACCATTTTTATATACTCTGTTTTCATCTATATAGTTTCCTGCACAAATCTGTAATGCCGGAGCATCGGAAAATACCTGCATTCTGATACCGCTCTTCTCGCCAGTTAATTCCAGAACATTTCTGTAGCCTTTTCCATCAACAATAAAGTTGTGGTCAAAGCCTTTGTAGGGTTTAAGCTGTTCACAGTCCATTGACATATTATCCCCGAACACCTTCTCTTCCAGGAAGTCAAAAGGAGTGCCTTTAACAGAAAGTATTTCACCTGTAGGAACGCATCCCGGTCCGTTAGGAGTATAAAAACTTACATTCATTCTGAGTTTGTGACCCAGTATTGTTCCGCTGTCGTGACCGTTAAGATTAAAATACGAATGATTGGTCATATTAAGCGCTGTATCGCTGTCTGAAATGCCTTCATATCTTATATGTAAAGTATTGTCGCTTGCAAGAGTATAAGTAACTGCAGCTGTCACTTCACCGGGATATCCTTCGTCGCCGTCAGGACTTACAACAGTAAGCTTAAGCGAAGGAGACTTTCCATCAGTTTCCTGAGCATCCCACACCTTTTTATCAAACCCGTTAAATCCGCCATGAAGGTTGTTACCGTTCTGATTTGCGGTAAGTTTATGAGTTACACCATTAATTTCAAGTTCGGCATTTCCGATACGATTTGCGTTACGCCCGATAACTGCACCGAGATAGCCTGAATTATTCAGGTATTCCTCAAGACTGTCACGCCCAAGCACAACATCCATACCTTTGTAACAGAGACTTTTTATAATACAACCATAATTTGTAATCTCTGCCTTTAACCCGTTACCGTTATCAAGAGTGTATAGATACACAGTCTTGGAATCTATTTCTCCAAAGCGTTCTTTTTTTACCACAACATTCACCTCGTTAAATCCTTTATAACTTCTCCCGCAATAATAAGCCCGGCAACTGACGGAACAAACGCTATGCTTGCGGGAATCGGTTTTCCATTTTCTTCACCGCATTTTTGCGGTTTTTCTTTTGAAAAAACAACTTTGAGTTTTTTTATACCTCTTGCTTTTAATTCCCGTCGCATTACTCTTGCAAGAGGACAACCTTCAGTATTATAAATATCTGTAACAATAAACTGAGCAGGGTCAAGCTTGTTTCCTGTTCCCATCGAGCTGATAACCGGCACACCAACCTTTTCTGCACGCACTATAACATCAATTTTTGCAGTTACGGTGTCGATAGCATCAACTATATAATCATAATCAGAAAAATCGAACTCATCTGCATTTTCCGGAAGATAGAAAGTTTTATAAACATTTACAACTGCATCCGGATTTATATCCTTTATACGTTCTTCGGCACAATCCACTTTGTATTTTCCCAAAGTGCTGTGAAGTGCTATCAACTGCCTGTTTATGTTAGTAATATTCACAGTATCGTTATCAATTATATCGAGAGTTCCCACTCCGCTTCTCGCAAGAGCCTCTACTACATAACTCCCTACACCGCCAACGCCAAAAACTGCAACCCGCGAATTTTTCAGTTTTGTAAGTGCGTCTTTGCCTATTAACATTTCAGTTCTTGAAAATTGCATATCATCATTCTCCTATATCCGGAGTATTTTTTAAGAAATGAATTATAAACGGGATGCTGATAATCCCCGTAATCATATCTGCAAGAGGCTGCGAAATCTGGATACCTAAAAGCCCCCAAAGCTTTGTTGTAATTATCAGTATCGGAATAAATGCGAGTCCTGATTTCAACATAGAAAGCACTGCTGACACCGATGCTTTTCGTATACTCTGATAAAGCATATTAACCGGTACCGATAACGGAAGAAACATTGTTCCAATTATTGCAAACCTAAGTGCCGGCTCCGCAACCTTTAGTACGGCTTCATTTTTTTGGAACATATAAACAATATCTTTTGTGAATATCAGCGCAACAACCGCAATTACACCAATCATACAAAAACCTGCAACCATAGTGAATTTTAACGCTTTTTTTACGCGCTTATATTCTTTTGCCTGATAGTTAAACGATGCTACCGGTTGAAAGCCCTGTCCTATTCCCAGTCCGACACACATCATAAATGCAGAAAATCTGTTAACTACGCTCATAGCGGCTATCGCTGTATCACCAAAAGGTTTTGAAAGATTATTAAGAAGTCCGTTAGATATAGAAGCCAACCCCTGACGAATCAAAGCAGGAAAGCCTATACTGCATATTTCAAAATATACTCTTCCCATTTTTGAAATACTCTTAACCGATATATTTCCCTGTGCTTTTTTTACATAGAAGAAAAGCAGTATTAAAAAACTTATTATCTGTGAAACGGCAGTAGCGATACCTGCTCCAAGAACTCCCATATCGAGTATCCGTATAAGAATGTAATCTCCGAAGATATTCAGAACACCGCCGGTTGTAAGGCCTATCATTGCGTAAAAAGCCATTCCTTCGTAACGAAGATTGTTATTCAGCACAAAGGAACAAACCATAAACGGAGCTGCAACAAGGATACATACTCCGTATTCTCTGGCATACGGAAGAATTGTCTTGGTACTTCCCAATAATTCCAGAAACGGATTAAGGAAGCATAGCCCGAAAACCATAAGTATAATACCAATAGCAGCACCCGTGAAGAAAGCTGACGATACATATTCTGATGCCCTTTTTGTATTCCTGTCAGCAAGTTCTTTAGAAACCATTGTACCTGAACCTTGCCCTAACATAAACGCAATCGCCTGAATAATTGCCTGAAGAGTAAAAAGCACTCCTGTTGCCGCCTGCTGGCTTGGACCGAGACTCCCTACAAAGTAAGTATCAACAAGATTATAGATATTTGTAATAAGCATAGAAATTGTTGTAGGAATTCCAAGCTTTATAACAAGTTGAGACACCGGAGTTTTCGTCATTTTATTATAATACATCTCTGCCTGAGTCATTGATTAGCTACATCTCTTTTCACAGTTTTAAACATTGGTATAATGCATTTCGCATTTCAGTCTGTACTTTAACATTCCATTTATGGCTATGCTGTAAATAAGTCAATGATAACTTATTAATCGGGTCAACCATTGAAAAGCCACCTGCGGCACCATCCCAACCAAATTCACCAATGGGACTTAATGTACCGCTTACCGCTTTGTTTATATGGGTACGCACACCGAGTCCGTAGCCGTAGCCGGGTCTGAGCTCATTAAAATCATCGAAAACCTGACCTTTAATCTGATTCATACCAAGAAGCTCAATAGTACGTGATGAAAGAATTCTGTTACCGTTCTTTCCCACTCCACCATTTGCAAGGGCATCAAGAAGCAAAGAATAGTCATCGGCACATGAGGTAAGACCTGCACCGCCACTTTCATATTCGTCAGTGAAATTAAATACACATTCAAGACCAACACGTTTAACCCCACCGTCATCATCAGCAGAATATCTGGCCATCATTCTTGAAAGCCTTTTTTCATCTTTTGGAAGCCCGAAAAATGTGTCTTTCATACCAAGGGGGTCAAATATATTCTTTTTCATATATTCACCAAGTGTCGTTCCTGACCAAATTTCGATAAGACCTCCCAAAACATCGTGGCAAAGGCTGTAACGGTATCTTGTACCGGGTTCAAAGCCGAGAACAGTATTTGAAAGAGATTTCACAATCTCCAGCGTGGTTGTCTTACCCTCGATGATTGCCTGCTTAATATAATCCGCTTCAAGATTATAGTCAAAGCCTGCACTCATTGTAAAAAGATGGTGTATTGTAATGGGGTTTTCTGCATAAAAGTCAGCACTTGCATTTACATTCTCACCAAAAGATGCACCCGTTGTAATTTTTGCGGCATTTTCTGTGTTAAGCTCATCTTTAGTAACACGCATCTTACTGAATTCGGGCATATAATCTGAGAGTTTGTCTGTCATCAGAAATACGCCTTTTTCAAAAAGCTGAAGTGCCGCTACAACTGTAACAAGCTTTGTCATAGAGAAAATGAAGTACAGCTCGTCCCCTTTCATAGGGACATTTTTTTCCATATCCTTCATACCTGTAAAGTATCGGAAAAGCACCTCGTGTTCCTTATATACAATGCAGTCAAGACCCGGCACTTTATATTCTTCCTGAATGTGGTCAAGACAATTTTTAAGTAGCGTAAAATCCATATCATTTTCTCCTTATTAAGCTCTCCAAATCTTTTTGATATTTATATCTTCATCAAACACAAGAATATCTGCACGAAGTCCTTCACGAAGCTCTCCGCGGTCAGCAAGTTTCATAATTCTTGCAGGATTACGGGTAATCATATTAACTGCAGATACAAGGGGAATTCCTGCTTTTTTCACGCAAGTTCTTACAAGTACGTCAGTAGTAGCGATACTGCCTGCAAAAGCACTTCTGTCCTGAAGCTTTGCAACACCGTCTTCTATTATGTAAGGCATATTACCGTTCTGGCAGGTGGCATTTTCAATATCTGTCATACCACCGTGACGAATTGCATCTGTAACAAGGCACATATGCTCTTCCCCTTTACCTTTGAAAACAAGACTTAAAAGTTCAGGAGGAAGATGGCAACCGTCGGCAATGGTTTCAACATCCATATCATCAAAAAGATATGCACTTTCTATTACACCGAGCACTCTGAAGCCGTCACGTCTGATAATTGTTGATGTTGCAGAGTATAGATGTGTAATAAGCTTCATTCCATTGTTGAATGCCTTTTCAATATGGGAATATTCTGCATCGGTATGTGCCGCAGCTGCAACAATATTCTTTTCGTTAAGAAAATCAAGGAACTCATCAGCACCGGGAAGCTCGGGAGCGTAACTCCAACGGCTTATAATATCGCTGTACTCCGAATAAAGCTTCTCATATTCAGCCTTATCGGGGGTGCGGATAAATTTCGGGTCCTGTGCACCACCCTGCTTGGGTGAAAAATACGGCCCCTCAAGGTGAACACCGGGAATATCGGCAAGAACTGTTTTATCTTTTCCATATTCTGATACTGCTGTCAGTGCCTTCGCTGTCTTTTCGTAATCGTAAGCAGATATTGTCGGGAAAATTGTTGTTGTGCCGTGCTCGGCATGAATATTCGTTGCCTCAACAATCGCTTCCTTTGTACCGTCAACAAATTCATACCCGTTACCGCCATGTACGTGAATGTCAATAAAACCTGGCGATACATAATTTCCTGCTGCATTATATTCTTCATCAAAGGGCAAATTTTCTTCAGTTATTGCTTTAATAATGCCGTTTTCTATGTATAGATTTTTCTCACAAATTCCGTCTGTAAGAATCAACTTTCCGTTTGTGATTTTTGTAATCATTAAAAATCTCCCCCCATTATATTTTTATTAATATAATTTTATCACATATTTTTCCAATGTCAATAAAAAGAACGCCAAAAGCAATAGCAATTGGCGTTCTTTTGGATATTTATTTATCTTATATTCTTATACATAGGACCGTAGGTCTGACACGCTCTGTAATCCTGACCTTCCTTGTCCATTCCGAAAGCATTCCAAGATGCAGGACGGAAGATTTTCTCTTCAGGAACATTGTGCATACATACGGGAATTCTGAGAATTGAACAAAGTGTGATAAGGTCTGCACCGATATGACCGTAGCTGATTGCACCGTGGTTAGCACCCCAGTTATTCATAACGTCATACGCAGACTTAAATGCACCCTCGCCTGTACATCTGGGAGCAAACCAAGTGCAGGGCCATGTGTAGTCAGTTCTCTTCCAGAGGATATCGGAAACCTCATCAGGAAGATTTACTGTCCAGCCTTCTGCAATCTGCAGGACGGGGCCAAGACCTTTCACAAGGTTAAGTCTTATCATCGTAGCAGGCATTTCGCTTCTTGTAAGGAATCTTGAAGAGAATCCGCCACCACGGAAGTAACCGAGGTCTGCCATATTCCATGTTGTGGAATCCATTACTGTATCCATATCAGCATCTGTCATTTCATACCAAGGCTTCATTGTAGGATTGCCGTCTTTATCCTTAACTTCGCCGCAAGCGTCAAGACAGCAAGCGCCTGAGTTTATAAGGTGAATGAAACCGTCTGCTTCCTTTGCCTTACCTGTAATATCGTAGCCTGTTGCTTTTTTAACAGCATCTGTACTCCAGTAAGTTCTTACATCGGCAAACATCTGTGCTCTGTTTGTAAGAAGCTTACCGAAAAGCATTCCAAGACCGTTGAGAACATCGTTTTCAGTAGCAAGAATATATGGTTCTCTTGCACCGTTCCAGTCAAATGATGTGTTAAGCATAGCTTCGGGAAAATCGCAGTTAGGATAGAAGTCTGTCCACTGGCGCTGACCCTGGAAACCTGCAGCAATTGCATTGTGTCCGACGCGCTCTTCCTCGCATCCTTCGGGAAGGTTTTCGTTACCGTTCATAAGGTCTTTAATGATGCACATCATCTTAACGACAAATGCGAACTGCTCTTCCTTTTCTGCACCACTTAACTGCAAATCTTCGGGATTCTTGTCAAATCCCATTTTGCATTTTTCTTTAGCCCATTTAAGAGCTTTATCATACTCTGCCTTGTCATAGATGCCCTCTGTCATACGTCTGATGATTTCAACCTCGTCAACAGATTCAACACGCATACCGAGGTATTCTTCTATAAATGCAGGGTCAATGATGGAACCACCGATACCCATACATACAGAACCAATCTGAAGGTATGACTTGCCGCGCATTGTAGCAGCTGCAACAGCCGCACGTGCAAAACGGAGAATCTTTTCTGCAACATCTTCGGGGATTGATGTATCGTCAGCATTCTGCACATCGTGACCGTAGATGCCGAATGCAGGAAGTCCCTTCTGTGCATGGCTTGCAAGAACTGCTGCAAGATACACTGCGCCGGGACGCTCTGTACCGTTAAAACCCCATACACCCTTTATAGTCATAGGGTCCATATCCATAGTTTCACTGCCGTAGCACCAGCAAGGCGTAACTGTAAGAGTTATGTCAACGCCTGCTTTCTTGAATTTTTCCGCACAAGCTGCAGCCTCTGCAACTCTACCGATAGTAGTGTCTGCAATAATAACCTTTACAGGCTCACCGTTTGAATACTTAAGATTTGACGAAATAAGCTCTGCAGCCGCTTTCGCCATATTCATTGTCTGGTCTTCAAGAGATTCTCTTACTTTGAGAACGCCTCTTCTTCCGTCAATTGTTGGACGGATACCTATTACTGGATAATCACCGATCAATCTGTTTTTTGCCATTTTCATTTCCTCCTTGATTATTTTTCCGTTAATATAATTATAAAGCTTGTAATATATCTATTTCTTGTGTTATAATGAATAAAAGTATAATTATTTTCAGATTTTAGAGGTTTTGACAATGATTTACAATGAACTTATAGAAAGAGGTACAGAACACTTTCCTATTGAGCTTTATCTTGTAGACAAAAATCATCCCCGTTACGAGATGTCATCCCATTGGCACAACGAAATAGAGCTTATGAGAATTATTTCCGGGAAACTGAATGTTAAACTTAATTCCAATGAATATCTTGCCAAAAATGGTGACATTATATTCGTAAATCCCGAAACTGTTCACGGAGCATCACCTGTTGGTGAGTGTGTTTATGAATGTATTGTGATGCGGTTTCAGGTACTTAATACCCTGGACGAAGATTGCAGATTTTTTATTGATAGCTTGCTTAATAAGGAAATTATTGTAAGTGAATACAATCATAATGCACCAGAAAAATTTTCTCAATCAATGAACTATTTGTTTGATTCGCTTCGGGCTGAAAATCCCGGGTATAAATTTTCTGCAATTAGTGCACTTTATAACCTGCTTGGCGCAATAATTGACAATAATATGTACACTTCTGTTTCTTCGGGAGGCAAGCTTCCATCCAGTAAGAATCTGCCGAAATTAAAAAAAGTTCTTTCTTATATGAGAGAGAACTATGATAAACAGATTACCCTTAAAAATATGGCTGATGAGGCAAATATGTCACAGAAATACTTCTGTTCATTCTTTAAGGAAATGACAAGAAAAACCCCTATGGAATATCTTATTCTGTACCGTATAGAATGTGCTGCAAGAAAGCTCCGCAGCTCAGATATGAATGTAACAGATATTGCCCTTTCCTGCGGTTTTAATGATTTAAGTTATTTTATTAAGACATTTAAAAGTATAAAAGGAATAACTCCTGCAAAATTCAGATATTTCTAAGTCATTAAAATACTATTGAGGTAAAACTGCACCGTTTGAAAATCATTTTTAATACAAAAAGGTAGGTAACAAAACTTAGATTTGTTACCTACCTTTTTCGAATAATCTGAAAGAGTTTAGGAAAAGACTATGAAAAATATCTTTCAGTTATTATGTTGTTTTTAGTTTTTTGTTGCAGAAGCATTTACGCATTTCGGAACTAAATTGCTTCCGATTACAAACACTTTAAGGTATTTTGCATCAGATGCATTCTCTATTCCGTAACCGCCAAGCAGTGCAGGAAGCTTCTTAACGTCAATCAGCTTCATATTTTCATCATAAACAGCCGCATAAATTGTTGCATCGGTTTTGTCGCCGTTTAAAGTATAGTCAAAGGATACAGTGTTTTCAAATTTTACATCTGTAAGCTTAATTTCTGTACCTTCTTTGCTGTAATACTGCGCAAGCTTTGCAATATCATCTGCTGTCAATGCGCCGTTATAGACAAAGACATCATCAAGTGTTGCAGTAAGGGGATCCGGGTGATTTGCATCACCATCAGAACCGATTGTGATGGGAGCTGTTGCAACGGGGGTCTTCTGGTACGATCCGTTTGTAGCCTTGAAGTCTATATAGCAGGTAATCGTTGATGCTTTTCTGTTAAACACAAACATTACATGTGTCCAACCTTCTCTGAAATCTTCAAAGAAGTAGTTATATGACTGATTGAGTAAGGTAGATCCATCGGTGACATACAAACGCAGCTGATCATTATCAACACAGGTATAGAATCCGTTACCTGCTGAAACGCCCTCTTTATTGGCAAACAGCATAGGTAATCCCGTGCAGCCATCTGTTTTCATCCACATACCAATGGTGAAATCGTTAGAGCCAAGCTCAATTTCGCCAAGAGTAACAGAGCCGTTTGAGAAATTTGCACCTTTGCCGAAGTAACCTTCTTCATATGTAAGAGTGTTATTTACTGTTGTTTCATTCTTGCCTAAAGAATCCTTTGCACTGTTATCGTCAAATTCGAGAAGTGCTGCAAATTTTTCCGCATCAAATATATCTGTAAGATGACTGCCTTCCTCTGCAGGTGTTTTTGTATTTATGTGCTTACGGAGAACACCAACTTCGGGAAGCGGAACTTCATTTCTTACATCACCTTCTACGTCAACAAATACGCCATCGGGAACTTTTGAAATCCAGCAGTCAGGTCTTTCAAAGCCTAATGCATGTGCTATAATTGCCGAAACATCATAAGTGTAAGATTCACCTATTGTAGAATTTTTCTGAACAGTCTTACCACGAAGACCGAGGTATCTTCTTGTTTCTTTGGGATCGTCCCCACCATGCCAAGTGTAGATTCCGCCGTGGTCACAAGTAAGGATAAAGAGTGTTGTATCAAGATAACCCTTTGCAGCGTAAGCATCGTAAACTTCTTTGATGCGAGTGTCACACTCTTTCATTACATTAACATATTGGGGAATATCAGGACCATATCCGTAGGTGTGACCTGTATGGTCCGGGTTAGCATACTGAACGAACAGAAGTGCGGGATCGTGCTCTGCAACGTAATCAAGAACCATTTCGTGGGTCTGTGCGTCAGTACCGCCATTTCTGTAAACGCCTATATCATTTTCAATAATTCGATGACCAAGGTCATTATTGTCACAGAAGAATGCCATATCCGCATCAGGCTGTGCCTGACGAAGAATACGGAAAGCCGTGGGATACGGAACACCACTTATAAAGTTATTAAGTCTGTGATATTCGTAGCCTACACCATTGAACATAGATGACCAGTTCGTTACGGTTATAGACGGAAGCACTGCCTGACTTTCATCGGTTGTGGCATAACCTTTAAAAATGCTGTTTGCATTTACCATGAAATCATCGTCAATCCACTGACCGCCACCATCAAGACCGATAACGCAAACTCTGTCATAGATAAACGGAGCAGTGTCACTTCCTACAGTAACTGTACAATTTGCAACAAGCCCACCGTCAACTGTTGTCACGGTAATTGTTGCAGTACCCTGGCTGATACCTCTTACTCTTCCCTTTTCAGTTACCGTTGCAACAGAAGGATCAGAGGTTGTCCAGATAACATCCTGAACAGTTGCATCTACAGGGTTTATTATTTCGTCAAGGTTTGAAACTTCATTTATATCAAGCGAAAGGTTAGTTTCACTAAGCGAAATTCCTTCCACCGGAGTAGCCTTTCCAAGCTTATAGTAGCTCTTAAGTTTCTGAAGGTCGTCGGCTGTCATTGCACCATCATAAATGAAGAAGTCATCCATAAGACCATCATACTTAAATACAACGCCGTCTTTGGTTTTACCTCTACCCAGCATAGGTGCCCATTCGCCGTCCCATACTGCACCGGCATACATAGCCTCATACTTAACAAATTCATAGTCAACATAAATATTCACTCTGTTCTTTTCTCGGTCGAACACCCATGTAATATTTGTCCAACCGTCATATATATCATCAGGCACCTCTGTACCAATTTTTGCACCCAAAGTTAATCTGAATGAATCCTTTTTAACATAAAAGAGGTCAACAGTAGTGGCAGTTAATGCGGTGTAAAAACCGTTGTATAAATTAGCACTCGGGTTGAGGGGTGTAGTAGAAATAACAAATTGTCTGTCATAGCCGGTGAGTTTTTTTCCTGCTTTAATCCATGTGGAAATGGTCATACTGCCGCTGCCTAACTCGGCATCTGTTAATTCCACATATCCGTTTTTAAAGCTTGCCGCTCTACCGTGATAACCATCATCGTATGTAAGAGAGTCTTTTACAGTTGTATTTACATTTCCCGTAATATCTTCCGCATGGTTATCAAAGGTAAGAACTGTCTTGAATTTATCTTTATTAAACAAGTCTGTGAAAAACTTTCCGCCGTTCACATCGGGAGTAGGTACTGTTTCGTGTTCTCTGACATTAAGATCCATAACAGTAACCTTACATGCAGCAACCTTTTCATCAGCAGTTGTAGCGGAAATATACGCCTCGCCCACAGATACTGCAGTTACAACACCTTCTTCACTTACGGTAGCAACGGTTTTGTCACTTGTACCCCAAGTTACTGTTTCTTCTGTTGTGAGCTGAATCGTTTCGCCTGCTGAAAGAAAGGCTGAAGTTCTGTTAAGAGGGAAATCATTAGGTTTTTCCACATCAACAGGTACATCGGGGATTTCAGGCTCCGGCTCTTCGGGAGCTATGTCACTTATACGGTCAACTGCTACATAGTTAATATACCAGTCGGCACCTGCTGCAGGCTTTTCAAAGGTAATATCACTTACGCCTTCCAGAAGTTCTACCGTGGATTCAATTGAATAATAGCCTGACCATCCGTTAACTGCAACAGTAGAGGCAAAAGTATGATTACCTGTAACGGTATCATTAGTTCCCACCGTCATATTAATAGCGCCTGCCTGCTCTGTTCCGGCTGCAACCGTTTTACGGAATCTGCCGTAACCCGTAATCTTATATACGCCGGGGTTTTTCACATTGATTCTGTACTTCGCAGTTGAGCCGGGATGGAAAATTCTTAAAACGCCATGGTTTGTTTTTTTGACTGCGAGGCTATCACTTTCAAGATTACCATAGTATGTATAATCTGCAGGAGCCTTTGCGTGATTGTCATTTATAGTACCTGACAAGTTTGCTGCAGTAGAAGCAGAATATGCATCCATGGGATATATTGCCAGTGGCTTTGTACCGTCAACAGAAACAGATACCTGACGAATGTCAATATAAGGCACAGTCATAGCCGCAGTTGTTTTTATAGACAGCGTCCATTCACCTGCTGTAAGACCGGTGACAGAGGAAACTGCACCGCTTGAAGTGTAACTGGGACAACCAAGTCTTACATATGCATACGGAGCGGTGTAATGCCAGTTTCTGGATACATACTTTGATACTGAACCTTGTTTCATAGTAGATTCAATAACTGTATTTGTTTTGTTGGGATTTCCTATGAACACTGCATAGTCACCATCCTCAGGAATGGTTACTTTGAATGTTCTTTCAACCCCTGCTTCAAACGACTGATTCGTAAGAGTAAGTCTTGTAAATCCGTCGCTGAGGTACTGCGTTGTGTAGTCATCTGCCGCAAAACCGGTAAGAGCGAGGCTTGAAAGCAAGAAAACTACAACAAGCAAAATACTGAATAGTTTTTTCATAATTTCCTCTCCTTTGAAAAAATTCTTTACAATTTAAATTGATTGTACTATAATTATATCATCATTAAAAAGTAAAAACAATTCGTTTTTAGACATTTATTTTACGTTTTTGGCTAATTCTTTTACGTTTTCAGATATTCATTTTATGTTTTTGGAAGGTGATTATATGCTGGATTACGATATAAAACCATTTATTGTATCGGAGCTGTTTAAATTAGATAAGCTTTATACAATGTTTCACCAAACCGATGACTCCGGCACATGTTATGTAGGAGAATCCCATGATTTTTGGGAGTGCATATACATTAAAGAAGGGAATTCGTGCAACTGTGTTGAAGGCAAAGTTTACGAGCTCAAAGAGGGGGATTTGATTTTTTATAAGCCTATGGAATTCCACCAGCATCATGTGGATGACGGCAAAAAAGCAGATATGTTTTTCTTCTCATTCTCTTTAGAAAAATGTCCCCCTGATTTTGCTTTGGACACAGTTTATAAATTAAACTCAAAGCAAAGAGAAATTCTGAAAAAAATATCGGACTTTGCCGATAATGCTACTAAAAACACCGTATTTACTGAAGAAGAAATTGCCGGTCAGAAATCAGAGTACATTAACTATGATTATATAAAACCGCTTCTTGCATTCAGCAAAAACATTTCTGATATGTCAACTATTGTAAATCATATTGAAGAATTGTTTCTTGATTTATACAACACAAAAAATATTGTGGAAGAAACAGATTCTTACCACGCCGGAATTTACAGAAATGCTGTGGCATATATGACAGAGCATATTTCCGAAAAAATCACTATTCCGGACATTGCTAGGCACTGCAGTATAAGTGTACCCACACTGAAAAATATTTTCTATCAATTCACAAATATAAGCGTTCATAGGTATTTTATACACTTGAAAATTACCCAGGCAATCATACTTTTAAAAAATGGTGCAAGTGCGTATGAGGCTTCCGAGCGGATTGGCTTTGCCAGTCAGGCATATTTTTCTGTAGCATTTAAAAGAGAAACAGGTCTTACCCCAAGAGAGTATTTAGCTAAACAGGAATAGTTCGAATTAAGAAAATAGAGTGTAAAAAAACTGAGTTTTTTTACACTCTATTCATTTATCAGAGAATTTCAAGAAACGCTTTAAGTTTTTGTGCTATAACCTTGTTCCCCTCATCACTGGGATGAAGACCGTCAGGCATATACTTTTCTCTTATTTCGTCTATTTCGGGCTGAAGTCCGCTTTCTTTAAATAAATCAAGCACCGGAAGTGAATAATACTCTGCAACTTCTCTTATAATTCCAACATAACCTTTGAGATTTAAGTGAGGACCTTTTACAGGTAATTTTGATGCCACCGATTCATTACACCTGTGAAGAGGAGTCATAATAACAATGGTTTTTCCGATGTACTTTTTAACAAGTCCACTGAAAAGATAGTGACATGCACCGTAAAAAGTATCGGGAGTTCTGTCTGAAAAACAACCTATTGGAGCACTGCCGTGACCGTAATCATTTGTCCCGCCAAAAACTACAACAACGTCTGCATCATCATCCATAGTATGAAATCTTTCACAAAATGAATTAGTGTCGACAACTTCATTCCACTCTCTGTTTTTTGTGGATTGCTGAATCGCAAGTCTTGTTCCGCTTATTCCATAATTACGCACTTGTGAAAGTCCTGTTTCTTTTTTCAGCACTGCGTGGTATACTGTTTCAGAACTGCTTGCTCCTACACCCTGCGTTATGCTGTCACCAAGGAAATTTATTTTTAATCCTTTTAATTTCATAGCCTTTACCTCTTATTTATATTCATTTGCAAGCTTTTTAAATGACGGAAGGGCTTTCTTAATCATATCTGTTGATACACAGTAAGAAATTCTTACATATCCGGGATAGCCGAAGCTGTCTGCAGGAACTATAAGTAGCTCGTACTTTTTCGCCTTTTCGCAGAACGCACGGGAATCTTCTTCCATTGCTTTTACAAAAAGATAGAAGGCACCATCAGGCTGTGCTACCTTATAGCCGTATTCGGAAAGGGCATCACAAAGAATGTCACGGTTTTTCTTGTAAATAGAAATATCTGCAGTTTTTCCGATACATTTGGGAACAATTTTCTGGAAAAGGCTGGGCGCACATACAAAACCAAGAGATCTTCCTGCACCGCATACTGCAAAGTATACTTTCTGCCAGTCGTTTGCAGTGTTGGGAACAAGAACATAACCAATTCTTTCACCGGGAAGTGAAAGCGACTTACTGAAGGAATAACAAACAAGAGTGTTATTGTAATAGTTCGGTACAAAGGGAACTGTTACACCCTCAGTATAAACAAGCTCACGGTAAGGCTCATCGGCGATTATATAAATATCCTTGTTGTGTTTTTTCTCCGCATCAGAAAGAACATCAGAAAGTGTCTTTATAGTATTCTCTGAAAGAACAACGCCTGAAGGGTTGTTAGGAGAATTGATTATAATAGCTTTTGTGTTTTCGTTGATTGCAGCTCTCAGAGCATCAAAATCAATTTGAAAATCTTCTTCACGGCATTTAACAATAACAGGCGTCATTCCGGCCTGAGTTATAAACACTGTATATTCCGGGAAAAACGGTGCAAGAATAATAACCTCCCCTTTTTCCTCCGCTATTGCTGAAAGAGAAATAGTAAGGGATGCTGCCGCACCTACTGTCATATAAAAATTATCACCGGTGTAACTTGTGCCGAAGTTTGCGTTTACATAGTCAGCACAACTCTTTCTTACATCAGGCGCCCCCTGGGCTGAAGTATAGCCGTGAAGCATTACAGGGTCTGTGTTTAAAACTAAATCTGCAAGAGCTTCCCTAACACATTCCGGCGCCGGAACACTGGGGTTACCGAGGCTGAAGTCAAACACGTTTTCTGCTCCGATTTCTGCCTTTCTTTTTAATCCGTACTCGAACAGTTCACGAATTTCGCTACGTTTACTGCCGAGGTCATACATTCTCTCTGATACCATTTGTTTCTCCTCCTGTTGTGTCTAGTTTATGTTTCATTTTTCAATAAATTCTTTATTATTACATAGGAAATTTCGTCAGCAATTGCCTGTAACAACAACATTTAATTGACAAAGTCAATTTTGTTCTAATTTTGAATTAAGTGCTTTTTTATATCATAATCCTGCTATCTGAAAAGCAAATGCAACCACCGCAGCACCCAGAGCAACGGTTAACAGACCTCTTTTGAAATAAGCCAGAATCACAGCAACAATACTTCCTGCAGTTGCTGACGCCACAGAACCTGTACTGGTAAAAATTGAAGGAAATGTCATCGCTGCCAGAACTGTATAAGGAACATAGAACAAAAAAGACTGAATCCATCTGTTTTTAATCTTTTTGCGGAAAACCACCATCGGTACTACCCTGATTATATAAGTCAAAAATGCCATAACAGCAATATTCATAAGTATGTAGGATACTTTCATTCCTGCACCTCCTTAACCGGAAAAACGCTTGCACAAAAAGCACTGACTGCCATTGTGATTATTATAACAGTCCATCCCTCCGAAACAAATTCAAGAAAAGGAGTAATTTTAAAAACAATACTCATTACAACTGATGCAAGCACTGCTATGAGCACACTTTTGTTTTCTCTTGCCGGAGGAATTATAATTGCAATAAACATTCCATAGAGGGCTATTCCCATTGCCGATGAAAGTGCTGTCGGCATAACAGAGGTCGCAACTGCACCTACGGCAGTACCGGCTGTCCATCCTATTATAGGTGTCAGTATCAAACCCGCCAGATAGGAAGCGGTAAGTATTCTTTTTCGACGCATTGATACAGCAAATATCTCATCAGTAATACCGAAAGAAAGTATGAACCGTTGCCACAATTTCATCGAAGGGTCAATTTTTTGAGAAACGGAAAGAGACATCAGAAAATATCTCATATTTATAATCAACGTAGTTATGGCAAGTTCTATAAACCTTCCGCCTGCAAGAACAATATTAACCCCTGCAAACTGCCCTGCACTTGTAAGATTTGTAAAGGATGTAAGTATTGCTGCCCATTCAGGAAATCCCGATAAAACTGCAGTAAGACCGAATGCCATTGAAACTGAAAAATAACCAAGACAAATCGGAATCCCGTCTTTTATTCCGTTTATAAATTCAATTCTTTTCATAAAAGCACCTTTTAACACCGCATGTAAATGTCTTATAATACTATAAACAGTTAAATTTTATACTATTCGGTTATTATATCACAAATATTGTAAGTAAGCAACAAAAAAAATGGTCACCACAGCAAAATGTGGCGACCATTTAATTATACTCCGCTATATGCGCTGAATCCACCGTCTACAGGAATTACAACACCGTTAACAAAGCTTGACGCATCTTTATGCACAAGGAAAAGAAGTGTTCCGATAAGTTCTTCTGCTTTTCCGAAACGATCCATAGGAGTTGCGGCAAGGATTTTGCCTGTTCTTGCTGTGGGGGTTCCGTCTTCGTTGAAGAGAAGCTTTTCGTTCTGCTTTGTTACAAAGAATCCCGGTGCTATTGCGTTGCAACGGATATTTGTCTTTGAAAAGTGCACTGCAAGCCACTGTGTAAAGTTTGAAATTGCAGCCTTTGCACCACTGTACGCAGGTATTTTTGTAAGGGGTGTGTACGCATTCATACTTGAAATGTTGATGATGCTTGCATCGTCCTTTTCGAGCATATCCTTTGCAAATACCTGGGTGGGTAAAAGAGTTCCAAGGAAGTTAAGGTTAAACACAAACTCAACACCCGACTTGTCAAGGTCAAAGAATGTCTTTACATTCCCCATATCTTCGGGTGAAAAGTATTCGTCATCAGTGGTTGCCTTGGAGTTGTTACCACCTGCACCATTGATGAGAATGTCACAAGTGCCAAAGTCCTTTACAATTTCGTCGTGTGCCTGCTGTATGCTTTCTGTTTCAAGAACGTTGCACTTGTATCCTTTTGCAATTCCGCCCTCTGCCTCAATTTCAGAAGCGTAAGCTTTTGCAGCGTCTTCATTCAGGTCTAAAAGTGCAATTTTTGCACCTGTTTTTGCAAGAGCCTTTGCAAACATGGAGCAAAGCACACCGCCTGCACCTGTTACAACACATACCTTGCCTGTTAAGTCTATTTCAAAAGGTAATTTCATTTATATATGTCCTTTCCAGCTTTATAATTTGCTAATAATCAACTCTGCTAACTCATTAGATTTAGCAAGCAATCCATGAGGATGATGTCCTTGCGAGTTTCGGGGGATAACCGTAAGAAGTTCACTGCATTCTGAATAAGCCTCCTCAAGGAGTTTGCCATTTGAAAAATAATCCACAGTCATATCCTCTGTACCATAAAGCATTATGACAGGAAATCTCTTTTCTATAAGTTTGGGAACATTATTTATTGGATTTTCTTCTAACGTGAATATATCAGATCTTTTAATATTTGGATAAGCCCGCGTGAATTCTTCATCCCAAATTTTTTCGTATTTATTATATTTTCCAGGAAAATCCAAGAAATTAAGAACAGGTGCATCTATAACCAAACACGATACTAATTCGGGATAGTATGCAGCAAAATTAACTGCCTGCGCCCCACCACAGCTCATACCAACTAACACGCATTTACAATCAAGATTATATTTTTCTGATACATATTGTATGAATCTTGCTTTCATATCACAATTATTTCTGTTTGCCAATCTTGTTTCATTTTTAACATGAACAAGGTGGAATCCTCGTTTCAAAAGCTCTATTTCAAGCTCAGGAAATGCATTCCAGTATTCAGTTTTAAATGCAATTCTATTGTTTGAATTTGAATCAGGAGTAACTACATACCCTATTGTATCTTCAAAGTCAAATTCTTCGCACTTAAAGCCATGAAATAATTTATCTCCCATAAATTGTTCTCCTTATATGATTATAACATTTTATCAAGTGTTTCCCATATGCCTGCCATATACATAGCACCAAGTGCTCTGTCATAAAGTCCATAACCCGGCTTTCCTGTTTCTCCCCATATCATTCTGCCGTGGTCAGGACGAAGGTATCCCTTGAAGCCTGTATCGTGGTAAGCCTTAAGAATTTCCACAACATCAAGAGAGCCACACTCTGAAAGATGTCCGCTTTCTTCAAATGAGCCGTCGGGAAGAATTTTAATGTTTCTTACGTGGGCGAAATGGATTCTGCCCATACTGCCGTACTTACGTACCATTGCGGTATAGTCATTGAATGTTGCACAGCCTAAGCTTCCGCTGCAAAGAGTAAGTCCGTGATGCACATCATCATAAAGTGAAAGGAATCTGTCAATATTCGCCTCTGTTGTGATAATTCTCGGAATACCGAAGATAGGCCACGGCGGATCATCGGGATGAATTGCCATATTAACGTCGCACTCAACTGCAACAGGCATAATCTCCTTTATAAAGTATTCAAGGTTACTCCACAGGCCCTCTTCCCCTATTTTCTTATATTCTTCAATAAGACCTGACATTTCGTCGGGAGTGTAAGATGCATCCCATCCGGGGAGTGTCATTTTTGTGGGGTCCATTTTGTCAACATCTTCCTTGTAGTAAACAAGTGCGTTTGAACCGTCAGGAAGAGGCTGATCAAGTCGTGAACGTGTCCAGTCAAACACGGGCATAAAGTTATAACAGATACACTTTACACCTGCTTTAGAAAGTCTTCTGATGTTTTCTTTGTAGTTATCAATATAAAGCTGATAGTTACCGCGTCTCAGTTTTATATCCTCGTGTACAGGTACTGATTCAATAACTTCCATTTCAAGACCTTTTGTGTTAACAGTAGCTTTCATAGCGTCAATTTCTTCCTGTGGCCATACCTCGCCAACAGGAACCGAATACACTGCCGTCACTACACCTGTCATACAGGGGATCTGTCTTATGTAGTCAAGTGTTATTGAATCGTCGTTTCCGTACCAACGGAAAGTCATTTTCATAATTTTGCCTCCTTTTAAATATTTTCATTATCCCAGAAAAGCTCGTGTCTGAAATATCCGTCAAGGTGGATAATTTCTACCTCAATCTGCTCTATTTTCCAAAGAAGTGCCTTTTCGTCGCCTACGTATTCCATGCTTGGCTCCCAACCAAGGCGGCTGTCACATTGCACAAGCGGAATTGTGTCCTTAACGTTTTCAAGCTCATTTTTAAGGATTTCTTCCATATTGCAGATAAGCTCCTCGCCTTTTTCCCTTGTACGGCACATTGTAAGCTGCTGACGGTTAATATAATGCTCTTTTACATTTCTGGTTGTAACAATGCAGTTACGGATGTAGTGAACAAGATTTGTAAGACGTAAAAGCTCCTCGTTGGGATTTGTGCACTTATTAAGTGTTTTAAGAGCAGAATTTACAAGGTCAAGCATAATTTTCGACTCGTCCATTTCGTCAAAAATTCTGATACCGATAAGCGAATTCTTGATAGAAAGATCTTCCCAATATCTTGAATATGCCATACCTGGAAGCGGATGTGCCGCATGCTTTGAATGTGAGGGGAAAGTTTTCGGCCATCCCTCGTAAATATCTGTCCAGATAGGATATGCAGGACCGATTCTGTAAGGGCCGTACTGGTCTTCATTGGTTGCAACATAGTGAGTTATAGCCTCACTCAAGTCACGGAAAGCATCTTCCACAAGGTCTGCATTTTCCTCTCCGTAATCCCTTACAATGAGGTCACGGATAATAGCTTCGTCATCCTTTATGGGCGTAAAGAACTTCCACTTTTCAATGTCTGTAATGATTGAAGGATAAAATCCGTAGTGAATATTTTCAAGCATACCCGAAAGATTGTAGTTCTTCTTTGCTTTAAGAAGCTCGTTATACTTTTTCATCCACTGGAAGGGCATTGGCTCGTAGGGAATCATACCAAAATCCCATGTAAAGCCTGATGAGTTTGCGTTTGCGACACTTCTTAGCCCTGCTTTTTTAACGGCTTCTACCTCAACTTTATATTTTTCAGACGGGTCTGCAAAGCGAAGCGAATAGTCAACCCCACATTCCACACTCTCTTTACCTAGGCGGTATCTTCTGCCATTGTCCCATGTTGTCATTATGATACATTCCTTGGGAAGGTCGTGAATAAGTCTTACACGTTCTTCATCGGGGGCTCCCTGCCAGTTGTAGGTACTTATAACAAGCTCTGCCTCGGGCTTGATTCCCTTAATAATCTTAAGAATAAGCTTCATAAGGTCGGGATAGTCATTACATGGCCACCAGCCTGAAGATGTGGGGCGTGTATCACGGGAAGCAATTCTTTCAAACTTTTTCACGCCCGGAGGTGCTATATGTGGGTCTGAAGTTGCGTAACGGGTAGCTTCACCAAGGAAGGAAACACCCCATACGCTTGGGCACTGTCTGAAAAGTGTACCGTAGATTTCATCATAGAATTCTTCGGCATTTGGTGCGTACACATTCACACTGTGAGGAACGTAGAATTGAACAAGGATTTTAATACCGTATTTTGCAGCACGCTGTGCAAGGTTTTCAAGGTCAAGGTAATATCCTCTGCGGTCACTGTCAAAGCCTGTCATCCACATTTCAAGAGTATCCATACCCAGGTGCGCAATTCTGGCAAGAATTTCATCAGGAAATTCTGCAGTACCCATTGGCGACTGAGTAGCACGCATTACATCAAACTCTGCTTTTCTCTTGATAGTACCAAAAGGCACGATTGGCGCTTTTTTAATACTCATTAAATCTTCAAGGAAGTAAAGTCCTTGAGCGATACCTCGTGAGTCAAAACCCTCAACCGTGATACCGCCTTCTGTTACATTGATTCTGTAACCCATATAACCGCTTGCTTCCTCAATATCTTCGTTAACAGAAAGGCGGATATAATTTGTATCAGCTTTCTTTGCAATACCTGCACACACATTCATTGATGTGAGAAGGTAGTCAGAAAAGTCATAAGCTGCAGTTTTTGTGATTATATCGTAATTTTCAGGAAGAACTATTGAAAAGCCGTCCTCAATTTCAAGTTCATTCTCAGCTTTAGCGACATCATAATTTCTTATATTGGGTTTATGTAATTCCATAAGACGTTTACGGAATTCATAACGCTGTTCTTTTTTAAGCATACAACTCACCTCTTATTCAGTAAATCCGAACTGTTTATCTGCAAAATCCATATATGCTCTCCAGTCAAAGAGAAGAAGATTGTGTCCGCCAGTTCTCACATGATAACCGATATTACCCTTATTAAGTGAGAAATTAACTTCAGGGAAACCGTCTGCAACAAGACCGATTTTGCCGTAAACCTTTTCATAAACTTCTGAAGCAAGTGCCGCGGTAGTAAATTCAGCCTTGGGATCAGCCCACTCGTCAAGCTCGGAGCTCTGAATATAAAGTCCGCGGGGTGCAACAAGGGAAGCAAGATAGTGCTGGTCAAATTCCATTGCCTGCTCATTATTTACATACTTTGCGTAGTTCTGACAGAACCAATAAGGAACAACATCAACCATATATTCAACGTGTTCACCGATTTTTGTCTTGAAGAGCGCAGCACCGCCGCATCCTGAACTGTTTGGAATTGCAATAGCAAATCTTTCGTCAAATGCTGCAGTAACAAGTGCGGTTTTGCCAAGTCTTGAATGTCCCATAACTGCAACCTTTGTTTCGTCAACTTCGGGAGCTACCTCAAGATAGTCCATAATTCTCATTGCGGCAAAGGACCAAAGACCGATTGCACCAAGGTCTTCTTTACTGTCAGGATCAATTTCAAGAGTTTCAAAAAGACCTTTTCTGTAGTCTGTGTACTTATAACCCGGCTCATGCTCAATAATACCTGCCGTATAATCCTCATGTGCAATTTCGTCAGTATCATAATAAATAATGCCGTAACCGCGGCTTGTTATTTCAACAAGTGGAAATCTTTCGTCAATTATTCCCTGATATACGCTTCTTGACATCCAACTGTGACGACTGATGTGAAGGAACATCGGCACATTCTTTTTTCCGTAAGGCAGGAACATATATGCGTTAAAGGAAAATGACTTGCCGTTGTTATTAACTGTAATTTCAATTTGGCGTTTAATGATTTCCTTATTGGGTACCATTGCATCAACAATAACCTTAAAAGTTGTGTTCTTTTTATCATATTCGGGAAATCTGCCGTATTCTTCACGCTGAAGAATATCTTTAAGCCTTGCTCTTCCCTCTTTTTCCCATTTTTCGGGATTTCCGATTTCATCGGGCATAAGAATTTCAGGAAGATTAGTATTATACTTTTTGTTAACCTCTGCAATTGTCATTTCAGTTCTCTCCTTTATTTGCATAATCATAAATGTTTGCAACGAAGCGCTTTGCAACGGGATTTTCTGTTCTTAATTCTGCAAGACAAATTATGTAAAGCTTACCCTCGTATTCCTTTACTGCACAGGCAAGTGCATCGTCCCAGTTTCCGTTTTCGTCCTTGTTACCTGTTGTAAGAACGGGTGTAAATCCGTCAGCTGTAAATGTCTTGTACAGAATGGGGGTAATCATATCCTCATCCTCATTATACCAGTAGGAGAAGTCCTTTTCACGGAATTCTTCCACGATAGGATGACCTGTCTTTCTTGATACGAAATGAAGCGGAAGCATACCGCAGTCCTTAACTTTTACAGTTTCCCCTGCAATCTGATATTCGCCGGGTTCAAGGTCATCAATGATAACAACATTGTCATTAACTTCAATTTCTACGTCTTCAAATACTTCAATGTCATGAGTTGTGTAGTTTACAACGCTTCCGTTTTCATCAAGAAGAATTGCCTTAAGAGTGAAGATTTCTCTGTCAACAACCTCGTCAATTGTGAAACGGATATCACTTATTGCAGTAACATCACAGTTTTTGATTTCTGCCTGTTTTTCGGAAGTCTTTATAAGCTCATCACCTGCATAAAGCTCGTAACGCATCTTGTAATTATCTGTTTCAAGGTTTGTGTCGTTACAGATAAATGCTTCAACACTTACCTCTTCACCCTCAAAGTATGTCCATTTATCTGTGCGCAGACTTACCATAATCGGCTCAAGAGCATTTTTATATGCAAAAAATGCCTTTTTAGGATTTCTGTCACAGTCCATAATGGTCTTCATCCAACCGCTGGGCCATGCATCTATAAACAGATGTATCGCAAATGAAATCATACGGCTGTCACGACGGTAGGACTCTGCCATAAGCTTTGTAGCAAGTGCCTGATAGCGCTGGCTATGCTCTACCCAATCTTCAACATTATCCTGTGTATCGTAGAAGAATCTGTGAAGGTCTTTAGTCTGTGCACCAACTATTTTGCCAATGTCAAGAGGCTCAACAAGCCACTGTGCAGGATAATACTTTCTCATAACCTCGGTGCACTCAAGTCCTTCCGTACCGAATTCACCGCATCCGTAATACCAGCCGGGTTTAACCTGCATCCAGTGTCCTTTGTAGAGTTTACCGATGTCGATACCGTGACCGTTATACCATGTGGGATAACAGTGATTATCGGGCATACCCTCCGTAGGCGGATCGTAGTCACCGTCAACGTGTTTAATTACACGATCGGGGTTATTAAGACGGACTATATAGTCACATGATGTGAAGAAGTTTTCAAGATCGGGACGCTCTAAATGTCTGTGAGGTTGATTCTTTGCATTTGGGAAAGGCTCATTAATATAAGTAACAACAACGCAAGAAGCGTGGCTTCTTATAAGCTTCTCCATTTCCTCTGCCTGACGGATACCCTCTGCAACCTTGTTTCTTCTCATACAACCGAAAAGCGGAAGGTCTGTCTGAATCATAAGACCGAGCATATCGCAATAATTGTAGAATTCTTCCTGAACGGGACGCTGTGTAATACGAAGATAATTCATATTACAAAGTTTTGCAAGAAGGATATCGTCGATAAGCTGATCGAAATCACCACGCATAACGTCAAGCTGTTCAAATCCCATTGTATTTGCACCGCGGAGACGGGTCTTTTTGCCGTTAAGCATAAACATACCCTTCATATCTTCGTTATCAAGGTCCTGACGGAATTCACGCATACCGAATTGACGTGAGCGTGTATCTGTAACTTCACCATTATAAATAAGCTCTACCTGCACCTGATAAAGATAAGGTGTTTTTGGTTCCCAGAGCTTCGCATTTTCCATAGGAATTTTGAATTTGTATACGTTATTACCTTTTTCTGCAGGCACTTTAAGGGGTTTACCCATAATATCCTTAACATCTGCCTGAGTAAGGCTGTCGCCCATACCTGCATAGTAAATTGTTTCAGCTTCAAAAGGCATTTTTTCAAATACTTTTTCTTCGAAGTTCTGACCATATACTGAAATTGTAAAATTAAGGTCTTTAATTACATACTCTGTATTTTCAACCTCAATCCAAACCTCCGCCTTGTTTTCAAAGGGAAGCGGACGAACAAATACATCACTTATATGAGTTTTGTTTCTGTATTCAATATAAACATCGTCATAAAGACCCATTCCGGGAGGACAATGATGCCAGCCAATCTGACTGTCGTCCCAGCCGATACCTGTTGCAGCGTACAGCTTATCACCCTCAAGTCGTTCTCCTGTGCCGCAAAAGTCACAGACTCCGCCATATATAAAATCGTTCTTAAGTACAATCTTAAGGTCGTTTTCACCTATATGTACAAACTCTGTTATATTAAATTCAAAGGGTGCGAAAAATCCCTCATGTCTGCCTGCAAATTCACCGTTAATCATAACAGCCGCTTCGTAGTCGGCACCACCGATGCAAATATAGATTTCTTTTCCGGGTGCTTCTTCAATATTGAACTTTGTTTCGTAAACCTGCTTTGCATAGCCTACTGGACCACCGTAATAAGGGATTGTAATCTTTTCTTTTCCGTCAAGGATAAATTCCTTAATGTCCACCCTCTTATTCATTACAGGAAGCTTGGGTGCAAGATTACGAAGGTAAGGCGCATATTCTCCCCTCATTTTCTTAAGCTCTGCACGCATTTCCTCTTGAGTGTCCATTTTCTTTTCTGTTTTTACTGCTTCTCCACCATCCTGAAGCTCACAGATTTCAATATCCGTAAATTTGGGAGAAGGCTCATAAAGAAGCTCCGCTCTGCCGCCTATACCTCCGGCTGCAATTTCAATAAACTGGTCGTTAGCCATTATATTTCACCTCATTTATTGTCATAGTCGTAACGCCTTACCTGTCCGAGAATATCGGCAGCTGCAACGTTGTATGAATGATTATCTTTAATTGTAGGGTACCACGTTGTCATCATATAACCCAGAAGATTTTCCTTACTTATCTGCTCTTTACAGAACTCAGAAAGAAGAGTGATATTCTCGTAAGCCATCCATATACTGCCTGTAGGAACCTGCTTATAGCCGTGTTTGTCAAGGAATGAATAATACTTATACGCATCCCACAAAGGATAGCTTGGCGTTCCGGGGAACGAGAAATCTCTGTCATAGTACCATATACTCTGGAGAACTGATTTGGGCATTTTCTTTACATATTCGTTTTCATCCTGAAGTACCACGTTATCGCTCCACATCCATGCACAGCTTCCGTTCTTTTCAACCTCGTTAATAAGGAAAAGAACATCGTGCCACCATAGGTCACCGTGTCTTACAACTGCATAGCTGTAAGGCTTCTGATGATGATATGCTTCCTCGTCCATACCGATGTGGAAATAATCAGGTGTGTCAAATATTTCGCAGACTTCTTTTATAAGGTCGGCACAAACTCTGTAATAAATGCTTGTCGAAACCATTCTTGAATATTCACCCAGCCACTCATCGTGAGTTGTGGCAAAATTCAGTTTTGGAATAGGATTAAGACCGATTGAGCGAAGACGTTTTAATTCTTCCTTAAGCTCGTCCACGCTCCAGCTGCCATCGATTGCAAGCTCGGGATGTGTTTCGTACTTAACACCTTCACCAAGGTCAATAATAAGTGTATTTACACCTTTTAAAACAAGCTCATTTGTAAGTGCAATCCACTCTTCTTTATCAGTACGCATCTTGTCCTCCGCCTTGTGCATAAGGCCACGTGGTGTTCTGTCAAGGCCGTAAAGCTTACCGTCTTTGTCTGCCCACATATGTGTACCTAAATGAATTAAATACGACCAAATCATACCAAATTCTCCCTTTTAATTAATCTTTATTTTAATTATAAATTTACCGGTATTTATCGTCAAGACCAATATATTGACAAAAGACCGATATATTGTCATTTCATCAGTTTTTTCCTGATTTTTTTATTGTTTGCGGTGCAATTTTTCCGTCAGCATCAAGAATCATTATTTTGTAAGAATCCGCTTCGGAGAAATCGCCGTCAAAGCTTACGATTGAGTTGCCCGGTGAAAGAGTGATTTCCTTGACGCTTACCTCGATAAGCTTGCCTTCTTTATAGCCTGCGCAAATCGCATTCACAGCCACGTCGGATGCAGAACTGTTCTTGACAGAAGCTTCTGCTATGCCTAAAATATTGCACTTCGTTTCACCGATTATAATCTGCTTTACATCAGACTTAAGAACAAGGTATGCGTTCTTGTCACCGGTTACGGTGATGGTATTTCCGTTTATTTCGTAATCAATTTCCGCATAGCCGGTTGTTGATATATCATAAACCTCTGCCGTGTCTGCATCAAATGACTGCGGAAGGGTTATTCTCTCGCCCTCAACTGCTTCAAGGCAGTCGATAAAGAAATAACTTTCTCCGTTATATTCGATGTCGTAAACGGAAAGGTTTTCACCCTCTTTTGCAGTATCGCTGAACTTACGATATACAACGCCTTTATAGGGATCACCCTTTACAAGTTCTTTCTGAACTTTGAAAAGCGGATATGATTTAAGGGATTTATAGAAATAGTAGGATTCGTTTGTTGCAAGGGTTGACGGTGATTTTTCATAGCTTCTTTCACCTACAGGCAAAAATCCGCTTGCAAAAGCAATTTCAGTTTCACCGTCTGCATTACGCATATAGTCAATGGTACGGTTTGTAATCTTCGGAGTTATGCCGTCTTCCATCACTTCGCCCCACATAGCTTTACCGATATATCCGTTGGGGTAATTTTCCGCATAATAGTCGTCTGCTTTACCCGTTGTATAAATAAGCTTCGGAGTTGTGAAATCGTAATTTATACCGCTATATGTAAAAGGCTTTGATCCGGGAATATATCTGTATGTACCACCGCCAAGATTGAATCTTGGATAATAGCAGTAGCCGATATACATAACCTTTGTATTTGCCATATCAGTAAGAATTTCGTGGTCAAGCTCCACTATTACAGAGCTTTCCTCGTCAACAATAATTCTCTGATGATAGCTTAAAAGTTCTTCTCCGAGAGCATAACCGATTTCGGGTGTCCACTCACCTTTTAATTCACGAAGAAGCTGGGGAAGCTTTCTCGGGTCTGTAAGAATGTATTTTTCGTCAAGTACAAGCTTGTCGCAGTTAAGTTCCTCATAAGTAAAGATATCAAGAGGGATTTCTTCACCGTTACGATAAGCAGTATATGTCTTAACGTGATTTTTTGTAATGGGGAAAATCATCTGTCCTGTCTGCTGATTGGTAAAGGAAAGTTCTTTACCTGCATATTTTTCTTCTGTGTCTATACAAGTGATTTTACCTGTTTTTATTCCTCCGTCCATTGAGTTTTTATGCTGCCAGCTTGTTGAAGACACAAAATCATCCGACATAAAACGGATTGCATTTATATGGTCAATTTTGCAAAGTGTCCATTTTTCACCGCTTTCACTCTCCCACTGTGTACCAACCCAGCTGTCGTCAAGACCGTGTCCGTTAATTGTAAGCCTCATAGCCATAGGACCGTGGTTTGCACCATAGAAAAGACCGCTGAAGTTAATGGAAGGGGTATCGTCCTGCGCCTGATTTGCAAGCTGTGTTCTTACTCCGGTTTCCTTATCAATGAGATGCGGAATAAGGTGGTCAATTATGTGGTTGCTTGTAGTAATTTCCGCAAAACGATGTTCAATTAGTCTATCCTCATCGTAGTCCGATACAACGCTGAGTGCAGGATGTGCATTTGTAGAATCGTGAAGGTCTGTTGAAGAAGTAATACCTGTTGTAACCTTAAGAGGACCCATTTCATTTTCGTCCATTGTTGTTACTGTGATTGTGTCTTTTGGTGTTGACACTACAACGTCATCAATATAGAAATTACCGCCCAGAATACTGAAACGCTGCATACCGAACTTCACTTCAAAAAGACCTGTATATGTAACACCGTCTTTTGCAAATGAAACGGGAGCGGAATTTTTCTTTACACCGTCAACATAAAAATCAAGCGTCTCTGTTGCAAAATCAAAATCAATACCTATTCTGTTCGTATTGTTATGTGTATGAGATGCACCGTTAATCTTTGTGCCGTTTGCATTAAGCACACCTGTAACGGCGCTTTTACCGTTAGATGCAGAAAGAGTATAGCCTATGTATGTATCTGTCTTACCGGTAGAATCCTGAAGATAGAAAAGCATATCATATCTTATAAGCTGACCGTAGTCGCTTGCTTCCTTACGAGTGAATGAATACTCGTATTTAACTCTGTCCGAATCAGGAAGGTCATTCATAATGTGCTTTGTATAATAAGCATAAGACTTTGTTTCTGTTCTGTTATTAAAGCAGTCAAGCACATAATTTCCGTTATCTTCTCCGATAAGATTCACATAATCGGGGTCTGCAACAGACTGTTGTTCGCCCCAGTTCTTAATAACTGCCATAGGTTTTTCACCGAGAGAATCCGGTCTGCCGAAGCCTTCTGATTCTATTATATACGTAGACTTCGCAGGCACTGTAAAGGTAATAACCTTACTATATCCTCCGACAGTTGCAGTAAGGTTCACAACAGTATCATTTTCCTGCCTTGTAACGGAAGCCTTGTTTCCGCTTATAACTACTGCAGGAGAATCGCTTGTCCATGTAACAGAATTTCCTCCTACAGCATCAGAAAGCGCCTCTGTATCAAGCGAAAATGTTTTTGCAACTGCATACTTTGACTGACTTGTCAGAAGGTCAAGAGTGATATTTTCCGCAAGGTTTTCACCTGATGCAAAAGCCAAAGGTACAATATTTAAAACAAGCATTATTGAAATGATGAGTGAAACAATTTTTTTCATTTAGCATCCTCCATTTAATTTAACCCAAGAAATTTTTCTGCATTCTTGTAAGAAATTTTATCATAAACTTCCTTAGTTATAAGGCCTTCCGCGAGCCAGTCGTTAAGAAGCGGTATAATAGTTACCTCCATTTCAGGCGAAGTGATATCTGTACCAAAAAACATTCTGTCCTGAAATTCAGTTAGGAATTTTGCACCGAACTTCGGATCGCGTCTTAACATATGTACGGGGGTAAAGTCTGAAAGGTCACCGTAAAGATTCGGGAATTTACGGAATAATTTAGGCACAACGCCCTCCTCTTTTATAGGACCTTCACCCATTTTTCCGATAAAATTACCTTCAGAATTTACGAAATATCCTCTTTCACTGATTGTTTCAAGCTTTGCAAGCTCCGACCAGAAAAGCGGACCGTGACCGAATACTATAAGCTTGGGAAATGACATCAACGTCATTTCAAGCTGCGGAAGACCGGGATCATCATATATGCCAAAGCCCATATCCTTACTCGGTGAGCCGTCAAAAGTAACAGAAAGACCGGCTTTTTCGGCATAAGCCAGTAAGTTCTGCATTTTCGGGTCCATAAGCTCCATTTTGGGCATAATTTCACCTATGCCTTTACACCCCATTGACTTATAATATTCAAGCACTTCGCTGAAATCTGATTTTGGGCAGTTCCAAATCATTCTCGGATCAATATTACAGAAAGGGATTATTCTGTCGGGATATTTTTCCGCCATTTCAAGAACATCTTCGTTTGTCTGCGGAAAGTACACCTCAGGGCTTACGATAGGCATTACAACACCTTTTGCTATTCCCAGTTCGTCCCATCTTACAATTAACTGCTCCGCACTGCAGAATCTACACACAAATCTTTGCGGAAAACGGTACGCGTGGGCATGCATATCAATAAACATATCTTACTTCCTTTCAAAATAACCTAAAACGTTATAGAACTTACCGCCGGAAAGTGCTTTGTCCTTGATTTTTCTTGCAAATTCACTTTTTGGTTCAATATCGCGGATTTCCTCACGGTCGGTAAATCCGAACTTAAAGAGAAAGTGGATGATACTGTCCTGCTCACGTTTATGGATTATATTAAACCGTTTCTGAAATTTAATTATATTGGTATCGTCACCGAGAAATTCCTGTAGATTATCGTCAAGCATCCAAGAAAAGCAGGTATAATACTTATACTCATATTCAGGGAAATGCTTTGTGAAAAATTCTTCCGCCAAACTGAAGGCTTCATCAATAACTTCAGGGGTGATTGAGCCACCATCTGCAGGAATATGCACGTCAATTATATTGGTATCTTCTGAAAAGCCACCGTCTTTTCCCTCGGGATACATTTTTGACATCTGAAACTGCAGTCTGCCAAGTCTGAAAATTTCAAACTTAAGCGAAAGCACTATCCATGCATCTTTATCAACCTTGAAATCGCCTTTAACAAGAGTATCGGGAAGATACTTTATTGAGGCATTGAAAATATCCTCGCTGATTCCTCTTTTCTTGTACTGACGGCTCAGCTCTTCGCAAAAGTAAAGGAACATAACGGAGTTTTTCTCTTTATCTTCTCCGTCGTTTTCAAGATAGGTTTTAATATCACATTCATAAAGTCCGTTTGTGTTTTCAAGCAGGGCATAAAATCTTTCGTCCGCATTTTGGGGGAAATCAAGCTTTTCGTACCATTTCTTTGCCAGTTCTTTTACTTTTTCCATTGTTTCAATCCTTCCAGTGGTCGTCAACTGCTTTTTTACTATGTACAATCGCTGAAAAGTGAATATACTTGTCAAGCTCTGTTGTGTCACACCAGGGTGCAACGAGTAATCCCTTAAGATGCTCCGGCGCAATGTTTTCCTTAGAAAATCTTACCTGATGGTCAAAATTGTATTTTGCACTATGATTTGAGCCACAGGGAAGCTGATCGTAACCCTCATCACTGAGCTTTCTGTAATTTTCAAGTCTTGCCTTACTCCACGGGTCCTTGGGAAGGGGTGCTGATGCATCCTCGTACATATGGCAGTAATACCAGGGACTGATAAGAACGTCCTTGGGTACATTTTCAATAAATTCGTCATAGTGAGTCCACGACCAGTCTGCCCATATCCAGGGGCGTGAGCCGTTCTCACGAACGCAGTCAAAATAAAAATTAAGGTCTTGCCAGATAAGTTCAAACTGACGGTATGCCGCAAAAGTGAGCTTCTGCTGATTAAGACCGTTTTCTTCATCAAGGCCGAGATGGAAAAGCTCGGGCGTTTCGAAAATTTCACAAACTTCTTTTATAAGGTCTTTTACAACCTCATAGTATTTTGGTGTAGAAAGCATTCTTGAATATACGCCTAGCCAGGCATCGTGACCTGCCGAGAAGTTCAGCTTCGGGAATACTTTTAGTCCCATTTTTTTAAGACGCTTAACCTCGTCATTCATAAACTCAGGAGTCCACGCACCCTCAACCGCAATTTCGGGATGTGATTTATAGAGAATACCGTCACCAACGTCTACAAGAATAGAGTTAAAACCGTGAGCTACGGCAAAATCAATGATTTCGTCCCACGCCTTTTTTTCTGTATTAAGTTTAAGGGAAAATCTTGCACCTGTGCAGGCAGGTCTTGTAGCTGAATCCTCCCACATATTGTCGCTGAGGTATAACATTAAGCATAAAAGTTTATCTTTCATTTTTAAAAACTCCTTTATATTAATCTAAAAACTTACTTTTAACCTCGGCAACGTGTTCAAGTGCCGCAAAATATCTGTATTTGTGTCTTTCGGTAGTGCTTCTTCCTGAAGTAATCATAAAGCCACTTACCTTATCCCATACGGCGTTATCCTTTGTAAATCTGACATTATGCTCAAAGGAAAAAGGCGTGAACGAATCATTTGCACCGCAGGGGATAATTTCATAACCTGCTTCCGAAAGCTTTTTATAGCTGTCACGCATATTAACGTGATCAGTAGCATCAATAAGAGGAGCCTGAGGGTCAGAATACATATGATTGTGGTAATAAGGACTTACAAGAACGTCTTTTCCGATGTTATTCTCAAAGCGTTCAAAATCCTTTGCCGCAATATGTCCCCATATCCATGGACGTACACCCTTATCTCTTACACACTGAAGCATAAAGTTAAGATCCTCCATAAGAAGGTCAAACTGTCTGTAGCAAGCATATGTAAGATTTCTCTGGCTTTCCTCATCCTCGTTATTCATACCAAGGTGGAAAAGCTCGGGATTTTCAAATATATCACATACCTCATAAATAAGGTCTTTCACCACATCGTGATAGTCGGGCGTGCCGAGCATTCTTCCATATACGCCAAGCCACGCATCGTGCGCCGCAGAGAAGTTAAGCATAGGAACTACCTTGAATCCCATTTTCTTGAGGCGTCTTACTTCCTCTGTCATATATTCGGGAGTCCAGCCGCCTTCTTCAAGCCAAAGTTCGGGATGTGACTTATAGTTAATACCGTCGGCAAGGTCAATTACAAGGGTAGTTATCCCCTTTTCCTTTGCTCCGTCAACTATCTGGTCCCAAGCCGCCTTTTCTGTAATCATTTTTGTATTGAAAACCTCACCTTTAAAGTTTGGTTTAGTTTTAGAGTCGTTTCCTGTATTATCGCCAAGGGTTATAATTAAGCATAAATCTTTATTATACATACTTATTTTCCTCCAAAGAATTGTTCTCTTGTGTAACTTGCCTGATAGATTGCATCAAAATAGTAGTACTTGGATGAACCATTAACAGGCGACCAACAACCGGTGATTGCCATACCTATAATTTTATCAAGAACGGCATTTTCGGTTGCATATCTTACATTATGTTCAAAGTTAAACGTACTTTCGTTAGAACCGCCCTGAAGCCATAGGTCGTAGCCCGCTTCCGTCAGCTCCTTAAAAGCTTCAAGACGCTTTGTACTCCACGGGTCTGTAAGCTTCGGACGAGCGGCATCAAAGTAAAGATTGTTATAAAACCAGTTACTTATAATAACGTCACGGGGGACATTTGCTAAAAATTCCTCGGGAAAGCTCCAGAAATAGTCCGCATCGATGTTCGGCCTTACGCCCTTTTGTCGGATGCAGTCGCACAGATAATTTATATCGTGCCATTGAAGATCCCTCTGTCTGTAGCAGGCATACTGCACTCTTCCCTGATTAAGTCCATTTTCTTCGTCCATTTCAATAGCCATCATTTCAGGAGTATTAAAGAGGTCGCAAACCTCAAAAATCAGGTCACGGACAACTTCATAATATTTCGGCGTTGACACCATACGGGAATAAATCCCGAGCCATACATCGTGACCTGCCGAGAAGTTAAGGCGCGGATAAGCCTTAAGTCCTTTGGAATAAATATACGAAAGTTCTTCTTTAAGTTCATCCGTTGTCCATGCACCTTCAATTGCAATTTCGGGATGAGATTCATAGCGGATGCCATTTGCAAGGTTTATGTAAAGGCTGTCGATTCCGTTTTCCGCTGCCATATCAACAACCTCTCTCCACGCTTTTTTCTCTGTCAGAAGTTTTGTGTTAAAAAGCTCACCCGTACACCACGCCTCTGTATCAGAATCATTCCAACAGTTACCTGCAAGATATAAAATAAGACACCAGTTGTCATTTATCATATTATTTTCCTCCGTTCATTTTATCAATAGAATACCTTGCCTGATTGATTGCATCAAGATTGTAGTTCACGGTTTCAGGCACAGGAGATTCCCAGCTGCCGCAAATCTGAAGTCCGAGGATTTTACTTTCGTCAAGAGTTTCCTTTGCAAGCTTTATTAACTGCTCAAAATTAAAGCTGTTTATTCCTGCACCGCAGAGGAATATATCATAACCCGCCTCTGTAAGTGCTTTAAAGCTTTTAAGCCTGTTATCGCTCCAGTAATCAGCAGGTCTGGGGTGTGCATCGTCAAAAAAGAGTGTGTCATAATACCAGTTGGTAAGTGCAACATCCCTGGGTACATTTTGAAGAAATTCCTCGGGATGTGACCAGTAGTAATCGGCACACATACTGGGTCTTACTCCCTTTTCACGGATGCAGTCACAAAGATAGTTTACATCGTGCCAGATTAATTCACCCTGACGGTAGCATACATACTGCAATCTTCCCTGATTAAGTCCGTTTTCCTCGTCATATTCAAGGCTGAAAAATTCAGGAGTATCGAAAATGTCAATAATCTCATGAATTAAATCCTTTGCAACCTCGTAATACTTCTTTGTTGAAACCATTCTTGAATATTCACCGAGCCACGCATCGTGTGCCGCTGAAAAATTAAGCATAGGATACGGAGTAAGACCAATACTTCTTAAATAGTCAAGCTCACTTTTAAGTAAGTCAACCTCCCACGCATTTTTTACCGCTATTTCAGGATGTGATTTATACTTTATACCGTTTGAAAGGTTTATAAATATACTGTCACATCCGTTTTTTGCCGCATGGTCTACTGTTTTTCGCCAACATTCATAATCAAGACGCATTTCGGGTCTGAATACGTTACCGTTACACCAGGGGACATCTACAGAGTCGTTCCAGCAGTTTTCGGCAATCCATACCATCATAGAAAGTCTGTTAATACCCATTTAATTGACCTCTTTCATTTTATCCCACGAATATTTCCACTGATAGATTGCATCAAGGTAATAGTACTTATTTTCCTCCATAGGTGCTTCCCAGCTGCCGCACATCAAAACACCGTTTATCTTATTTTCATCAAGCTTTTCACGGGCAAAACGGATTGTCTGCTCCGCATTATAGTTGTTTTCGTTTGAAGCGGGCTGGAGCATAATATCAAAGCCTGCATTTGTAAGTGCCTCGAATGCACCGAGGCGGTTAAGCGACCAGGGATGTGTAGGCTTCGGATGTGCTTCATCAAAATAAAGAAGTCCGTAATGCCATGGGCATACAAGCACATCTTTAGGTACATTTGCGATAAATTCTTCGGGATAAGACCAATAGTAGTCAGCACCTATACAGGGGCGTACTCCCTTTTCGCGGACACAGTCGCAAAGGTAATTAACATCGTGCCAGATAAGGTCAAACTGACGGTAGCAGGCATAACGAAGCCTGCCCTGATTAAGTCCGTTTTCTTCATCAAGAACAAGTGACATAATTTCGGGAGTATCAAAGATATCGCAAACCTCGTGAATCAGTTCTTTTGCAACCTCGTAATACTTCTGTGTTGAAACCATTCTTGAATATTCACAAAGCCACACATCGTGCCCTGCGGAGAAGTTAAGACGGGGGTAAAATTTAAGCCCTTTTTCCTTGTAACGCCTTACTTCTTCTTGCATAAATTCGGGAGTCCAAGCACCCTCCACTGCAATTTCGGGATGTGATTTATACTTAATTCCGTTTGCAAGGTCAATAATTACGCTGTCAAAGCCACACTGGAGTGCCTTGTCGCATATTTCACGGAATGTATTTACGTCTGCACGAAGGACAGGCTGATACAAAACGCCTGTACACCACGGAATTTCTGCAGAATCATTCCAGCAGTTATCTGCAAGACATATAAGTAAACAGGTTCTGTCTGTAATCATTTTTATTCTCCTAACATATTCATAACGGCTACACCTGCACCAAGAACTATACCTACGCCGTGGTCGTCATTTGTGATTGTACCAAGATCAAGGTAGTATTTTTCTTCCTTATTACAGCCTGAACCCTGACATACACCGTAAACGTTACCTTCACTGTCAACGCATTTTTCACAAAGGGCGTTCCACGCTTCAACAACAGTGTCTTTGATATTTTCATCAAGCCAACCAAACTTTACGCCACGCGCAAGTGCAGTAATAAACATTGCACTGCCGCTTGTTTCAACATAACTGTCGTGATTGTTTATAACCTGATGCCAGATACCTTCATTTTTGTCACGACACTTAAGAACACCGCCTGCAAAATTGCGGAATATTTCCAGAATTCTTTCTCTGTCCTTATGACTTTCAGGCATAAGCATAAGAAGCTCACTCATAGCAAGGAGCACCCAACCGTTACCTCTGCCCCAGGGAACTCTGTTTGCAAATTCTTCCGGTGGGAAGAAAATGTGTGAGTATATGTTCTGATCGTGCATATACATTCTTTCCCAAAATCCGAAAATCTGTCTTGCAGCTTCGTCAAAATACTTTTCTTCGCTGAATATTGCACCAAGACGTGCAAGGAACGGAAGACACATATACATATCGTCTGTCCACATTGTCTTTCCGCGGTGGAATGTACCGTCGGGGAATCTTGGAACATTGGTCATCATTCTGTCAGCCATCAGTTCTATAAGACGTTTCGCATTATTGTCTCCTGATATAAGATAGTATTCGCAAAGAGTTATACCGAATGTTCCGATAGAATCAAGGTTATTGAAGTTGGCAGATGAAGAAAGATATGATGAATATCCCGACACTCTATTATCGTGTGCTGCGTAATCACGGTGCTTTGAGATAGTCTTTCCGAAAGATATGTAGTAATCGTAAAAATCTCTAATATCAAGTTTTGCTGCAGTCTGCCTCATACCTTCTATACCTACCATAATGGCATAGAACCACTGTCCCCAGAAGCTTGTTTCAACGTTCTGGCGAAGATAGGTGCCCTTACGGTAGAAATTCCAGTAGCAGGTTTTTCCGCAGGCTGAAGGCATAGGCTCTGCAAAATCAAGCTTCATTTCAGGAACATAGGGGTAGCTGAAGGGATCTGTTTCTCTTCCGAAAGGTCCCGTCCATATCCACTGAAGGTCGGGACAGGTATCACCTGTTACAAATGAAAGCTGCGATTCGCCGCCGGCAGTTGCGGTAAATCCCCATTCTTCTCCTTTTGCGCTCTTTATAAGAAGGTGTGTAAAATCTTTAAATTCAGCCTCATACTTCCCTTTTTCTTCCGATGTGTAAAGGGTCTTTCCTTCGCTCATTATCTTGATAGGTGACTTATGCTCGATAACAAGCTTACCCTTATATTCTGTATATACATAAGCGGCTTTACCATCATTTTCACAAAGCGAGGCAAAGTCAAACTCTTTTACATTTGACTGCTCCGGCTTTACCGGGAAAACCCAGTCGATATTTTCAAATGTAGGCTCAAAAACTTCGTCCTTTTTATAAAGACGTGAATGTCTGATTACTGACTGCCCTTCAAAGCCGTCGTCATCGATATACATTCTTGTGCAATAAACGTAGCTTCCTGCACCCATACGAAGTCCGGGAATGAGGATACGAATGGCACCTTCAAAACCATCTTCGTCCGCTACGAGCTTTACTACAATACGGTTTTTACCCTTTTTGAAAAGGATATCCGCATCAACTGCAGGAATATTTCTGAAATCTCCTTTGTGAGTGGGAATTTTTTCACCGTTAAAGTACACTTCTGCATTTTTATTCTTAGCTATATTAATTATAAGCTCTCTATCATATGGACCGTCTGCATCAACGCTGATAAAAGCGTAGTCACCTACCTCGTAAGAGGGAAAAATCTCGCTGAAATCAGGTCCCGCCTTATGAATAATATCCATTTCCTTGTAATAAGGGAACGGATGGTAATAAACCTCACTCTTTCCTCTTGTTTCAAGCATATGATCATAGATTTTCCTTAAGACTTCTGCATTTGTAGACGCAACAGTTCTGATGGATTTCTCGCAGTATTTCATAAACTATTCCTCCAAAATTATTTAGTTTAAACAGAAAACGGAAAACAGAATCAAAGGTAGCCAAATGCTTTTAAAACCAATGTTTTGTTTTTGCGATTTTGTACCTCCGAATTCCGTTTTCCGTTTATTTTAATTAGTAAGTTCTGCCGTAACAGAAGCTATTTTTATATCTGAAGACCCATTGATTGTAAAATCAGTCTTTAAGCGTTCCATATTGTCAAGGCACGCACCTGCAATGTTAAGAGTAACTGTTTTAAGCGCCCCTGTTCCCGTACGGGGTATTTTTTCAGTATTCTTAACAAGGCGGTTTCTTGTTTCCCCAATTTCAAAAGTATAATAGGTAAAGTTAAAAGAGTCTGTACCCTCGTCAAGATAGGTGATTGTCACCTTTACATTGCCCTCCGGCTGATATGCGACTTCATTCTTGACATTTACACGCATAATGTTGCCTTCTGGAAGATTGTAAAGAGTCTTTCCATTGTGTGAAACTTCACTTACTTCACTGTCACAGCCCGCATAGCTGAAACTGTCGCAGCTGTCTGAAAGGTCATACCATCCGCCATCAGGTGCATTTTCGATTATATCCGATACATCTGCCCATCCGATTCTTATAATCTTACCAGTTTCGTCATAGTGGCCGAACCACACCTTTGTACCGTCAATGTTAAATGCGGGATGACAGTGTCCGGGGTTAACGCCTGTCTGCTTTACTCTTGCAACAACGTGACTTACACCTGTGTAACAGTCAATAAGCACTATGTCTGAATATTCACCGTTGCTGTACCCTGTATCTGCTACTGCCCAGCGGTTACTTACGGGACTTGTTGCAACGTGGTTATATGCATAGTCACTGTTTATGTAATTACGTTCTGTTCCGTCATATTTAATGGAAACTATACCTGGATAACCGATTGCGGAACTACCCGAAGATTTATGGAACACAATATGCTCGCCGTCGTAGGACCACATTTCGTGACAGGCAATTTCCCCTGCAGATTTCGCTGAATAGAATCTTGGAACAAATACATTGTAGTATTCGTCAGTATCTGTATTAAGAACCCACAATCTGTCGTTTACGGAAGTACCTTCGTGACAAAACAGGAGAAGATTTGGCTTTACGGGGTTAATCGAAACGTGATTGGGGTCATACCATTCTGTATCAAATACATAGTTGTGGCTTAAATCCCACTCGCCCGTCTTAAGATCAAGAATCGGGAATCTTGACCCCTCTGAAAGGAGCTTATCGTTCCATTCCACGGAAAGCTTTTCCTCTGTATCCATTACCTGAAGCATTCCTGCATAGTCTGCATATTCTTCCGGAATGACACCCACAACCCTTTTCTCGTAAGTGTCAATATCCATACGGATAATTTCACTGTTGCGGTTAATGTAGAACAATCCGTTAAGAGGCGTTGTTACAACATTATGCTCACGCTCACATGTGTCAATATACTTTACACTGCTTGTATTTATATCATACTCATAAATTTTAAAGTTATCGTCGCGGACGAAGAACTTATTTCCATCTTTTGACCAGCCCTGCATAGTAAAGTAGCTTCTTATCATATTTTTGCCGTTAAAGTCTACCCAGTTATATGTCCTACCTGAAATAGGACAAGTCATCTCTCCTGATATAACTTCACGGTTAAGCTCATTTTTAAAGCAAAGCTGTTCTATGTAAGGATGAGCAAAATTCTTGTCAAAAACATATACTTTGACAACCGAAAGTTCCGGATACGGCGACAGTTTGAAATCTTCGAATATAAGTTCTTCTGCAGTTGAGCTGTCTGTATCAAGGTCAATTGACTTAAGCTTGATATTTGTCATTGTCGATCCTTGATATTCACAAACTGCAACGCTTACCTTCTTTACTTCTTCCGTCTGATTATAAAGACGGACATTTACATCAATACTTCCGTCAAGTGCTTCTTCAATAGCACCGATGATTCTTCCGTCTGATGAGAATATACTGTTTGAAACAACATCCCCTGCAGCTGTATATGCGGCAAAATTATCAAATGAAAGCTGACCTGACTGTGTTCTGAAGTTTGTAAAACGAATATCCTCAACGTTATAAAGTGCCTGGTCTTTTCTTGTAACACACTCTAAAAGACCTATGGGAGCCTCGTTAATTTTCACCCCGTCAATAAAATAGTCTGCCGTCTGGGTTGCTGTATTAACCTCAATTCTGAGAGTGAACCATTCATCAAGCACAGGAGCTGTATTCATAAGGTAAATGCTTCTTACTGTACCCTTATCATCCTGACGTCTTGCAAACATAAATTCACGGTAACCCTCGTAATAGAAACAGCAGTCAACAATCTGTGCCCTTTCTTTTGTTCCGTCAGGCAAAAGATAGTTTCCGTACATATGGAAGAAATAATACTGTGGCGTATCTGAGTGATTAAATTTCAGGTCCGTTTCAAAAGCCACTTTGTGCTGAGATGTTGTAGGGAATTTGTACTGAATAAATTTCTGCGACCCGCTTGTGCCTTCACGCCATGTATGCATAATGTGATTTTTGTTTTTATCGACTTCTAGCGCTGTTTTATAAAGTGCGTCACTGTATGTTGTTATTCCCATTTGAGAGTCAGTAATCTCATGTATTCCCTTTCCTACACTTTCGGGATAATAGAAAGAATCTGAATAATACACTGCCTTATCTTTTGAAAGAACTCTGTACTCAAGTTCCTTGTCTATTGAAAACTCTTTTCCTTTTTGTGAAATCGATGCAGTAATTGTAACAGCGGTATCTTCTATAGGACGTTTTACAATACCCACGCCTTGCTCGCTGTCAATATCAATAACAGAAGGATTACTACTCTCAAAGGTGATTTCTACATCTGAAAAATCAATACCTGTAAGCTTTGCATAATTAAAATCAAGATTTTTTGTTACATGATTTACGGACTCTGCCGTAAACACTTCCGGATTAAATCTCTTTGCAATGTTTGATATTTTGCTGTATTCTTCATCGCACAAAACAGTGTAAACAAGCTCTTTTGAAATTGACGCTCCATTCTTTTCAAGAGTAACGGTAAGCGTTACAGTTGAATCATACTTATCTCTTGTGACCGTGCCGTCTTCAGACAGAATATTGCTGTTACTTGATAAATAAGTTACTGTTATGTCATTATCAGAGATATATTCAGCCCATTTGTGATTTATTAAATCAAGGTCGGTGGTAATTAAATCTTTGTCTTCTGATGTAAAATCAGTTTCTTCAAGATTATTGTACAGATAGAATATTTCAGGATTTTCATTATACCACCGTGGGTTATCTGTAATACTTACATCATCTATAAAAAGGTTTCCCTTGCCGTACTGACGGAATGTATTGAATTCAAAGTCGTTGTAGCCCATAAATTCTGTTCTGTCAACAGAGGGATTAAGAACATCGTTAAAATGAATGGGTTCACTGTTAACCTTTACATCATTTATGAAAAGGTCAAGAGTCAATGAGTCTTCGTAATATCTCCATTCAAAGTCTGCCCACTCGCCCACTTCCGGCAAATAATCCTTTGAAAAATAAATTGTTTGGCTTTTTTCACCGTTATGAACGGGCATGTAAATGTTGTATGCACCGTTGGCTTCATATCGGAAGTTTGTTTCATTCAGCCATACACGTTTGTTTTCACCGTTCACCTTAAATATTCCGTATGTTCTGAACACATAAATCTGCGGTGCGTCAGCATGCTCAAACTTCATACGCATGCGGTGAATAATGTCACCCTTTGGTTTTTCACCAAGAATGTAATAAGTGCTGTTGCCTTCCTCCATTCCTATAGGGCGATATGAATGAAGCAGATACTTCTCATCCTCCACATCAATATAGCTTTTAAATCTCTGCCCGGAAGTTGTGTCCTCGGAAAGCTGTGTTGCATATCTTGAAGACCAGCCGTACGTTCCCGAAATCGGAGGTGTGACATTTGTTTCCGAACGTATTATTCCGGGAACATCGTAAAGTATCATTCCTTTGCCTTCGGGATAATAAAAGTTTTCCGACATATGTACCTTTGTAGTTTGTCTGAGAACTTTAAAGTAAAGTTTATTTGTCCAACTCTTTCCCTCGCCATTTACAGTTGCAGTAATTTCCACGGGGGTATCACGGTAAAGGTCACGGGTAACGTAGCCAGTATTTTCACTTATAATAATAGCGTCGCTATTACTTGCAAATGTTACGGTATAACCATCAGGAAGGAAATTCTCCGGATTAAGGTCAAGATTTTCTGTTATAACATCTCTTGGCTCGTTTGTAAGCATTTCTTCAGTTACATTAAAATGATCCAAGTCATTTTCTTTTATACTAGTTACAGATAAATCATCTATATATACTTTTCCGCCTGTAAATGTACGGAAAATGTTAAAGTCAATATCATTTATATCCACAAAATTCGCACGGTCTGCACCCTCTTTATCTCTTTCGTAGAAGGGTATGCTTTCCGTCGTTACTTTTGCGTCGTTTATGTACATATCCCAAATTTGGGCATCTGTGTCAATAAGCCATTCAATCTTTGCTTCTTCCCCAACCTTGGGCATATCTTCTTTTTTAACGTAAGCGGACTTAACTTCACTGCCGCTGTAATAGGACATATAGGTTGAGGATGCACCGTTTTGGTCATATTTATAGTTTATTTCAAAAATGCGTGCTCTTTCATAAGCGCTGTCTACATAATAATTACCGAAAGCACGGAATACGTAAATCTGTGTGCCCGGTTCGTGATCAAATGTGACATCAGCCTTGACGGACACCTTGCCCGAAGGTTTGTCACCGAATACATAATGTAAAAAGTTATAGTCGCTGTCTACGGCAACATCACGGTATGCATTAAGGAAATAGTCACCGTTTACTTCATCTGTAATTGCTTTGAATCTGTTTGCCGCTACGCTGTCACCTTCAAGCTCTGTTGCAAAGGCGAATGCCCATCCCTCTTCTGTGTCTCTTGTAGGCGATGGTATAGTTTTACTTATTTTAAGAGATCTTTCCTCTGTGAAAAGTTTTCCTTTGTTATTAGGATAATAGAAATTCTCCGACATATGGGCTTTTGTTGTCTGTCTGAGAACTGTAAAATTAAGTTCTTTGGTAAAAACTTTGCTACCATCACTTACTGTTGCTGTAAGTGTTACCGGTATATCATGGTAGAGGTTGCGCACAACATGCGCAACCTCACCATCAATTGCTATGGCGTTAGAGTTACTTTCAATGCTTACGCTGACACCTGCGGGAAGAATATCGCTTAAATCAAGGTCAAGATTCTTTGTTATTGCATCTGTAACCTCATTTGTGAGCATTTCTTCGCAAATGAGTTCCGCAAAAGAAGCTGCATCACTGCCTGCTGTGTAGCCATCCATTGGCATACATCCGCATACAAGCACAAATGCACATATTATTGACATAATTCTTCTGTAAAGCTTTGAATGTAACATACTGTCACCCCGAATTATTTAATGACTACCACACAGTCATTGATATAACCTGAATATCTGTAAATATACATTGTCACACCATTGTCAGTATATGTGTAGTCTCCGTTTTCATCAAGTGATGCACTTACGGGAACGTCCAGGTATGTGCCCTGTCTTACTTCCCAATTCACATAGTCAATGACTACCGGCTTTGGTCCGTTTCCTATTGTATGAGCTCTTACAGTTGCACCACGGTCTGTTGAAAGCACAACCGCTAAATCGTTTCTTGCATATACATGACCGTAGAATACGCCTTCACCCGTATCTTCGTTACCTGTTATTGACTGGAAAGGCGCTGCGTCGCTTGTTCTTACGCGCAACTGAGCTTCAATAATATTGAAGTTCTCATCAACTTTGATTGCTGCAATATCACCGAATTTAAATCCACCCGGAACAACACTGTCGATAACACCGGGACGCTCTTCGCGGAATGTATATTCCTCATCCTTATATCTTCCTGTTACCATATAAATCTCTTCACCGTCAGCATTTGTACCTTTAACACTCTTTATTACAGTCATAGCCTTTGGAAGAAAACCTGTACCGGATTGCGAAACAACTTCTACTGCACCTGTTGTCCAGAATTCATCTGCATCATACATTCTTACATTTGACCTTCTTGCAAGATCGTAAAGCTTTTCATGAGGAATTACCTTAATATAATTCTCGTCAAAGTTTTTATCTTCCGGAACAAGGAATATTGTTGTATTTTCATCCATACGGTACTTTCCGCTCATAGAATTACGTTTTGCATTATAATATTCTGAGTAGCTTCCGCTGGGTGTTTTATATACAAGGCAGAATCTTGTGGGGTCAAAACCGGTTGTTTTCGTACATATTTCAGCATCTGTGGTTGTTTCAATTTCTTTAAGCTCACCTATTGCGCTAAATTTTACTTTTACAATCTGTCTTCTGAAATCACCTGATGTATTTCCGTCAACATAGAGGTCTGTTTCTGCGAGTAGGTCTTCACTGTTTTTAGTTGTAACACCGTTTATTGTAATTTTCTTTGCTGTTGCAACTGTAGCGACATCACCTGTGTTAAGGCAAAGCTTTATAAGACATCTGCTTGAAAGCTTTGCGTTTTTGTCTTTTCCGGCATCAAGGAAGTATGCATACTGGAACTGATCTTTGTAATTTTCAACACCTGCGATCCTACCCTGGAAGTCAAGACGAAGCGTAACCTCTGATTCAAGCGCAGGTTTAACAAAACCTTTTATATTATTTTCAACATTTTTAATGAATGTTGCACTGTATTCGTAAGGTGTCTCAACCTCTTCACCTTCAACCATATGAGTTACAGTTATAATTTCCTCATCGTCTTCATTGGTTTCAATACCTGAAACTCTGCAATCAACCTTGTCTTCTGAAACAATGATTTTAACTCTTGCGTCATCTTTACTTGCAAATACTGAAAGCACACTGTTGGATTTAAGAAGAGATATTGCTTTTGTTTCCCCAAGTGTTGTGAGGAATTCATACTTATCATATTCTCCGTACTTAATCTCGTTACCGTTACTGTCAGCAACAAGCTGGCTTGCCTGATTGTTTGTAAGAAGCAGATAGTTTTCAAACTCTTCAGCAATAACTACATCATAGGTACTGTCAAGGTCAACATCGACAAAAGTAAGTGTACCTGATTCAATTTTCATATCATCCACAAGAAATGCCGGATAAGAACTTCCGTTGTATATAAAGTCAGCAAAAGGACTTACTTCCACATCTATTTTCTTATTTTTTACCGTATATACAACATTTGTTTTTGTGAAGTCAGGAGATTCAACATCTAGGTCTTCTGCTTTTACAGTAAGAACTTTGTTCCTTGCGTCATCTTTTACTACATAGAGGAGCTTGTCTTCATCTGCATCGTAATACGCGATAACATTATAACCTACAAGTCCGTCTGTATTTACAGATTCGTTTACCAATTTCTTTTTGCCGATAATTGCAGTTTTTCCCGGATACACTGTTGAACCTTTAAGATTAGTGATACCGTCATCCATAAACTGTGCTCTCATCTTTTTTATGTTGTGATATACATCGAGAACAGTTTTGCCTTCTGTCACAGCATATGTAATATACTTACCCTTAACAGCGAGAATATCCATTACCTCAACTTCACAAGCTTTGGCAAGCATATTCACTATGTTATAACGTGTAAGATACTCAGTTCTTCCGGGACTGTTCAAAAGACCGAGATCAATTGCTACTGAATAGTAGCCGTTGGGGTACCCTCCTCTTGAATTTGCGATACCCTCATATCCAAGAACTGAAATTACAGTTTTTACAGCCTGGTCAAGTGTAACAAAATCATCCGGTCTGAATTTGCCGTCAGATCCAACCATAAGATTGGCTACACCTACAGAGTAAATGTGCTCTCTGAACTGTGTTGATTCACCTACATCTTCATACTTGAGCTCTGCACTGAATGTTTTTTCATCAAGATCACAAAGTCTTGAAATTGCACTTGCAAATTCACCCCTTGTAACATTATTTATATGGTCTGTATTGGGAGAAACCCATATTCCCACTGCAGTAAGGAACTCAATGTTCTTTTTATAGGTTTCAATCTGTGCTTCTGTGTATTTTGATTCTTCGACAGGAGCTTCGGTTTCTTCTGCTGCAAATACTGAAAATGCAGATGCAAACATAAGAATTGCCATAATAATTGAAATTGATTTTCTAAATATTTTATTCATTATCTATCTCCCGCCTTTCTTAATATTTTAATAATCTGTAGATTAACTGCGCAGCCTGTGCTCGTGTGAGTTTTCCACCGGGCTGGAATTCAGTTTCTGTCATACCGGTTATTACTCCGGCCTTTGTAAGTGTTTCTACACTTTCTTTTGCATAGTCAGCTATCGCAGCATCATCACTGAAAGTTTTTCCTGCACCTTCCTCAAGTTCAATGCCTTTGTATTCAATAACTCTGTCAAGCATTACAGCAGCATCCTGTCTAGTTATAGGCTGACCTATACCGAAAGTGAAATTATCCTGACCTTTTACAATGCCTTTTTCCTGCGCACTTGCAACATAAATGTTCGCCCAGTGTCCGAGAAGGTCTGTGTATATTGTAAGAGCTTCTTTATTGTAAAGGCCAAATGCCATTACATACATCTTTACAAATTCTTCTCTTGTAACATTTGCATCAGGATCATATCTGTTAGTAGCAACACCGTCAATTACACCGATACTATGGAGTTCATTTACTGCAGCAAATGCCCAGTGACCCTTTGGTACATCGTTAAATATGCCGCCTACAGGAGCTTCGGGAAGTATTGACATATTAGCATTTGAATTGTGAAGAGTATCTTCTACATCCCGTATCTCTGTTTTGTCATCTTTTACAGTAGCACCGCCACCGCCACCGCCGCCACCGCCACCGCCGGAGGAGGGTTTCTTGCCTGATTCCTTTTCTGCATTCTTTATAACTTCTTCAAATGCATCTGCAACTTCTTTTGAAAGAACAAAGTTTCTGCCAACAAATGTCTTGTTGATTTCTCCTGCGCCATACTTATCACAGGCTTCTTCATAGTCCTTTTTGTCAATACCGAAGTATTCGATATATTTTTCAACAGTAGTACCTACATTTGTCGCATTGAGCTTGTTGAAGTTTGCCATTGCGATACTCTGGAAAAGGTCGTCTTTTACATCACCGATAGTTTCAGGACTGCTATCCTTTGAGTTCTTGTAGAAAAGTTTATACACATCTTCTTTCTTTTCTGAATAGTCCCCATCTTCCACATCGAGAGTAAGAAGAACACTTTCATCTTCACAAATTTCTTTGCATCTTTCTTCTGTTGTAGCTTCATTAAGGTCACGGATAAGCTGAACACCTGAAAGAATATTCATAACTGTGCCCATATCATTACATTGGTTATCATAGTCTTCTTCACGGATATTAAGGAAAAGGTCACAAATTACATCTGTGTTCTCCGCAAAATCAGTTTTGTCGACTGAAAGCATATCTGCCTTTTCTGAAAGAAGTGCTTCTATTTCTGCACGATCTGCAGTTTCAATTGCAGGAAGTGTAACCTCATCTATATAAGTCTGGCTTTCAAAGTATATTTCCGTTGTATCCTTTGAAACTGCTGCTTTTGTACCATTACCGGAAGCAGCTATTACAATATAACCTGCAGGGTCATCCTCTGCGAGCTGTACTTCTTTTTCTACATATCCGCTGCCGTCTGTTTTAACCTCAAGCGCGCGCACAAAATCAGCGGGCGAAGATACCGCAGTTTCTTTTTCGTACATTACAATTGAAATTTTCTGCACATATTTTGCAGGGGTAGTAACCTGAATTGAAACTACTGATGTATCGTAGTTTACAGATGCGGTCACCTCAAACTCTGTTTCTGCCGAAACGCTAAAACACATCATTGAAAGTGTCATAGTGCATACAACAATCATACAGAGGATTTTTTTAACATTATTCATATCTGTAACTCCTCCCAAATCACTTAACTTCTTTTACGAATACATCGCGGATAAACGCCTTTGACTGAACACCGCTTAACTTAAAATCTGCACCAAGCTGATACATATTCTCGAGATTCATATGATGTATTGTAAGCTTTGCCGTTTTCCATTTACCTGTATTATTACGCTGAATATACTCTACTCTCGGACGGAGCTTACCAATGCCTTCGTAATAGTAGTCGGGGTGATTTTTCTCACGTTTTGCGTAGGTACTGATGTTTTCCCATTCAAAATAATCAAGCCTTATTGGGAAATAACCGTTGTCCAAATATTCAATCTCAATTTCTACTGAGGTTGATTCCTTTTCAAGGTAGTCGGTTTTAACCTTAACTTCCATATAGTTATTCTTGGGTATTTCGTAATATGTACCCTTATCATCCTTATGCTCAAGCATAAAGTGGTCTTCGCCCTCGTAACTATAGGTTGAGCAAGCTTCGTTAAGGTCAATCTGACCGCCGGGAGTGGGATTTTCTGTAATGTCGCCTACGTAAGCCCAGCCGACTTCAACAGTCTTATAGTCTTCACTCCAGAGACCGAAGAACGCAGTCTTTGCATCCCAGCTGAACTGCGGATGCGAATGTCCGGGGTTATTACCCTTTGTATGGTTTACAATAACTTTTGACCAGCCTGCCTCTGTATCCATAAGTACAAGCTTTGTAAAACCGTTTGCACTGTCGATACCAACGTCGGAAATAAGCCAGCGGTTGGAGTTAAGTGCTGTTGCACAGTGTGAATAATCGTAGTCACCGTTTACAAGGTAACGGTCCTTACCGTCCCAACGTGCAAAGTAAATACCTCTTTCTGTGGGAGTTTCTGTTTCAGCACCCCAGTTGTAACGGATTTCGTCGTGATGACCGTGTCCGCGGACTGTAAGAAGATACTCACCATCTGCAAGCCAGTATTCGTGAACACCTGTTTCACCTGTTCTTTCTGGTGAATACTTTTTCTGAGGGAAGCCTACCCATCTTTCACCTGTGTCAATATCCATAACCCATGTTCTGTCATTTACATGTGCACCCTCGTGACAATAGAACACAAGATTTTTCTTTACGGGGTTCTGACAAAGATGTCCGGGATAAGTATAGTCGGTTACAAAATCCTTTGAAAAATCAGGTATGAAAATATTTTTCCAGATATTATTTTCGATATCGTACTGATGTATTGAACCGCCCTGGTCCCTTATTTCCCAATAGCGGGCATCACGTACACCAATTGTAAGTGCCGTTTCGTTAAAGTCAACCTGAAGCATTACACCTGTTGAAAGAGATATATCCTGATATGCATCGGGAAGGTGTACTACAACAGTTTCTTCATATGTGTCAAGATTAATCTTACAGATTCTTGAATACTGATCAAGATACCACAGATTATTCTTTTTTGTCAGGCAGAAGAAATGCTCAATACCGGGTCTACCACTGCACATATACTTAACCATATAGGTTTTCATATTGTACTCATATATGTTTGAGTTTTTATCACGGAAATAGAAGCGGGTATCATCATAGGATGTCATAGGCATCGTATAATAGTTCTTAATTGCGTTTTCTCCGAGAAGATTAATTGTGTAATATGTTCTTCCTGTTTCGGGGTCGTAGTGTTCTTCCGGAGGCATATAGAATTCACCCATTAAAAGCCAGTTGATAAGGCTTGAGTCCCCTGTTTCTCTGAATGTATCAACTGTTACTCTGCCTGAATTGTAAAGGTCTGAAAGATAACACTTTTCTGTCTTTAAATTCTTTAACGGAAGCATATTGTTTGCAAATGCAACAAGATTATCCATCAGAACTTTCTTTGTAGGCTGGAATACCATATTACCAGAATTTATAAGATTAAGTCCAGCCACAACTGTAAGGGGATTTGTCTTTACAGCCGGATCTTCAGAGCCCATAAATGCTGCGTACCACTCACAAAGTTCACTCTGTGGAAACATCTCTTTGGCGCCGAGGGTACCGCCTGTGTTCTTTATGATACCCAGGCTTTCTGCCATACCCACATAGGGTTTATATTCCAGAGATACATCAGTAAATGAGCAAGAAAGATTCTTTGTTTCAGCCTCTTCCTTAAGACCTGCAAACTGAATGATGTACTTAAGTGCTTCTTCCCTTGTAAGCTCTTTTCCGAGAATTGCATCTGCATTCTCTGCACTGTACTCATCGAAAAGTCCGAGTACTTTAAGAGAGTTAGCTGACTTTGAGTTAAAGAGGTCGAATGTTTCCTCACCTGCGTTACGGCTGAGGTTTGTAACCTCAATCTTTGAAAACGCGTTGTAACCACCGGTTACAATACGGATGTCTCCACCGTAGTCCATTGCCTGACGGAAGGATGCATCAGAAATGTAAAAGGTACATTCCCACCACTTTGCTTTTTCATAACGTTCTTCCTCGGTACCGCCCTTGGGGTCACCCATTTTAAGAACGGAGATACGTCCGTAAGTATCGGTTGTGCCCGGAATGGTGTAGTCAAAATGAATATAACCTGCACCACCGAAGTCATAATAGTTAAACGTTATTTTATAGGTTGTATCTTCCGGAGAACAGAATGACGGATCAAAGCGAAGATACATAATATTCTGATAATAAACTTTTCTTCCCACAATACCTTTAAGATTAATCTTTTCATTGTATGTAACGTCCGTGAGAGTTGTTTTGCCGAATCCGTCTTCAAATGACATCTGATTTTCCTGCGCAGTATCTGTGAAAATGATGTATGCGTTATTCTCATCAACAGGTGTCGTCTGCTTGATTTCTACCTGAGGCATAATAACAGGATTTTCACGCACTACAACCGATGCCGCCTTTGCCTCGGGAGGAGCAACATTAACAACAGTTACTGCCATAATTACCGCCAGCAAGCATAGAAGACCTTTCTTGAATATTTTTTTCATATTTATCCTCCTTGTTATCTGGCGTCATAGAAACGGATAGATTTAACTCTGAGAGGCTGACCGTTTGTTGAAATGATTATATCATCCGTAGAAATGGGAAGATTCTTACCAATTGCAAATTTCGCATCGGAAAGCTCAATTCTTGCAGTCTTCCATTCGCCACTGTTTGTAAGAGAATATGTAGCCTGAGAATTACCGGATGTACTCATATAGTCAAGAACGATATCTCCTTCCCCTTCGTCGAGGTATTCAATATCCACATTAACTCTTTTTACTCCGTTAAGTCTTGTGTCGGTGATATCAAAATCAAATGATTCTGTCTCGTCAATTTCGATACATTCTTCTCCGTCTATCTCCACAACCTCTGCCTGGTCCATATAAAATACCACTTCACGGATTTCGGGAACATCTTTCATACGAAGACCTGAAGGATCACCGTCATAGTCGCTTCTTCTTGAAACGGCTACGTTTGAAACCTTAAGCCCGGGAGTGCCCTGCCAGAAACGGAAGTTACCCTGACCTGTACCGTTATCCATATAGTAGTGGAAGCCTGCATCTACAAGGCGAAAGCTTTCCGTCTTCCAAAGACCTGTACCTGTCTTTGTAAAGCTTGCGCTACCTGTTTTAAGAGTTGTTGCGGTTGAATCTTTTCTTGTGTATGAAATATCAACCTTTTCTGTATCCTCATCAAAGAATGTGATGTCGATAATCACTCTTTCATCATCTGCATTGATAAGTGCAGGATCAACCTTACAGGTGAAACGGCCAATAAGAGTTGCGCTGCCGCGAAGGTAATCGGGAGCTACACGGCACGCTCTGCCACCTGCTTCGGCATACTCTGTATAACCGTAACCCTGCTTACTTCCCGGTGTAGGTCCTGTAAGTTCGGGACGAGCTATTGGAAGCCAGAGCCATACGCCGTTTTCTGTAACTTCTGTTGTGTTATCCGGATCAGTTGTTGACATTTCGATATTCGGAACATCTATGGTTGTTACATTGAATTCTGCTGCCTGGGATACAAGACCTTCTCCGTCTATTGCTTCGATAAGATAATTCTTCTGTGTGTTTTTATCAAGGTCTTCTTCAGCAAATGTTGTCTCATTACTTCCTGATGAAACAAGTATTCCGTCGCTGTATACATTATAAGATGTCACATCGTCAAAATCGTCATACGCTGCATCCCATGTAATCTCAAGGTTTGAAGGCATATTCACACTGTCAACAACATTCTGAGGCGCTGCAGGCTCCATATTGTCAAGAGGTGTGCAAAGTGTAATGCCATCCCAGAGAAATACCTTGTACTCTTCTGTTGAAAGGTCTCCGACTGTAACACCTGCTTTAAGTGTATCACTTACAAGCGCACCGGAAAGTGTTACTGACTGCGAATCTGTCGCCTTTATCTTTCCGGTATCCTTGTCACACAGCATAACAATAAGCATCACACTCTGCGGTGAAGTGCCGTTAAGATTCGCTGTTACCTGAGTGTACACAAGACCTGACTGGATTTCAGGAATTTCGTTATCTCCTGCATCCAGATACTTAATATCTGTGAATTCCACTTTTGCGGCGGACGCCATTGCCACAGGCGCAAGTGAGAGCACCATTGCAAGGACCACCATGGTTGCCAATAGTTTTTTCATAAAAACTCCTCCTTGAAAAATGTATAATTAATAAAATTATTTGCTCTTTAATAAGAAAATTTGTTTTCATCAAACTGCACTTTCTGTCAGCTTGCCTTAAATTTCATCCAATCTTCCTATTTTACATTGTATATTATACAATAAAACAAAAAACTGTGCAATACACAATATTAATATTTTTGTGCTCAATATTAATATTTGGTTGATTTTTTGATTTTTTTGTTGTATTATGTAAGCATAGTTTGGAAACAATGGAAATTATTATTAATATAGGTGTTACAAGGATTTTTCATCTAATTCCAAACAACATGTTTTTGCGGAGGTCATACATATGCACGAACTTACGATTATAGACGACGACAGACAGTTTTTAAACAATTTTTCTGTTTTTTTAAAAAAGAATATCGGTTCACAAATAAAATCGACTCTTATTATGGAAACGGATTCCGCACTGATGCACCTTCGTATACACTATCCCGATGTTATTATAATAAATGCAAGGTTTAACGGAGAAAGTGGACTTGACATAATCCGCAGCTGCAAAAAAACAAATAACACTTCAAAATTTATAGTTATAAGCGATGAAAAAGATTTTGATACAATTCAGGAAGCTCTGCGCCTAGGTGTACGCGATTTTTTCTTGAAACCTGTTGATTATTCCGCACTGCTTGAATCTGCGAATAAGATTTTTGCAACCCTCGATAAAGAAGCACCTAAACATTCCGAAAATGACGTACGACCTATGAAGGACAGAATGTTTTCAGACCTTCTTGCAGGTCGCATAAAAAATCCCGTTGACTTATCACTCCGCCTTGCGGAGGCAGAGCTTAAATCAGACTATATCAACCGTCCTTGTGCACTTGTAAACATACATATAAACAGCTTTTCAAGATGGCTTACAATGTGTTGGGACAGTGGTGCACACAGGTTTTACAGCGAAGTTGACAATGCACTTTCCAGCATTACTGAAAAGGCTGAGTTTGTTATTGCAAGGACTTTCTACAGTAATATTGAAGTACTTTGCATAAACAATTCCCAAATGTCCACCGAAGAACTTCTTGAAGAATGTATCCCGCTATTTTCGAAAATAATTCTTGAAAAATTAGGAGTGTATTCTCAAATACATACAACCAAAATTTTCTCTTCACTTTCTGAAATTATGAAATATAATCTGCAGGAACCTGTCAATACGGATAACAAATCAGAAACCATTCTAGAAAATGCACTGAAATATATGCGCCACAACTATTTCCGTGAATTCACCCTTGATGATGTTGCAAATTATGTCAAACTTTCAAAGGAATATTTCTGCTCATACTACAAGAAAAAAACGGGGGAAAATTTTCTTGACTCCCTCACCCGTCACAGAATAGAAATGTCAAAAAAACTTCTTGCAAATACTACACTTACAATCAATCAAGTAGCAGAAAGCGTTGGCTACAGAAGTGCTTCTTATTATCATAAAACCTTTAAGATTTCATGCGGAATGTCACCATCTGAATTCCGCAAAAAATCCATTATTACAAAAGCTGAATAATCATTGTTTATATTATATCATTCGTAAATTTTTCTGTAAATATTATCTGTACATTTTGCTTTAAAATGCAAAAAACGACACAGTCAAATCAAAAAAAATGCACATTTGAGTATAAGTCTCAAATGTGCATTTTTTATTTGTTTTCAGCCATATCCCACTGAAGCCCTGTGTTTATTACATAACGAAGGGTTCTCGCATCAAGCCTTTCAGTCCATGGATAATTTTCGTGGTATATGTCACAGTAGTCTGTACGATAGAGTTCTAACTTTATCTCCGCAGGCATAGTCGGCTTATATGGGAGAAATTTCTTCCCTTCCTTAAGTGCTTTCACAGTGCGGAAGGATGCATCATAAATTTCCTGCCGTGATTTTTTTGTATCGTAAAGCTGTGCCGCGTTTCTGCAGTTAGCTCCTTTAACGCTGACACACTCAATATCTCCGAAAAAGCTATGTGCTTCACGGACCGCCGCATCATCTCCCGACATCATGGCAAGAGGTACACCGAAATGACCTGCCACCATTGCCCACTGACCAAGTTCCCCGACTTTTCTGCCGTTTATGTAATAATTAAACCACTCTATACTCGACTGAGTATGGTCAAGGAAAGCATTTTGTGTACCTGCCATAGCGTGGGCACCTATAAAGAAGGTTGCATCAAAGCTTTCGTCAAGGCTCTGCCACCAATGTTTGTGACCCCCGTCAAGAACGGCACGGCTGTCGATAATACTCTTATCAATATTATCCCCGGGGCCGTGGCAGTCAAGAACATACACCTCATCAGCACCTGCATCAAATGCACCCTTGATTGCCGCATTGGTATCGCAGGCAAGGGCACGGCACGCCTCTTTATTTTCAGGTGTGTAAAAAGGGAAAACCTGATTTATGGAATTAACCTCCGTTGCACCTTCAAGGTCTGTATGGATATAAATTTTCATAATAAACAATCCTTTCAAAATAAATTTATATTGCAAAAAGTCCACTGTTGTGTTACTATTCTCATAGGGTGATTTTATGATACGTAATACGATTTCCGAGTTTTATAATGACACATTAAAATACGACCATATCTCCTTTGAGGATATGTCCTGGCCGGGGATTGAAACTCAGTCACATACGGGGTATGAAATGATTTTTTTGAAATCGGGCGATGCTACCTTCATTGCCGATGAAAAGATTTTCAGTGTAAAACCCGGCAGCATAATACTTACCCCACCTAATACCCGTCACATCATAAACTTTAACGAAACGGCGTATTATGACAGATTTGATGTGATTTTCGACCCCTCTGTAATACATCCCGAAATATATAAAGAAATTCCATCTGGGGCAAATGTTTTTTGTACGGAAAAGCCTGAATATTTCCTCTCCTTGTTTGAAAAAATTGATTTTTACTGCAGACATTTTTCGGGTGATTCTCTTTGCAAAATCATCTTGAATGTAGTTGAGGAAATCTTTTACAATATCGCGATAGAAACAAAGGAAACCTCCGGAATTGTGCCGTATGACAACTACATTTCCGATTCAACATTTACGAAAATCATTGAATTTATAAGTAAAAACATCACTAACCCTTTCACCCTCGAAGATATGTGCGATGAACTTTATATTTCAAAAAGCAATCTGCACAAGCTTTTTTCAAAACACCTCGGTAAAAGCCCCAAAAAATATATTACCGAAAAACGTCTTGCCATAGCACGCCTTGAAATCCTTTCAGGGTCACTTCCTACAGAGGTTTTCCATAAATACGGATTTTCTGACTATTCCTCTTTTTACAGAAGCTATCGGGCATATTATGGACATTCACCGTCGGAAACCTAAATATCCGGGGATGTAAAAAAGTCCATAACACATTTTCCTATCACCTAGTGGGAGTGTAAAAAAACTTGGTTTTTTTTACACTCTTTTTTACCGTATAGGAATTTGCGTCAAATTATGACGCAGGAAACTTTGTTTGCACTCCTGCGAGGGTGCGACATGGGTGAAGCGGCACGCTTCATCTGTTTGCGGTGATTTTATAGTACAGAGTTTTAAGTTGTGATCTTGTAAGTGCATCCTTTAACTGAGTATCAGGCTCATAGTCAAGATAAACTATACCATAAGTGTATTCGCTCATACGCTCCGCAAGCGAGGAAATTTCAGAATACAGTTTTTCTTCATCATCACGTTTTTCATAAAGACAGTTGTAATAATCAAGGCAAAGCACCATCATCCTGAAAACATCAACACCGTACAAAACTCCGCGGATATCTTCGTTGATTTTTGAAAGCAGTGCCTCTCCCTCTGGCTTTTTTCTCATATCCCGAGGGTTAAGGGCAGTGCTTTCGTCAGTAAAAAGTTCGGGAGAAAGAGATGCTGTTTCTTCCGTTCTTATTTTCCGAAGTTCCCTCAAAGCTTTTTCAAGCTTTTTTACAGTTTCATAACCGCTTGCTACGGCATTTTCTCCCAGGTGGGATTCGTTATAAAAAGGCTTTGCGGGGATTTTTCCGTCCCACTCGGAAAGGTGTGTGAGAATACTTGTGTCAAACCAGTTACGCCATGATCCGCAATAGCTCACGGCATCCTCGATAAGTCGGTAAGCCTCTTTTGCACGATCTGCATATTTTCCGTACATATCGTCAAAATACTTTCCGATAAGCTTGTCAGTATCACAGTTTCTGTCACGGCTGATATTTGCAAGCACATACTGATTAAGACTTCTCACTCCCCAGTCGAGGACGGGGGTGTGCATATACTCAATTTCCGTCACACCGCAGTCTATGTAATACTTAACGTCGTTTATTATCCTCTCCGTGAAAAGAAGCGGCAAATCCTCATACTTTGAAACGTTATAATACTCATTCATCGCAAGCATCATGCCCGTTTTTGTCCAGTCATTGAGAGTACGTTTATATATTCTGTTTTTGTCGCAAGTATCGTCACTTAAATCGTGGTGGTAGCATCTTAAAATCGGGCAAAAAAGCGGATAATCTCCCGCTTTTATAAGATTTTCGGGAACGGGATTCTCAGGTGCTTCAAGGGTATCTGTACCCTCATAAGCATCGAATGAAAGTCTTATATTATGGTCAATAATACCATCACGATACGCCTGGTCAATTCTTTTTCTTATATGTGAAAGATAATGCAGAGTTCTGTCAGTTCCGTTTCCGAGGGCACTGCATTTTTCACAATTACAACTTGCCCCCCAGGTATCAAAGCCTGCAAGTTCAAACACCGATTGGTCTTTCCAGTCGGTCTTTATTTTATCAATGACAGTTTCCGCAAGCTTGTCAAGTAATCCTTCATTGGTAACACAGAACTGAACGTTAATGGCATTTTTCTCATTTATTTCGCCTTCACGCTTGCCGTACCAGTCTTTGTGCACGTCAATATAATATCCGCCGTTCTCATCAACGTTTTTCGGATTAAGAATTTTTGTAAAAACGTGGCCACCTGTTTTAAGAGTGAAGCACAGCTTCTGCTGAAGTTTTTTCGTATTCGGAAAACAAGCGTGTATGTTCATCCGATTTCTCGCCATCCATACGGTCAGGCCTATTGATTCTTTGAGAAGTCCTTCAAAATGAAATCCTCTGCCGTCAGGCATATCGTATTTATAATTTTTAGATTTGAAAGTTGCAAGTTCTTTAAGTTCAGGTACAAATTCCTCCGTAGGGGAATACCAGCGAATTCCCTGCATTTCAAGGAATTCATACACTGCATAAAGTAGTCCTTTCCTCGAATTGCCTTCCAGAACAGTGTCACTGCCGTCAGTGTATATTCTGAATTCTTCTCCGTCTTTGTCAAGACACTTGAGAATAATGTTTCTCTCACCTTTTTCGTGAGATACAGAAGTCTTAAGTCCGCATTTATTAAGATAAACACAAAGTTCCTCTGCCGCATAAGAAACCGTACATCTTACGGCAGATTCCTTGTCGTTTTCAAAATCAATTTTATTTTCATCATGTGCCCAAAGTTCATAATATTTTTCCGCATCGGGATATGGAAGCACTATTGTCAACAATAAAATTCACTACCTTTTCATCGTATTTTTATAACAGTTTACTACATTTATTTTTTGCACTTGAAGCCGCCTGAATCGCCGCAAAAATGCGAAATTTATTTCTTTCTGTTGTACTGCGTCCGGTAACAATAAGAAGTCCCTGTGCTTTATCCTGAACGGCATTTTCAAGAGTAAATCTTAAATTATGTTCAAGGTTGAAGGTTGAATCTATGGAGCCGGCAGGAATAATATCGTATCCTGCCTCGGTAAGTTTTCTGTAGCTTTCACGCTTTTTTATATCGTAAGGGTCATCGGGAAGCGGTGCGGCAACATCCGGGAACATATGACCGAAATACCACGGGCTTACCACAACATCCTTTCCGATGTTTTTTTCAAAAGTTTCAAAGTCTTTCCAAAAAGCATCTGCCCACATCCAGGGTCTTACCCCTTTATCTCTTACGCACTGAAGCATAAACTTAACATCGTGAAGCAGTAGTTCGTGCTGACGGTAGCACGCATAGGTGAGGTTACGCTGACTGTCCTCCCCTTCTTCATTCATACCAATGTGGAAAAGTTCGGGAGTTTCAAATATATCGCACACCTCATAAATAAGGTCTTTTACAACCTCATAATAATCAGGTGTAGAAAGCATTCTGCCGTAAATACCGAGCCAAGCATCGTGTGCCGCGGAAAAATTCAGTTTCGGATAGACCTTGAAGCCCATAGAACGAAGACGTCTTACTTCCTCCGTCATATATTCAGGAGTCCATCCCCCTTCAATCCACAGTTCGGGATGGGATTTATAGCAAATTGCATCACCGATATTTATAACAAGAGCTTCTACGCCCTTTTCCTTTGCAAAGTCCACAACCTGATCCCAGGCTGCCTTCTCGGTAATTATTCTTGTATTGAACACATTACCTGCATAATCGGCACGGGTGGTTGAATCTATGCCGAAATTATCTCCAAGAGAGAGCATTAAATAGAGTGTGTCTTTCATATTATTTACCTCCCAAAAGCTTTTCCCTTGCGTACTTTGCCTGGTATATGGCATCCATATACCAATACTTGCTGTCATCCATAGGTGCCGCCCAGCTTCCGCAGATAATCATACCGCGAATTTTGTCCTGATTAAGGTTTTCAAGAGCATAGCGTATTGTATGCTCAAAATTATGAGTGTTTACATTTGCTCCGCCCTGAAGCATAATATCAAAGCCGTTTTCCGTGAGAAGCTTGAAGCTTTTGTAGCGGTTCGTGCTCCATTCGTCAGTCGGAAGAGGATTCTGTGCATCACCGTAAAAGCTACCGTAAAGCCAGTTACACACAAGTACATCCTTTTTGACATTCTTTATAAACTCTTTGGGATATGACCAGCAATAGTCACCGCCAATGGCAGGTCTTACGCCTTTTTCTCGGATGCAGTTACACAGGTATTCCACATCGTGCCACACAAGGTCAAACTGACGATAGCAGGCAAAATCGTACCGCTGCTGATTTGTCCAGTTTTCCTCATCAAGGACAAGTGAAAAGAATTCGGGGGTGTCGAAAATGTCACAAACTTCGTGAATAAGCTCCCTCGCAACCTCATAATATCGTTGTGTTGAAACCATTCTGGAATATTCCTCAAGCCACGCATCGTGACCTGCAGAAAAGTTAAGTCTGGGATACAGCTTTATCCCCTTTTCGTCACGAAGACGCTTTACCTCCGCCCGCATAAATTCAGGAGTCCATGCCCCCTCAACGGCAATTTCGGGGTGGGAATCAAACCTTATACCATTTGCAATGTCAAGAAGAATACTGTCACATCCATTTTCAGCTGCACAATCAACTATTTCGTTCCACGCCTTTAAATCTGCCCTCAGTTTTTTATAATAAATCTCCCCCTGACAGTCGGGTCTTGTGGGAGAATCGTTCCAACAGTTGTCCGCAAGGCAAACAAGCAGGCACCATTTTTCAGAAATCATAGCTTTTCCTCCATAATGAGATTGAAAAATTTCTCTTATGATTATTTTACCACGATAAATTTTCCTTGTAAATTGCAAAAATAAGAAAAGCACATTGCAAAAAGTCCACTGAATTCTTTCCCTAAAAAAAATTGTACATTTTGGGGACTGTCCCCAAAATGTACAATTTTTTATTCTTCCATTTGTTTTCCTAAGAATCCTGCTGCACTCTGGCAAAGCTTCTTTTCAACTTCACCAACGGGCATTGACTCTTTATCCGACACCATCATAACACTTCCGATGCTGTCACCTTCGCTGATAATCGGGGCAACAACACCTGCAAAATACTTTTCTGAGCCTTCTACAACGGGAAGTCCTTCCCCACCCGTTGAATCGATCACAAAGATGTTTTTCTTTTCCATTGTTTTTTCAACATCCTCGCTGATTCTCTTTTCAACAAGTTCTTTTTTGGGAGCTCCTGAAACAGCTATAACACTGTCCTTATCAGTGATAACAACGGCTAAACCACTTGTTTTTGAAAGAGTTTCCGCATAACCTGCGGCAAACTCACCAAGCTCTCCAATCGGTGAGTATTTTTTGAAGATTACTTCCCCGTCACGCTCCGTGAATATCTCAAGTGGATCGCCCTCACGGATTCGGAGAACGCGGCGAATTTCTTTGGGTATAACTACACGACCGAGGTCGTCTATTCTTCTGACAATTCCTGTTGCTTTCATTACATAAATGCTCCTTTTGGTTTGATTTACATTTCTATTGTGTTCCAAAAGGAATTTTTTATGTAAGGAAAAAGGTGGAATAAAGCTAAAAATCCCGTCTCAAACGAAACAGGATTTTTAAATTATTCTTTTCCGCAAAATTCACACGGAGACTGACTCCTCATTTTTCCGCAACTGTCACAAAGCCATTTATGTTCAGGTTTTTCAGTTTTTACAAATTTTGCTCCGCAGTGCCAGCACACAACTCTGTCACTTGGCTGTTCAAAATTGCATTCAGAACAAATCATCATACCGTTTTCAACCAAAACAGAAGTAGCCGTTTTTTCTGTTTTACTTAATTCATTATTAGTTCTTTCAGGCTTATTCTCTTTCAGAATTTCAAGGATTTTTCTGCTGTTTTGCTCATTCTGACTTGTTTTTTCTACCAATTCACCAAAAGCATAGATAAACCATGACACCACCAGTGCTGCAAAAGGACCTAAAATCATAACATATATGCCGATTTCAAACATATCTTCATCAAAAAGCATAGACAATCCTGTTATTATGGCAGAAACAACTTCTATTATGAACGATACTTTTGCATACTTCTTAATCTTTTCTCCAACATTTTCAAAAAACATAATATCATACTCCGTGAAACAGATTTAATTTTTAAGGCTATGCATAGGTGCAGGAATTCTTCCTCCGCGGTTAATAAAGTCTGCACAACCGAATTTACTTACGGGCATTACAGGACCTGTACCCAGAAGTCCGCCAAATTCAACTACATCTCCCACCTTTTTGCCGGGTGCAGGAATTATACGAAGAGCTGTGGTTTTTGTATTTATAACACCGATTGCAACCTCGTCTGCAAGGATGCCTGAAATTGTTTCGGCAGTTGTATCTCCCGGAACAACAACCATATCTATGCCAACAGAACATACGCAGGTCATAGCTTCCAGCTTTTCAAGAGAAAGTGCACCACACTTAACAGCTTCAATCATGCCCGCGTCTTCACTTACGGGAATAAACGCACCACTGAGACCACCTACATACGAAGACGCCATAACGCCACCCTTTTTAACTGCATCGTTAAGAAGTGCAAGAGCTGCCGTTGTTCCGGGTGCACCGCACTTTTCTACGCCCATTTCCTCCAGTATATACGCAACACTGTCACCAACTGCCGGAGTCGGTGCAAGCGAAAGGTCAACTATACCCGACTGAGCATTAAGTCTTTCCGCAGCTTCACTTGCTACAAGCTGACCCATACGGGTAATTTTGAACGCTGTTTTCTTTATAGTATCGGCAACAACTCCAAAATCCTCACCCTTTACTTTTTCAAGAGCTTTTTTAACAACTCCCGGACCGCTTACCCCAACATTTATGACACACTCACCCTCACCGGTGCCATGGAATGCACCAGCCATAAAAGGGTTGTCCTCAACTGCGTTCGCAAAAACAACAAGCTTTGCGCAGCCAAATCCGTCACTTTCAGCTGACATTTCGGCTGTTCTTTTTATAATCTGCCCCATATGCTTAACCGCATCCATTGAAATCCCGGCTTTTGTTGAGCCTACATTTACACTTGAGCAAATTCTGTTTGTAGTACAGAGAGCTTCAGGAATAGTTTCAATAAATTCCCTCTCTCCGATTGTATATCCTTTCTGTATGAGAGCAGAATAACCCCCGATAAAGTTTACACCGGTAGTTTCAGCAGCGCGGTCAAGTGCTTTTGCAAATTCCACATAATGCCCACAAGGATGTCCCACAATCGAAATGGGAGTTACGGATATACGCTTGTTTATAATCGGAATACCGTACTCCTTCTCCAGTTGTTCACCAACCGGAACTAGATTTTCCGCAAGTCGCGTAACCTTGTCGTAAACCTTACTTGAGGCAATTTTATAATCCTCACTCATACAGTCAAGAAGTGATATTCCCATCGTGATTGTTCTTATATCAAGATGTTCATTGTCAACCATCTTGATGGTTTCAAGTATTTCAAAAGGATTTATCATTTATGCTCCTCCTTATATTCTGTGCATTGAGTCAAAAACTTTTTTATGTCTGACTTGAATTCTGAGGCAATTATCATTTCCAAGCTTTTTAAGTTTTTCAGACACTTCAAAAAAAGATACTTTAGCCTCTTTTATATCCACAACCATAACCATCAGAAACTGTTTGTCATAAGTTGTCTGGGAGATATCTATAATGTTGATATTATCCTCAGCAAGAAGTCCCGACACTTTAGCTATGATGCCGACTGCATCTTCTCCAATAACTGTTATTACAGATTTCATATACATTCCTCCATAAAAAAATAGAACCGCATTGATTATATCACCAAGCGGTTCTGTTTTCAAGTCATAAAGTCTTTTTTTTCAGGTCGTCAAGACAATTTTTGCAAACATTTTTTTCTGCATACAGATAAATATGCTCACTGTTCCCGCAAAATATGCATGTGGGATTGTACTTTTTAAGGATTATGCTGTCACCGTCTACATAAATCTCAAGGGGATCTCTTTCCTTGATGTCAAAAATTGTGCGCATTTCCTTAGGAAGAACTATTCTACCAAGCTCGTCAACTTTACGGATTATACCTGTCGATTTCATGCATTTTCCTCCTCTTTTTTACATTTTATTCCATTAACTTTCACAAGTATATCAAATAAAACCGTTTTCGTCAATGAAATTTCTGTTAATATTTTGTGAATTTCGACATAAAATCTTCCCCTTTTTATTGCTTTTTCGGATTTTCTATGGTACTATTGTGTAGGGTGTTTTTTACCCTAATAATATTTGCGAGGTAAATAATATGTCTAAAAGAAACAAACTCATTGGCATTATTGCCACAGTCACAGCCGTAATTATGATTTTCGGCATCACCGCTTTCGCGGAAATTTCACAGAAAAATGCAGTTGCACATTACAATGACATAAAAATTGTTGTTGACGGAAACCATATTATTCCTACTGATGTTAACGGTAACATTGTTGATCCGTTCATTATCGACGGTACAACATATCTTCCGGTAAGAGCACTTGCAACAGCTCTCGGTCAAGGTGTCAGATGGGAAGCGGAGACAAGCACTGTTTATATCGGTGGAGTAGCTGACGAGGCTGTTGCACCCAATACATCCGTTACAGAACAAGGTGCATTTTCAAAAGAAGTTGTTCTCAGCTATAACGATATAAAAATCAATGTAAATAATGCTGAAATTACTCCACAGGATGCTAACGGCAACAGTGTTGAGCCTTTTATCATCGATGGTACAACATATCTCCCTGTAAGAGCGCTTGCAACAGCTCTCGGAGAAAACGTTGATTGGGATCAGGCTACTTCTACTGTAATCATCGGTGAAAAATCCGTTGTGGAAACACCTGCAGAAACTGAGCTTTTCAAGGTTGATTCAGCCATTCTCTCAACCTTTTCCGAAAAGACTCTTGCTACAGTAGGCGACATTCCAGTAAAAGGTTCTTACTACAACATCAACATTGCTCAGACATGTAATTCCGCAATGTTTGAAATGATGTGTGATAACTATTCAGCTGACAAAACTCTTCAGACTATCACTATGAATTCTTATCCCGCTGCAAAAATTCTTGCTGATACTCTTACAGATTCTTTCCATCCTATGTTCGCAGTTTATGCAGAAGCTGAAAAAACAGGATTCACCAAGAAGCCTGAAATACAGCAGTTTATTGAGGCTACACTCAAGAGCTATAAGTCCCAGTTCAAAACTGACGAAGAGTTCCGTAATTTCTTAAGTGAAAGTGCTATTTCAGAAAAAGATTTCAATAATTATATCACTATGAATGCTGTTTACTCAGTTTACGCTGACGATCTCTATTCAAGATACACTCAGATTCCCTACACTGACGAGGAAATCGTTGATATATGCAAAAAAGAATTTGTAAAAGCTAAGCACATCCTCGTTCAGGATGCTGAAACTGCACAGAAAATCATCTCTGAGCTTAGCGCAGGAAAGGACTTCCATGCGCTTACAGATGAGTACAATCTTGATTCCGGACAGCCTTATGAAGGCTACACTTTCACTCGTGGTGAAATGGTTCCAGAATTCGAAAAAGCAGCATTTGACCTTGCTGAAAACACTTACACAAAATCACCTGTAAAGTCTGTGTACGGTTATCATATCATTTACAGATATTCCATTGACGCTGAATGGGCAAAAGCTAATATACAGGCGATTATATCAGCTATAGCATCAAGAGATACTGACAACGTTATTTCCACACTTAAAAACAATTCAGCTCTTAAATTGACAGCTGATTATGACACCTATGTCACAACTATAAAATAAGGACGAATTTCTATGGCAACAAAAACTCTTTTACCTGTTATCCCCACTCGCGGATTTGTTATTTTCCCTAAAAATGTTTTTCACTTTGATGTAGCAAGAGAAAAAAGCAAAGCCGCAATCGAAAAAGCAATAATGCAAGACGGTCTGATTTTTCTCGCTGCACAAAAAAACGACATGGTAGAAAATCCAACAGAAAGCGATATCCGACCCTTCGGAATAATAGCAAAAATCAAACAGCTTGTGCGCTTGCCCGATGATTGTCTCCGCATTCTTGTGGAGGGTGTTTCTCGAGGCAAGCTCACTTCAGGCTTTGTTACAGATGCTTTGTATGAAGGAGAAGTTGTTTTTAAAAAATCCTCTGTAAAGGATTTGTCGGTTGAAGAATATACGGCATTTCTGAATCAGGTACATCTTCTTATAAACGACTATGTTGAATTCAATCCGAAGCTCGCTACGGAAGCTTTTCTTAAATCTCTTCCGGAAAGCGAGCCGTCAGATTTCTGCGATGCCGTTGCATTCAATCTTTTACGAAGCAACAATGACAAACAGGACCTTCTTGAAATAACAAATGTAAAAAAACGTCTCACTAAGCTTATAGACATTATGACAAAGGAAGTCAGAATTCTCGATGTCGAAAGTGCAATAGCTTCTCGGGTGAAGCAGCAGATGGATGATCATAATCATGAATATTATCTGCGCGAACAGCTTAAAATAATACGCGAAGAGCTTGGTGAGGACCGTTTTGATGAAGTTGAGGAGCTTTGCGCTAAAATTGAAAGCACTCCTCTGACAGAAGAAGCTTATGAAAAAGCTATCCGCGAGCTTAATTCTTTTGAAAAAATGCCTCCTTCATCACCGGAGAGCAACATCGCAAGAAATTATCTTGACACCCTATGCGCTCTTCCGTGGGAGGTTTTTACAGACGAAAATAATAATATAGAAAATGCCCGCGCAGTGCTTGACCGTGACCATTATGGAATGAAAAAGGTTAAGGAGCGTATAATAGAACAGCTTGCAGTAGTGAACCGCACCGGTAATCCTGCAGGAAGCATTCTTTGTCTTCTCGGTGCTCCCGGTGTAGGTAAAACATCTATAGCAAAATCTATTGCTGAAGCCACCGGCAGAAAATATGCCCGCATAAGTCTTGGTGGAATGCGTGACGAAGCAGAGCTTCGCGGACACAGAAAAACTTATGTAGCAGCTATGCCCGGTCGTATAGTAAATGCTCTCAAACAGGCACAATCTTCAAATCCGCTTATCCTGCTTGATGAAATTGATAAGCTCGGTGCAGATTTCAAAGGCGACCCATCATCAGCTTTGCTTGAAATCCTCGACAGCGAACAGAATGTATCTTTCCGCGACAATTATCTTGAAGTCGGGATTGACCTTTCAAAAGTCCTTTTCATAGCTACGGCAAACGATGTTTCAACCATACCTGCTCCGTTGCTCGACAGACTGGAGATTATAGAACTTTCAAGCTATACCTATGAAGAGAAGATGAATATTGCAAAAAAGCATCTTATTCCCAAGCAGCTTAAAAAACATTCAATTGATGCTAAAACGCTTAAAATTTCAGATAAGGCGCTTTCCTCAATCATAAATTCTTATACCAGAGAGTCCGGCGTAAGAAAACTCGAAAGAGAAATTGCAAAACTTTGCAGAAAAGCTGTTCTCAGTATGGCTGAATCAAAAAAAGGCATATCTGTTACAGACAAAAATCTTGCCGTTTACCTGGGATGCGAAAAATATGTAGATGAAGCTATTTCAAAAACATCAGAGGTCGGTATAACAAATGGTCTTGCTTGGACCTCTGTAGGTGGTGAACTGCTTAAATGCGAAGCTGTAAGTATGCCGGGTACCGGTAAAATTCAGCTGACAGGAAAGCTTGGTGACGTAATGAAAGAATCTGCTGAAACAGCAGTTTCTTATATAAGAACAATTGCTGATCTGCTTGAAATCGATGCTGACTTTTACAAAAATCGCGATATACACATTCATTTTCCCGAAGGCGCTGTTCCGAAAGACGGTCCAAGTGCCGGAATTACTGTTGCAACAACAGTAGCAAGCGCACTTTCACTTTTGCCGGTACGCAGTGATATTGCTATGACAGGTGAGATATCTCTTACCGGCAAGGTGCTTCCGATAGGCGGGCTTAAAGAAAAAGTTCTTGCTGCATATCGTCACGGAATTAAGGAAATAATAGTTCCGAAAGCCAATGTGAAGGACTTTGAAGAAATACCAGAAGTCATTCTTCGGGAAATCATTTTTCATCCCGTGGAAAGCACTTCAGATGTCTTAAATATCGCGCTTGTTAAATCTGCAGCAAACAAAAAGATTTCTCCGATTTCTAACAGCAAAGAAAGGAGACTTGACCGTGAATATTCATAATGTCGAACTCACGATATCCGCAGTATCGCCAAAACAGTACCCGAACACTAAGTTTCCTGATATTGCATTTGCAGGGCGCAGTAATGTCGGCAAAAGCTCCTTTATAAACAAAATGCTCAACCGCAAATCTCTTGCAAGAACAAGCTCCAAGCCCGGAAAAACAGCGACAATCAATTTTTACAACATTGACAACACAGTCAACTTTGTAGACCTGCCGGGTTATGGTTATGCAAAAGTTAGCAAGGAAGAAAAGAAAAAATGGGGTAACATGATAGAAACTTATCTGGACACCCGCGACACACTCGTCTGCACTGTTCTCCTTGTAGACGCAAGACATAAACCAACAAGCGACGACCTTGTTATGCTTAATTACATACGCGAGCGACATGGCTTTGCGTTTGTAGTAGCTACAAAATGTGATAAAATAGCTAAAACCAAGCTTAATGACCACCTTGACGACATCTATTATACTCTTGAGCTTGAAGATGATGATATCATGATGCCTTTCAGTGCTGAATCCGGTGCTGGTGCAGAAGATATCTGGGAAGCTATTTATGAAATTTGTGAAATTAATTAAATATTATAAATGAGGTGTTATTATGGAATTAAAAGGTTCAAGAACAGAAGCTAATCTCCTTGCAGCATTTGCAGGAGAATCACAGGCAAGAAATAAGTATACTTATTTTGCGTCTGTGGCTAAAAAGGAAGGCTATCAGCAGATTGCCGCTATTTTTGAAGAAACTGCAAACAATGAAAAGGAACACGCAAAGCTTTGGTTCAAAGCTCTTGGTCTTCTTGGAGAAACTGCAGGAAATCTTCTTTCTGCTGCTGAAGGCGAAAATTATGAATGGACTGATATGTACAAGAACTTCGCTGAAGAAGCTGATGCTGAAGGCTTTACAGAAATTGCAGCACAGTTCCGTGCAGTAGCTAAAATTGAAAAGGCTCACGAAGACCGCTACCGTGCACTTCTTAACAATGTAGAAATGCAGAAAGTTTTCGAAAAAGCTGAAGAAACCATGTGGGAATGCCGTAACTGCGGACACCTTGTTATGGGTAAAAAAGCTCCTCAGCTTTGCCCTGTATGTAAACATCCTCAGGCTTACTTTGAAGTAAGGAAAGAAAATTATTAAGCAGCGTACCGCTGCACTCTTGTCGCACCCCTAGTAAGTGCTGACATTGTTAAAAACCAAAAACGGGATTGCAAACCTAAGTTTGCAATCCCGTTTTCTGATAACACGGTTTTTACCTCATCATTCTTTCCATTTCTTCTCTTCGTTTTCTCCTTGCTTCGCGTCTTTTTTTTCTGAGGATTCTTCTACGTCTTCTTTCAACCATTATAAAGAAAGCTATAGCAAGCAAAATTGCCACATAAAGCCATGGAGAGGTAACAAACGCTACCATTTTATTTACAGTAAAAGTAATTGGATCCAGCATGTAATCTTTATCTGCAACCAGTTGAACTTTGCCGATAGATTTACCACCGATAAAATATTCTCTTGAACCTATAACATCCAATTCCTTAATTGGTGCGCTTTTTTTCGCCGGAAGGCTGTCTTTATAGGTTATTTTCAAATCAGCTTTGTCTTTATGCGTTATCACAGACAATTCTTTATTTGTTTTCAGTATGAGTTTATTATTGCGTCTTGTATGTTCAACCTCAGTCTGTGCGACTATCTCGCCCTCTCCTACCACTTTCTGTGCGACATAGTTTTCAAAGGTATAATCAAACATATTTTTACAGTCTTTAAAACTCTGAGCCACTTTATCAACTGTTGGTGCTCCAAAAACAAGAGCTACAAGTTCCATTCCGTTTTTTCTGGCTGACGCGGCTATACAGGATTTTGCTTCCATTGTGTAGCCCGTTTTTATTCCCGTTGCGTAACGGTAATAGTAGTCAGTCCTCTTGAGTCTGCTCACGAAATGATTGGTGTTAACTACTTTATGTGCAGAATTATTTTTATTAGTTGCAGGGATACTATAAGAATCACACTTTACTATTTCTCTGAATTCTTCTATTTGCATTGCATAAACAACAAGATTGGTCATATCAATGGCAGTTGTATAATGCCTTTCATCGTGTTCTCCGGAAGGATTGGTAAAGTTTGTACTGTTCATTTTAAGCTCTTTCGCTTTTTCATTCATCAATACAACAAATTTTTCTATACTTCCCGATGTTTTTTCAGCAAGAACATTGGATGCATCTGCCGCAGAACCAAGAAGCATAGCATAGAGAAGCTGTCTTACGGAAAATTTCTCATCTTTTACAATGCCAAGCTTACTCTCACCTGTTTTAACATTTGATACTGCAGTTTCGCTTGCTGTAACGGTTTCTTCAAGTTTACAGTTTTCAAGCACTAACACTGCCGTCATTATCTTAGTCAGATCAGCCGGATAAACTCTGTCCTTAGAATTTTTTTCATAAAGCACTATTCCTGTGGAAAGGTCAGCCAGAACTACATAGGGCGAAGATGCACTTATTCCCCGCTCTTTGGTATTTTCAGTTTTTTCCTCAGTAGGTTCGTTTTCTGCAAATGCTATTCCAAAAATCGAAAACGAAATAACTGAACACATAATAAGAGAAATTATCTTCTTTATCATTGTTTTGTTCCTTTTATACTTTCTATCGCCGCCTTAAACGCAGCATCATTTCTTATGTCAGATGCTATATCTTCCGTCACTTCAATATCCGGAGTTATGGCATCATTCATCCATTTGCCGTTTGGAGTAAAGTTTTTGCACACAGTAAGTTTAACTGCTCCGGATGATTTATCCAGCGGATTTATGTATCTGACACTCTGACTTACTCCTTTGCCATAAGTTTTTTCTCCAACGATCACAGCTCTTTTATTATCCTGCAATGCTCCTGCAAAAACCTCTGCAGCACTTGCACTGCCTCCATTAACAATTACTGCAAGCGGAAGATCACACTTACCGTCTTTTGCTGTATAGACAACCTTTTGTCCCTGCTTATCGACAGTGTACATAACAGTAGCCTCATCAAGGAAAAGGTCACACATATCTATTGCGCTGTTAAGTTCACCGCCCGGATTATTCCTCAGGTCTATTACAATTCCTGTCACTGATTCATCCAGGGAATCTGTGATTTTTTTTGTTTGCTCGAGCGAATTCTTATCAAAACCCGGATATTTTATGTAACAGATTCCGTCAATGAATTCACTTTTTACATTATTCACCTGAATTTTTTCGCGTTTCAGCTTGATTTCAAGAAGTTCTCCACTTCTTTCTATAGTCAAGGTAAGTTCTTTATCGAGAGGATTTTTTTCACTGATACCCCTCATATAGTTTACGGCCTCAGGAAAAGTAGCTGCGTCATACTCTTTATCATCAATTTTAAGAATATAATCTCCACTTTTTATACCTGCTTTTGACGACGGAGTTCCTTCGTAAGCCGATATAACTTCAATTTTTCCATTTTCACTGTTCGCAAAAGCTTCTATACCTATGCCATAATAATAGCCGTCAATTTCAAGAAACTGCTGCTGTGCACTTTCTTCATCGTAGTAAACGGAATATTTGTCACCAAGTCCACTCACGACAGCACTCAAAACTTCATTTTCAAGCTGTTTTTTATCGTAGTTACCCATATATTGTTTATCAATAATATCTGCAACTCTGATAACATTATAAATTGGTACCGGAAGACTTTTAAGATAAACAACTATTCCTAAAGCAATTAACAAAAAAGTAATAAAAGCTGTAACCAGAACTGTCATTACTTTTTTACGGATGCTGTCTTTTCTTTCCAAGTCGTTCCCTCCGAATCTTTAAAAATTATTTGTAATAGCTAAGTGGGTCAACCGTAGCTCCGTTTATACGCACCTCATAGTGAAGGTGAGGACCTGTAGAAAGCCCTGTCGAACCTGCTTTTGCAATTAATTGCCCCTTCTTAACCTTATCGCCCTTTGATACAAGAAGCGAACTGTTATGACCATATAACGTAGATATACCGCTACCGTGATTTACGATAATACATTTACCGTAACCACCATTATATGTAGACATAGTAACTGTACCGTCTGCAGCAGCAACAATATCAACACCGTATGACGCATTTATGTCAATACCGGAATGGAACTTCCTTGTTTTGTATATCGGGTGTATACGGTAACCGTAGTAGCTCGAAATACTTTTTGTGGAAGGAACCGGCCATGCAAACTTTCCGCCCGTATACTTTATCGGATTTCCTTTGCTTGAAAGAGCATCGGAAGCCTGACTGATAAGAGCCTGTTCCGCTCTGTCTGCTGCTTCGTAAACAGCTTTATACATTTCAACGTCAGCCATAATTTCTGCCATAAATGCAGCCTTTGTTTCGAGAGTTACAGAAAGATTTTTCTTGTTTTCTTCCAGTATTTTAACGTTTTCTTCCTGCTGTTTAAGATTCTCTTCAAGCGATGCTTTTGAATCTATAATCTGCTGCTTTTTTTCCTGTATTGTTTCAAGAATGTCCTGGTCATAATTGATAATTGATGTGACTATATCTATCTTTGCCAAAAAATCGCTGAAATTTTCCGCGCTGAAAAGAATTTCAAGATAGTCAAAGTCTGTATTTTCATACATTGCTCTTGCTCTTGTTTTAAAAACTTCGAGATAGTCATCGTACTCTTTCTGAGCAAGAACAATAGCTTCCTCAAGGACTTTTATTTCACTCTTGGTCTGCTCTATTTCGGCCTCAAGCACGCTTATCTCATACTCAGCATCGGAAATTTGTTTATCAATAGCATTATATTCTGCGACAATTGCTTCTTTTTTTCGTTCTGCTTCTTCAAGGTCTTTCTTAGCCTCGGCAGTTTTGTCTTTTGCCTCATTGAGTTCTGTCTTTGAAACTGCCATAGCCGGCTGAAGCATAATGGACGAAATAAAAGCAAGCAACACCAGTGCGGCACAGACAATTGCAACTGCACGTTTTAATTTTTCTTTTTTGTTTTTTTTCAAATTAAACACCCTTTCACGAGGATTATATCAGACTTTAAGATGCTTTTTAAGTGAAAGGCCACTTCCTGCTGCACCCATGATGATTCCAAACAGAGCCATACATACACCAAGCACAACAATACACTTCTGAAGCGGAATAAATTCAAACAGGCCAATCATATCACTCACTCCTGCAATAACAGCTCCGTATCCGAAAACTATTATAAGGAATGACACAATAAAGCCGAGAATACCAATCATCACACCTTCAATTACAAAGGGTGTTCTTATAAAATGATCGGTTGCTCCGACAAATTTCATAATATGTATTTCTTTTTCTCTTGCATAAACACTGAGTTTTATGGTGTTCTTAATGATAAATACTGCTATAAGAAGAAGAATAAGCATTGCAATGACACTTCCTCTTTTTACAACATTGGTAAAACTGATTACTTTATCAACAAGGTCCTGATGATGTTTAACTTCTTCAACACCTTTGATTCTCTTAATTTCATTAGCAGTATCCTGTGTAAGATTGATATCCTTGAGTGTAATTCTTACAGTACTTCTTAAGAAATCTTCTCCACGAAGTCCGTCAAGTATATGAGCTTTATTTCCAAGTCTTTTTCTGAAGTTGGACATTGCCTGCTCCTGAGACTCAAACTCAATCTTCTCAACATTCGGATTCTTTGATATTTCTGTACAGATGCGCTGTTCTCCTGCATCATCTTCTGTCATTTTGATATGTGCCTGGATTTCGCACTGCGATTCTATCTGCCGGCTGATATCATTAAGGTTAAGAGTAACAAGCAAAAACACACCGAAAAGGAACAAAGCACACGTTACTGTTATAAACGAAGCAAGTGTCATTATTCCGTTTCTTACGAAAGAGCTCGCTGCACTCTTTATATAGTATTTCATATTTCTAAACATCAAGATTGTACACCCCGTTTTCTTCGTCACGCACCAATGCACCGTTTTCGAGCTGAATTACTCTCTTTTGCATATCGTTAACGATTTTTTCAGAATGAGTAACCATAACAATGGTTGTTCCCATTTTGTTGATTTTATCAAAAAGCTCCATTACACCTGACGAAGTTTCCACATCAAGGTTACCGGTAGGTTCATCGGCAATTATAAGTGACGGGCTGTTGACAATAGCACGGGCAATGCTTACACGCTGCTGCTCACCGCCTGAAATTTCGTGAGGGAAGTTATCGGCTCTTTCGCCAAGACCTACAAGAGCAAGAATTTTTGGTACTTTACGTTCTATTTCACTCTTCGGCTTTCCGATTATTTCCATGGCAAAAGCAACGTTTTCGTAAACGGTTTTATTCGGCAGAAGCCTGAAATCCTGGAATACTACTCCCTGCGCTCTTCTAAGATAAGGAATTTTTTTTCTTTTAAGCGAATTTACAACTATTCCGTCAACAACAACATCCCCTGATGTCGGTTTTATTTCTCCTGTAAGAAGTTTTATTGCAGAACTTTTTCCTGCGCCTGTCTTACCTACAAGAAATACAAATTCGCCATCATTTATTTCAAAGGAAACATGGTCAAGTGCAACTATTTCCTTGTCATAAACAACTGAGACATCTTTGAATTTAATCATCTAACCATCCTTTCATATGCGAGTAGGCTTTGAAACGAGATACTTTTTAACCATCAGTGCAACCTTGAAGACAATAGCATGATCAAAAATTCTGAGATCAAGCCCTGTTATTTTGCGCACCTTATCGAGCCTGTATACAAGTGTGTTTCTATGTACATAGAGCTGTCTTGAAGTTTCTGACACATTAAGGTTATTTTCGAAAAACTTCTGTATTGTGTAAAGCGTCTCCTGATCCAAAGAGTCAAGAGAGCCTTTTTTGAAAACTTCCGAAAGGAACAGCTCGCAAAGTGTAGTCGGAAGCTGGTATATAATACGGGCAATTCCGAGATTGTCATAATTAATTATATACTTATCCCCGTCAAACACCTTTCCGACTTCAAGAGCAATTCTTGCTTCCTTATAGCTTTTTGCTATGTCACGGATATTGGTAGCTATACTTCCGATACCGAGTCTTATGTTTACCATTGCCTCTGCAGTAATAGTATCAGCAAGCTGACGTGCCATCTTCTCAAGTTCTGTTGCAGAAGCGCCCATCTTGACTTCCTTTACAACTGCAATCATGTTATTGTCAAGGTCTATGACAAAATCCTTGCCGTTATCAGGAAAAATTCCGCTTATGATATCGTACACATCAACTCCGCGGATTTCATCATACTGAAGCGCAAAAACAGCTCTGTCAGTATCATATGCAAGATGAAGCTCTTTGCTTTTCAGAAACACATCTCCGGGAAGAATACCGTCAGACAGGATGTTTTTGATAAAATTAGCCTTGTCATACTTATCGTTATGCATCTGTCTTATACTTCCGATATAAGCTGCAAGAACCTCTGCTTGCTTCAGTGCATCTTCATCATCTTTTCCCACAAAAGTGATGTAATCAAGCTTCCCGCGGGACATAACTGCATAAAATGTAAAACCGAACATTTTCAACACTCTATCACCGGATTCAGCACACTTAGTCATAATTTCAGGAGTGTTTTTTTCAACAGTTTCACAATATGCTGACGCTGTTACCGCTCCGCTGTTTTCGATAACTCCTAATGCAGAATTAAGAATCTTACTCATCTGCACTAAAACATTGTTGAGATATTTATTAACCAATTAAATCTTCCTCCAATCAGTTACATACATAACCATACGATTATATAATAACACTTTTACTCTACTATTTCAACATTTTTTTGAATTTCTTTACAAAATTGTTACATTATTTTCCGTTTCTTATTCTGTATACTCAAAAAACATCCTTTGTGCATACTATAATATTGTAAGAATTTAAAGAAAGGGTGATGTTAATGATTGCCACAGTTGCCTCTTTGACTGCCGCAAACAGATTAAAGCGCCACAGCAACGAATACGGTATATATCCGAGCATTATACAAACTCCGCATTTGCTTACAAAAGACGGTTGCGGATACAGTCTGCGTTTTGATGACAACGACAGAATAATCATACAGAATTCTGCCGAAAATCTCGGGATAAGAATAAGAGGAATATACCGAGAAGAAATAAAAGATGGAAAGAAAATATATTCTGAGGTTTAAAGGAGTATTTTATGATATATCTGGATAATGCCGCTACCACTTTTCCGAAGCCCGAAAGCGTAATCGTTGCTATGAATGAGCTTATGCAGCTTTACGGTGGAAATCCCGGCCGCGGCGCACATTATATTTCAAGGAAATGTAACGAAAAAATTTTTGAATGCCGTGAAGCTGCTGCAAAACTCATAAATGCCTCTTCCCCTGATGAAATAGTATTTACAAAAAATGCTACAGAAGCAATAAACCTGGCTATAAAAGGAACATTAAAAGAAGGCGATGAAATAATTCTTTCTTCAATGGAACACAACAGTGTACTCCGTAGTGCTGTTGGTCTTGAAAAGAAAGGTATAATTGTGAAAATCGCTCGTGCAGATTCTTCAGGATTTGTAAGCAAAGAGAGCATTTCATCTCTCTTAGGAGAAAAAACCAGACTTGTAGTTGTCACTCATGCTTCAAACGTATGCGGAACAGTAAACCCTATAAGAGAAATAGCTTCAGAGGTACATTCAAAGGGGATACCGATACTCATTGATGCCGCGCAAAGTGGCGGTGTACTTGATATATATGCTCCGGATTTTGACATGATAGCATTTGCCGGTCACAAAGGCTTGTACGGACCTTTCGGAACAGGCATTCTCTATGTTAAAAACAATGTAAAGCTGGAAACCTTAACAGAAGGTGGAACAGGCAGCTTTTCTGAAAGTGCATTTATGCCGGACTATTCCCCCGACCGTTACGAAGCAGGAACCCTGAATGCCTGTGGCATAGCAGGACTATGTAAAGGTATTGAATTTGTCACTAAAGAAGGTGTTATGGAAAAGGAACGCGAACTGGCAAGTTTTATGGCAGAACAGTTTTCCGTCGTAAAAGGGGTACGGATAATCGGTAATCCTTCAATTGCACTCATTGGTCTAAGGATTCCGGGTTATGACTGTGTTAACATTGCCGAAAGATTAGATGGAGAATTCGGCATTGCTACAAGAGCTGGGCTGCATTGTGCACCAATGGCACACCGTACTCTCGGAACTATTACAGGAGGACTTCTAAGGATTTCAGCAGGATATTTCAACACCAAAGATGACATTACTGCCGCTGCAAAAGCAATTGAAAAACTTACCGAATGTTACAAATAGATGAAATATCGGCAGAAAGCCTTTTTTTTTGACGGTTTTTATTGTATTATTAAACTAGATGAATTATTCATACTCCGGAACAAAGGTGGTTGACAGTATTGGACGCATTTTTCAGCGGATTAGCCTTGAGATTGGCAGATATACTTGATATTGCAATAGTTGCTTACCTTTTTTACAAGCTTTCTGCACTCCTTCGTGAAACACGGGCAGGCGCTCTTATTAAAGGTATTATTCTCGTGCTTATTTTTGCATGGCTCAGCAATCTTTTGCAGCTTAACACCATCAACTATCTGCTACGCAATCTTATGCAGTTCGGTATTATGGCTCTGATTGTCGTTTTCCAACCGGAACTCAGACGAACTCTTGAGAAAGTCGGTAAAACAAACTTTGCTACACTATTCTCCAGTGAAAAGGATGAGGCTGAAGAGGTCGCTTCAGAAATTGCAGCTGCAGCAAGTGCTATGTCCAGCAGACGAATTGGAGCGCTTATTGTTCTTGAGAGAGATATTAAAATCGGTGATATAGTAAGAACAGGTTGCGAGATTGATTCAAAAGTTTCAAGCGAACTTCTTATTAACATATTCATTCCTAACACTCCCCTTCATGACGGAGCCGTTATTGTAAGAGACGGAAGAATTCTTGCAGCTAGGTGCATTCTTCCCCTTACTCCTAACGAAACGCTCAGTCAGGAGTTCGGAACAAGACATCGCGCAGCACTCGGTATTTCCGAAAGTTCTGATTCGGCAGTTATTGTTGTCAGTGAAGAAACAGGAAAAATAAGTTTTGTAGCAGACGGTAATATGAGCCGTAATTATACTGAGGAAACTCTCAAAAAAATGATTATTAAATCACTTGCTTCCGATTCTAAAAATATTAAAGACAGTACTATTTCTAAGTGGAAGGAGCGTATGAAATGGAAAAAATAATGCAGAATAAAAAAGTCATCAAGATCATTTGTATTGCTCTTGCCACTCTTTTGTGGGTGTATGTTTCCTATCAGGAGAATCCCTCAATGTCAAAAACTGTTAAGAATGTTCCGATAGTAATTGTAGGTGAGCAGGCTCTTAAGGAAAAAGGATTTTCTGTTTATTCCGTTTCGGAAAAAAGCGTTAATGTTAAAGCAACGGCAAATAGACTCACTCTTTCGAGAATCAACAGTAAAACAGTATCTGCAAACATAAACGTTTCTTCCATAAAAAAAGCAGGCACCCATGTGGTTCCCGCCACTATTACATCAAGTGTTTCTTCCGCTGCCAATTATTATGTGAAAACAAGTGATATAAAGGTTATAATTGAACCGATTATGAAAGATACTTTTGCGGTTGAAGCAGTACTTAATAAACCTGATGCAGAAAATAAAGTGATAGATTCTTATGCACTTTCAGATGAATCTGTGAGTGTTTCAGCTCCAAAAAGCATTATAAGTGATATCGGCAATGTGAAAACCGAGGTGATAACAACTGCGCCTGAAAGCGGTACACAGACAGTACGCCTTGTGGCATATGCTAAAAACGGAAAAATTCTTGAAGGTGTTGAGTTTTCTCCCGCTGAAATTACTGTAAGCTATATAATTTCTGACGTCAAAAAAGTTCCTGTAATTCTTAAAACTTCCGATGGAAAGAGTCATCAGCTCCCGTCTCAGTACGATGTTGATATTTGCGGTTTTGGTGAAAGTTTTAATTCTCTTAAAGAGATTGCGACATTGCCACTGGATGTTACGGGAGCAAAAGACGGAGATATTTTGACAGCAATTCTGGATGTTCCCGGTTATGCTAAGCCAAAAGACATCTCCAAGGAAATACAAATCAGGTTTGAATCCGGATTTTTTAAAGAAGATTGATAAAAACCGATGAGTGATTTTCACTCATCGGTTTTTTAATATATGGAAATTTAACAAAATTATGTCCTTACAAATCAGGGCTGTAGTGGGGTAAGACTATCTTTCCAGTAGAATATTCTGTATTTTTTACCAACGTATGCAGAAATATCTTTTTCTATTTTCTCATACTCATTTAACGTAGGACAATCTTTGTTGAGGAATTCTATCTTTTCGATTTTTCCGTCAACTGTGTATGAAGCAAGTATTCCAGAGAAATAAAGAGGCTCTAAGGTGTTATTTTTAAATTTCACCTTATTGTTTTCTACAGTCATAGTTACTCCGTGGTTTTCGGCTGCACTGTTAAGAGCTTCGTCATAGACTATAAAAGAGGCATCACTAAGCTCTCCAACACTGAACTCTGCCGTTTTACTGTTATTTGATCTTAAAACTGTTTTTATACCATTTTTATGCCCTATGCATATAATTGAACTGATATCCTTTCCATCTACTTCAACACATATTTTCTTTTCGTCTGTGTCTTTTATTTGTATCGCCTTAAATTCAGGTTTCTCATTTTGCGGAATTACAGTGATTTTAATTACCTGAGCCTCACTCTCCGTTTTGTGGAGTGGTGACATAAAGTAAAACTCCCACACTACTTTTCCGTTTGTCTTTAGCGTTTCTGAAACGGCTCCGTTTTTTGTCACAAAGGTATTAAGGTTAAGTGATGTTCTTTTCGGTGCAAAAGCGTCATATATAACTTCATCGTCTGCCTTGATTCTCACAAATGTATTTCTTCGTATCTGTGCAATAAGCGAAAGAGCGCTGTTTTCAACAAATTCGTCAGGGTCCGTTGTAAATGGCAGAATATATCCTTCCTCTGACTGTTTGATTTTATTTTCAACTGTCGCATAGTTCATTTTTGTACTGAAAAGGAAGTCTGTATTCATATTATCTTCGTTTACAGGAGTATATTGTTCCCAGTCGCCGTAGAAACCTGTAAAGGGTATTCCTACACTAACGTGCTCCCCTGCATTGTTTGAAAGAGTAACCTTTCCGTCTACAAAGAATCCGTTTACCATTGCTTTTTCAAGGTGGTTAATATCTTCTTCATTGAGAGTTACCGTAAGTGTTACCTGTTCTTTACTTTCCGGCTGTACGGTTATGCTTTCTGTACCGTTTACAGTTGCATTCAGTTTCTTAAGTCCGCAAAAAGCGTATATATCTTTTGATTCGTAATATTTATAGTCATCGGTAGAAAGTTCTGCTTCAACTTTGTCAAATGTTACGGGGCTGTCAGAAATATTTTCAACATAGAAACTAAAACTGAATTCTTTTCCAATTTCATCACCGAGAGTGATTTTGTTTTTGTAATCACTGCTATACACGAGCACTCTCGACTGCATTGCCTTGTCAAGCTGAATTATACCCGAACCGACTTTTCTGGGTGATGCAATTGTACCGTTTTCTTCATATACCGTTTCTGCAGTTGACGCAAGAAGATTCTTTACAATCTCCGCTTTATTGTTTCCTGTATACTGAGGGTATTTTTCTTCAAAATACTGATACATAAGTATGCTTGCACCACTCGCTCCTGGTGCTGCCATAGAAGTACCGGACATTCCTGTAACAGATGACCCGTAGGCAGAATGTATATTTCCCCCGGGTGAGCTGTAGTCGACACTTATATCAAGAGTATCGCTGTAACCATAAGACGAATTTATGCTTGGAACAACATTTTTGGAATTTTCAGATATCGTAAGTTTCTCAAAGCAGGAAATCTGCTTTGCTGCAGTGAGCATCTTCTCTCCTTCGGATTTTGTCATATAAAAAACAGGAATTTTATAATAGCTTGAAACCGATGAAACTGCAACCTGGTTAGAATTATTAACAAGTATCAATGCTTCAGCACCTTTACTTACCACACGGTTATAATATGTTACATCTGATTCACGCAAAAGCTCATCAGGTATTGTTATAACTGCAGCTTTCCCTGATATATCCAGTGCATTTATCTCAGAAGTTTCGCCACTTTTACAGTCCACTATTTCAGAAAGGTCAAACTTACTTGAAGAGCTTTTACTTTCAGAACCGTAGACTACCCCGTTTTCGTCTGTAAGCCCTTTTGCAACACGGTATTTTCCATGTACGGAGCCTATGTTTGCAACGTGCGGAAATAGGATATTATCGCTTGCAGAATAATCAATTTCTTTTGTCTGAATTGCCCCTCCCTTATTCATATTACCTGCAGATTTACTTATAAGGCAACCCGCATTTTTTGCATTTCTTGCTGCTACTCTGAATTTGTTTAAAGCAGTACCTGGCCTGTTTTCACTGTAATAATCAGCTCCGAAGCTCATATTGATAGCATCTGCCTCAAGCTTAACGGCATCGTCAAGTGCTGCTGCCACAACAGAAAAAGAAATACTTCCGTTACTTGCCGTGACTCCAAAAAACATTATCTGTGCTTCAGGTACAATACCGGTTATTTTGCCGTCTCCCACTGTTGTTTCAAATCCTGCCGCAATTCCGCTGACATGAGTTCCATGCTGAGAAGACGACGATGTGATAGTATATGTGTTTTTTACATAATCATATACATAAGGGATTTTAGCATTTTTATAAGCCTGAGCAGTATCTTTACCCATACCTTTTTCAGCTATTTTTGCAGCAAGAGATTCCTCGGTATATTTTACCGCAGTTTCATCAGTAAGCGCGAAGTACGAATTATTGTAATTTATGTTAGAATCAAGTATTGCTACCGTTCTGCCTTTTCCGTTATACCCCTTTTCATAGGCATATTGCACATTTATTTCATTACCCGGATTAGCTGCGGAAAACTCACTTTCTTCAGTTGTTACCGCTTCACTTTGGAGATAAATGTCCGGTGCTTCACTTGCATAGGCTATTACTTCGTCGGCGAATACCTCGCTGACTCCTTCTATATTTTTTATAAATTCCGCAGTATCTTCATCTGTTGTAACAGTAAAGCCGTTCAGAACATCTGTATACGAATATTCCTTTATCTGCTCCTCATCGTTAAAAAGTTTCATAGGTGCAGGAATCTGTGCCTTGATATCTTCCTGAAGTTGGGTAAGAGCTCTTCTTACTTCATTTTTATACTCAGCACCGTTCATATTAAAAAGCTGTGGCCTTTCATCAGAATAAAGTGCCGGTTCCTCCAGAATAACAATATATTTTTTTACATCTTTTTCATTTTCTGCATAAGTACGCGGTATAACTGTAAACAAAGTTCCGACGACAATAAAAATCGCCACAATTTTTTTCAAATAAAAAGAATTCACAACTGCACCTCTATTTATTATTGTTTAGTTTAATTTTAACAAAATTCTGAATTTTTGTCAACGTTATTGATTATAACCTGCATTCGTGATATACTTATTAAAGGAAAGGAATGATTTTGATGAAAAAGCTTTTAACAATAATACTCAGCATAGTTCTGGCGTTAACCGTGTTAACTGTTTCTGCAGAAGAAAACTACAATGTTTATTCTATTGAAGATGCATTTGCCGACTTTAAGTTAGAACATCCCGACTTTGTAAAATCCTTTGTGGATTATGGAGTTGTAGAAGACCTTCTTATGTCTTTTTTGCAGGATACTCATACATATATTCTTGAGATAAATTCACACACACCCGTAACTTACGAAAACTTTGAAAAAACTGCTCTTACAGCAATATCAGGTATATCTTCAAGAGAAAAGTATTATATTATTCAGGATGCGCTTCTTATACTCTATCCCGATGCTATACGCACCGCATTAAAATACGGAACGGTTGATGAAAGCCTTAAACCGGTTGTTGAAACGGTCAAAAGAATAGTTTTTGAAAATAAAATGATTTATGAAACCGATATTGAAGATATTCCGACTGAGCCTGCATTTACATTTACAGACCTTCCGGACTCACATTGGGCTTACAATGCAGTAAATGTTCTTGCAGAAAACTTCATAATAAACGGGTACCTTGACGGTTCATTCAAGCCTGAGGCAAATATTACCCGCGGGGAGTTTGCTAAAATCATTGTTTCTGCAACGGATACCCTTGACACTGCAGCAACTTCTTCTTTCTCTGATGTTTCGGAAGAAGACTGGTATTATCTGTATGTTTCCTCCGCATATAAAGAAGGATTCATCACGGGTTATCCCGACGGTACTTTCCATCCGAATGATTATATCACTCGTGCAGATATATGCACAATCGTTTCAAGAAGTCTCGGCTCGCCCACAACTGTATCAGGTACACTTTTCAGCGATGACAATCTCATTCCCTCATATGCGAAAATTCCTGTTTATGCTCTTGTACGAAAAGGCATAATAAACGGTATGGGTGACGGCAGATTTTCACCTACTTCAAATGCGACCAGGGCACAGACAGCACAAATTATATATTCTGCATTTTTTAACTGATAGGCAAAGCGTCACCGCACGCTTGCTTTATTCCTGGTTTGTTGCACTCATTTTTATATAAAAAACTAAATGGGGGTGTAAAAAACTAAGTTTTTTACACCCCCATTTAGTTTTGATGTATGCATTTTTATAGTCTTCTTATACTTACATCACCTGAATTCAGCTTTTCTGTTTTTCCGTCTTCTGTTCTCACCAAAAGTGAATAATCGTCATCTATACTCAGTGCAACGGCTCTTTTGACAGTTCCGTTTTTTATTATATCAATTTCTTTTCCCGTTATTATTGAACGGCTGCGGTACTCTGCAAGAACATCTTCTTTGCTACGCACTACACACAATTCCTTAAGTATCTCTGTTGCAAGCTTTTCCCTGAGAAGTTCTCTGTTTTTTTCAAACACACTGCCGGCTTTCAGTTTAATATCTTCCGGAAAACCATTCTCCGGCAAGGTTACATTTACACCTATGCCAAGAACCACATATCCTCCATCACCAACTGAAGACTCCGCCAGAATTCCGCAAACTTTTCTGTCATTGATATAGATATCATTTACCCACTTTATTCCTGTTTTATTTCCGGACAGTTTTTCAAGAGCAATTGCCACTGCTACTGCTGCATCAGTAGTTATCCGTAAAGGATTTATTCCGTTTTCCGGTCGCAGCAGAATTGACATATAAAGTCCACTGCCACCTGGAGAATAAAAGTTGCGGCCCAGTCTCCCCCTGCCCTCAGTCTGTGATGATGCAATCAGTACATTGTACTTCTCTTTCCCATTCCGTGCAGCATCCTTCATAATGCTGTTTGTGGAAGTAACTGTATCCCGCACTTCTATACAGTAGGGATAATTATTAAGTTGGTCATCAATATATTCTTTGTTAATCATAATAAACCACCGTAAATTATTATATCCCTATACTTATTTTTTGTCAATAAAAGCGGGTGTAAAGAAATATAGTTTCTTTACACCCGCTTGGACTTTTTTAACATCCCATTATATAAAATCAGATCTGCGCCCCACCGACACTCTTAATCTCTGCAAGTGCGAGATTTACTGACTTAATACCCTCACAAAGAGGTGCAACATCAGGAGTTTTACCTGCATTAAGTTTGTCAATAAAGTAACGAAGTTCGTTATAATATCCGCCAAGACTTGAAATATTTCCGCCAATATTGTTGTCAGATTCGAATGAAGGCTTTATTTCAATCTTCTCACTTCCACCGTCCTTATAGTAAACTGTAAGTCCGTCGTATCCGTTAACAACAGTTGCTTTATCAAACATTACTCTGAACTGTGCAGTAAACGGGAAATCTGCAGGGTAGTGCCAGCATCCCTCAACAGTTGCAACAGCATCTTTATACTTAAAGCTTGTGAAAATCTGTTCGATAATACCTGTGTTGTCTCTTGTAGCAAACGAATTGAAGCTTTCAGGCTCACCCATAAGATAACGCATAAAATCCACATCGTGGATGTGCATATCAAGAGCTATAGAGCCACTCTTTTCTCCCTGATGCAGCCAGTTATCCCATGCCCATGTAGGATATGAACTGAGGCGTTTGAATACGGCAGAATGTATTTTCCCGAATTTACCGCTGTCAGCCACTTCCTTAAGCCATACATATTCATCCCACATTCTGATAACCTGTCCGACCTGAACTATTGAGCCTGTTTCTTCCTGTGTCTTAAGAAGAAGCTCACCTTCTTCTTCTGTAAGGCATACGGGCTTTTCAAGAAATACATTTTTCCCTGCTTTCATTGCAAGAACTGCATGCTGTGTGTGAAGATATGTAGGAAGACAGATGTCAACAACATCTACATCGGCATTTTTTATAAGTTCTTCTCCGGTAGCATATATTTCTGCATTGTGCACTTTAGAAACTTCCTCAGCCTTTTCGCGACGAACATCCGCAACGGCAACAACCTGTGCACCTTCGATTACATCATAGCAGGCAGAGTGCATTCCACCCATAAATCCACAACCGATAAGACCAATTTTAATCATAATTACTTCCTCCCTAAAATTCTGTCCATTGAATTGGATGTATTATAAATAATTGTTTCACTGTACTGCTTGTACGGCGGTATCATTTCTGCAGTTACCCAATTATCATAGCCAACAGCATCAAGCGCTTCTTTGACCTTAACATAATCAACATCACCTGCAAGAAGGTCAACAAAACCGTCAAGTGAACCTACTGCAACTCTGTAATCCTTGAAGTGAACTTTCTTAATACGATTTCCGAGGATTTTTATCCACTGCTGCGGATATCCGCTGTAAAGAACATTACCTACATCAAAGTAAGAACCGACATACTCGGAACCTATTTTATCAATAAAGTCACGCATCTCAAGGGGCGAAAGAAGGAATTTATTCCATACATTTTCAACACCAATTGCAACCTTAAGCTCCTCTGCTAACGGTGCAAGCTCTCGAAGCGCCTCAAGTGCTCTGTTATATGCAACATCATAGTCTATAACTTCACCGTCCGGCTCAAACACAACATGGACTGCACCGGGAACTAAAAGGATTGTATCGCAACCTAACCAAGAAGCTACCTGGAGCTGTTTCTTTGTAATTTCCTTTGCTTTTTTTCTGTTATCCTCATTATCTGAAGTATAGTTATAATTCCAGTAAAGACCGCTTGCCACACTGTAGAGCTCAACTCCTGTTTCCTCTGCAAGCTTTTTCACTTCCAATATATCCTCTTTTGTAGATTCAAGCGAAACGGGGCCTTTTTCATCAAGAGCAACCTCTATACCGTCAAATCCTGCATCCTTTGCTAACTGAAAACATTTTTTAAGATCCTGCTGATCATTAAATGACCAGATGCTTATACCCTTTTTCATTCCAATTACCTCCTTGATTTTTTATTAATTATATGATAAAATACAAAACAGAAGATTTCAATATATTTTTTTGTACTAATTGTATATTTTTGTAAACAAGGTGGTTTTTATGAAATTAAATTATACAAAGCACCGTCTTTCTAATCTTGTCAGTATAAACAAAATAGTAACGGTGCATTATTATGAATTTTCAAAGAATTTTACTTTCAATGGAGAAAGTCACAATTTCTGGGAAATGGTATATGTTGACAAAGGGCAGGTTAATATCCGTGCAGGAGCAAACGAGTTTACTCTTAAGCAAGGACAGGTTGTTTTTCACAAGCCAAACGAATTTCACACTATATGTACTGACGGCGTTAATGCAGCAGATGTTTTTGTTATAGCATTCGTCTGTAATTCTTCATCCATGAATTTCTTTAAAGGAAATATTACAACTCTTTCTTCCGGACTGAAAAAGCATATGTTTTCTATTATTGACGAAAGCCTCTCCACATTTGAAGTTATGCCTATTACAGGAGTTGAACTGATAATAAAGGATAAGGCTCCTGTGGGAAGTCAGCAGATGATAAGAATCCACCTTGAAGAATTTCTTATTTTACTTATGCGCGAAGCAAGTGAAAAAAGCAGTCAGGGATTTTTTCCATCTAAAGAAAGCATGGAAAACCACCTTGTCGCACAAATAATAACTATTATCGAAGAAAATGTATATTCCCGCAAATCAGTTTATGAATTATGCCTTGAAATGAATTATTCCAGAGCATATCTCGCTGGTATTTTCAAAGCATCTACCGGTATGACAATCGGAGAATATATAACAAAGTTTAAAATCAAAGAGGCTAAAAAGCTTATACGAAGCGATTTGTATTCCTTTGCTGAAATTTCTGATATGCTTTGTTTTGACAACCAACATTATTTTTCAAAAGTTTTCAAAAAGGTGACAAACTTTACTCCTACGCAGTACAAAAATTCTATATTTGAATAAATAAGAACCACAATTTCTACGCAATAAAAAATGGATGCAGCAATTTAGATTCTGCATCCATCTTATTTTCTGAATCAATTTAACCGGCAAGGTAAAAGAATGCGTCGTTGAAAATATACCTCTCTGGAAAGTTTTCAAGGTCAATATACCCTTGTTCCCCGTTTTTCTTTTCGATGTAGAGCTTGTTATGGTCATCATCATAAAGCGGTCTGAAATATTCACCCTTGTGAATGGTTATATTTCCGTTTGAAAGATGTTCATGAGCCATTATGTAGCCTTTTTTCCACATCTCTATTTCATCTTCGCTGAAGTATTCCGGAAAATATTCATTGTCCACCATAAAATCAGGCAATACATCATATTTTTCTTTTACAATTTCCTCAAAAGCACCGTTTGCGTTAAGTTTATAGTCCCTGTACACACTCCACATACCATAGCTGTTTGTCTGTTCTTCAAGAGTGATTGTATCATCATCATTAACATTGAAATAATAGCTTATGGCATATCCGATCCACCTTGAGTCATATTGTTCCTTGCTGTCTGAATCAGCAAAGTTCCATGCCGGAAGTCCGTCTGCATAATTAAGTATTCTTATTCGCGGATCGCTACTTCCTTCAACGGTAATTACTGCAAGGTCTCTTACTCCGTCGTTTAAGTCTATATCACAAGAATAAACAGATTTTATAAATCCGTCAAACAGTTCAAGTTCTTTAGCTCTGCTTCCGATAGTTATGCACAGACTCTGCTTACTGTCATCAATCGTTTTTACGATTATCCCAACATTTTCATCATTTCCGTCATAGTCAAAATCACAGGAATACGAAAAGCTGTCATAACTAATATTGATTCCATCAGAAATGTCAACTGTCCTGTCTGCCGTCACAGTTTTTACCGGTTTGTCGTAACCTTCAGATGGTTGGGCTTTAATAATCGGATCTTCCTTGGCATCTTTTTTCAAACAGGAAGTCAGCATTAAGCTAACAGTGACTGACAACAGCAATACTAATATTTTTTTCATTTTTATTCTCCTTCATTTTCATAGTCACATCAGAAGGCGGGTGCAAAAACAAAGTTTTTGCACCCCCTTTTTTATAGCTTTGCTCTTATGATTTTACCGCTTGTTGTTTTGGGTAAAGATTCTCTAAATTCAACAATTCTGGGATATTTGTAAGGCGCGGTATGCTCTTTAACATACATCTGAATTTCTTTCTTGAGTTCTTCGCTGGGAACTGTGTCCTTAGTAAGAACGATGCTTGCCTTTACAACCTGACCGCGAATTTCGTCTGGAGCTGCAGATACGCCACATTCAAGAACATAAGGAAGCTCCATAATAACGCTTTCAATCTCGAAAGGTCCTATTCTGTATCCTGATGATTTGATAACATCATCAATACGGCTTACATAGTAGTAGAATCCGTCCTCATCCTTATATGCAACGTCACCGGTATGATATAGACCGTCGTGCCATACTTCTGCCGTTTTTTCCTCGTCTCTGTAATATCCTTTAAAGAGACCGCAGGGAATTCTCTCAGATGTACGGATAACGATTTCACCGTTTTCACCGACATCAACGCTGTTACCTTCGGAGTCAACTATGTCGACATCATAAAGCGGAACAGGCTTACCCATTGCACCCATTTTATACTCTCTGCCGTAAAGGTTACCGATGAGGCAGGTTGTTTCTGTCTGACCAAAGCCCTCCATAATTTTAAGACCTGTAAGCTTTTCAATCTGCTTGAACACTTCGGGATTAAGCGCTTCACCCGCAGTATTTGCATGCTGTACAGACGACATATCGTATTTTGATATATCCTCTTTCATAAGCATTCTGTACATCGTGGGAGGTGCACAGAATGTAGTTATACCGTATTTTGCAAAAAGCGGAAGAATATCTGCTGCATCAAACTTATCAAAGTCGTATACAAAAAGACCTGCTTCACAAAGCCACTGACCGTAAATTTTACCCCATGCGGCTTTAGCCCAACCGGTGTCGGAAATTGTGAGATGAAGACCTTCAGGGTCAACACAATGCCAATAGTTTGCAGTGTGGAAATGACCAAGAGGATATGTGTAGCTATGAAGTGCCATTTTGGGATTGCCGGTCGTACCTGATGTAAAGTACATAAGCATATCGTCATTTCCGCAAGGAGAATCAGGCTTTCTGTCATAAGTGCTTGAAAACCTCTGATATTCGTTATCGAACTCTCTCCAACCTTCTCTTCCAGCGCCAACTATAATCTTTATAAGATTGGGAGTATTCTTTGCACCGAGTTCCGCCTGATGTGCAATGTCACCATCTGCACTGCAGAGAATTGCATCAACTCCGGCTGCCTCGTAGCGGTATTCATAGTCATGCTCCTGCAAAAGATTTGAAGCAGGAATTGCAATTGCACCAATTTTATGAAGAGCAAGAATTGCTATCCAGAACTGATAATGACGCTTAAGAACGAGCATTACTTTGCTTCCTTTTTTGATGCCGAGTGACTCAAAATAGTTTGCACATCTGTTTGACTCCAGCTTGAAATCTGTGAATGTAAAACGACGCTCCACCTTGTCTTTTGAAAGATGTAACATAGCAAGTTTGTCCGGCTTTCTGTCTGCTATTGCATCAATTACATCAAATGCAAAATTAAACTTGTCCTCATTTTTAAAACTGATTTTTTCAAGAGAACCATTCTCGTTTTCTTCTATATCAATGAAGTTATGATAAATTCGTCTGTATTCACGATGAGGCTTATACTTGGGATTATGTATAAATTCTGCAACTTCTTTACTACTATTCTTATTTTCTCCGGTGAGAACGATAGCATAGAACTTACAGTTTTCGCCACCAACTGCAACCATACCGTGAGGAGTCGAGCTATCGTAGTAGATTGTATCTCCTGCATTAAGAACAACACTGTGACTACCAATCTGCACCTTAAGTGAACCGCTTATAACAATGTCAATCTCCTGTCCGCTATGACTTGTAAGCTCAATGTCTTTCATTTCTGCATTTTCATCGTATATACAGTCGACATAAAGAGGCTCCGCCACTCTGTTTTTGAATGCAGCTGCAAGGTTATAATAAATCATACCATGTGCCTGATCAATTTTTTGACCGTCGCCTCTGCGGGTTACTGTGTAAGATTCGAGATTCGAACTGACACCTTCAATAATATCTGTTACGCCAACTTTAAATGCAATTGCACACTTATAAATAAAAGCGAAACTCAAATCGTGCTTTCCTTCTTCACAAGCAACATATTCTTCACGGGTAACTCCTGTGAGACGAGCCATTGTTTCAACGGAAATGCCGTCAATCTGTCTGAGTTCTTTAATTCTGGCAGCAACCTCGCTGATTTTAAAATCAAGACCAGTTGTTAAATTTTCACTCATATTTATCCATCCTCTCTTTTCTTTGAGAACACAAAAAATCGCCCCAAAGATTATCCTTTGAGACGAGCCTGATATCTACCCGCGGTACCACTCAAATTGCACAAGTAATTACTCTTGTACCCCTTCGGACTCCATCAAGCCCTATGCACTGACGCAGCATTCTCGGAAAGGGTCTAATCATTTGCTTAGCAAAATTTCTTCCTTTCAACTCAGGAGCTACAGCAACCCGCCTCACTTTAACGACTCACACCAACCGCCGCTTCTCTCAAAAGTTAATCGAGCGCACTCTCCGTCACAGTTTTTAGATATTTAATTATTACTTTGTAATGATACCACATAAACCGCTGATTGTCAACATTTATTTTACACAGCAGAAACAACAATAAATAATAATAACTATTTTACAAAGCAACTGCATAGATAGCTTATTGAATATATACTATTTTTCACAAAAAAAGCTTGATTTTATTCTGATTCTATTATATAATGGCAAAAGTAAAGTTTTAAAACATATGCAGGTATGGCGGAATTGGCAGACGCGTACGGTTCAGGTCCGTATGAGAGCAATTTCATGCAGGTTCAAGTCCTGTTACCTGCACCAAACAGTAGAAATCCGAACCTTGTACCAATCGGTGAAGGGTTCGGATTTTTATTACATCTTGATTATCCTAATTTTAATAGTAAACTTGAAAAACAATAATATCGAAATTTCAGGAGATAAAACTTTAATCGGTTTTATCTCTTTTTTTATATATTTTTTATTCGCACATTCGTCAAAGCGAATGCCTTATGATAAAATGAAGATACCAAATTAAAGGAGGCGTAAAGCTATGAAAGAGAAATTTATCGAAAATGGAATTGAGTATGTGAAAAACGGTGATTATTACATCCCAAACCTCACTGTTCCCGATGACAAGGTTTACAACATCGGCAAGTATGGCAGGTTGCACTCAATATTTATTAAAGAAAATCGCCCGACAGTTTACTCAATGAAAATGCTCAACGGAACTTGGCTTGCCTATCTTGAAGAAATTGACACCCTTGCAAGAAAAATGGTTGACAGGCTTATAAAGGATATGGCGGTCAAACAAGGCATCACGGAAGAACTCAAAGCAAAAGACCAAATAGCTTGGGTTGGCGCTATGAACAACGTTTGTCACTCTGCAGAAGAAATTGTGTTTGCAGATTTAATTTACTCATATAAAACAAACTAGTCTTTATACGAACACTCCATATAGTTGTATCTATATGGAGTGTTCTATTCTATTTAACTTTAGGTAGTGTAAATTTATATAACATCATCTTCATGAGTTGTTGTTCTCTTCCAGAAAGAGTTGGAACTAATTTTTCAACCAATTGCTCCTCTTCCCTTGAAAAATAAACTTTTTCCCTCTTGTACTCATCAATAATGTATATTCCGCCATGTCTCCCCATTTTGCTGGCTATAGGTGCATATCTACTTAACGCAATAATATCTTCGCCAATAGTGACATCAGAGACTGAAAATCTTCTTGCAAGTTCTAAACGAGAAATCAACTTTTGATTCATCAGAATATATAAAATTTCCATTCTCCGTTCAAAGGCAGAATACTCTGCTTTCATAGACTGCACCTCCAATCTGTATGGCAATTATGAACCTCTAGTACTAACCATATCCTAGTACTAGAAAATTTTTTAATAACTTTTTGCATTTCCATTAGCTCCTTTCTTTTTTTGGTTTTAATCAGAGCTATGGAAATCTACTTTTCAGAAACTTTAGTTTTTTTAACAAACTAATACATAAATCGATATATGTATTTTTAATGCAACATTTTTCGCAATTTAAGCTAAAAAATTTTTGTTGTCGATTTCCTAAAATTGTATGAAAACAAAAAAACATAATGTTTCGTGTCAAATTTTCACAAAACATTATGTTTTTTGTTTTTTTCTTTACCGATGCGTCAAATTTCGCACCATAATGCAGAAAATCCGAATTTGTCAGTTTGCTTTTTTTGACAAAGTCGGATTTAATTCAAGTATGAAGTTGTATAAGCTTTTTCTTTTCAAATACAGCACTTCTCTCTTTTGTAAAAATATTAAATTTTCTATTCAATCTTTAGTTTTAGCGGTTAGGCGCTACGGAAAAGACCGTAACGCCCAACACTATGTATATAAACTCATGGCAAAGTTTATATCTTAATAAATATATACAACAACTCCGGCATTATGAAAAACTCATGGCACTTTTTTTCATTATGAAGAGGATGAGCCGGAGTTGTTGTGCAAAAGCCTCTTACGAAGCTAATTGCCTAAGTTTCGCTTATACTTTCAAGTTTATTTGTATATCTAAACCAGTATAAAAACGGCTTGTTTTGAAGTATATCTACAAATTTAAACATCTATCTGTAAGTTCTAAAGCCTTCAGCACATCCTTTTCTTTTGATATATATCCAAATAAGATGAAAGCATGTTCTGCATCGGGAATTTCTATTATTGAAACTTGATTTCCCGCAATCTTCATTTTTTCTGCAAAAGCACGACTGTCATCTATACTTACAACCTTATCAGCAGTACCATGCATTACAAGAAGTTCTAAATCCAAACGCTTTATATTGTGCATAGGCGAATATTTTATTGAATCGTTAGAACAATATCTCCATTTATCACTTACGCAATCTGTTACTGGATTGTAAACTACAACTTTATTTGGTTTTATTGCCGGCTCTACACCGTCAGGCAAACACATAACAAGAGAAAGTGCTAGATGTCCACCAGCTGAATCTCCCATAAACAATGTATTTTCCACATCAACAAATGAAAAATTGGTTTTTATATATTCTATTGCATCACGACAATCGATTAGCAAATCTCCAACATCACCATTGGGCAAAAAATGTAGATCACGATATGAAAATACAATACCTATATACCCTTTTTGAGTATAGTACTTTACATTGTTTGCCATCCAATCTCCGTTCCATTCATAAGGAGTTTCCTTTAGAGAATACCATCCTCCGCCGTGAATAGCAATTACAGTTTTATATTTATTTGCATCGTTAAAATTTTCTGGCAAAAACACTTGTAATGGCAAATTTAAATTATTAACGTTCTTATAAAAGATACTTATATCTGCTTTTTTGTCATTTAACTTATCAGTATATGACATTATTTTCATCCTTCTTTATTATGATTATACTCCACTATATGCACTGAAACCACCATCTACGGGGATTACTACACCGTTAACAAAACTTGACGCATCTTTATGCACAAGAAAAAGAAGTGTGCCGAGAAGTTCTTCTGATTCACCGAAACGGTCCATAGGAGTTGCAGCAAGGATTTTGCCTGTTCTTGCTGTTGGAGTGCCGTCTTCGTTAAAAAGAAGCTTTTCATTCTGCTTTGTTACAAAGAATCCGGGAGCAATTGCGTTACAACGGATATTTGTCTTTGAAAAGTGAACTGCAAGCCACTGTGTAAAGTTTGAAATTGCAGCCTTTGCACCGCTGTATGCGGGAATCTTTGTAAGGGGTGTGTACGCATTCATACTTGAAATGTTGATGATGCTTGCATCATCCTTTTCAAGCATATCCTTTGCAAAAAACTGTGTGGGTAAAAGTGTTCCTAAAAAGTTAAGATTAAACACAAACTCAACACCTGATTTGTCAAGGTCAAAGAATGTCTTTACATTCCCCATATCTTCGGGTGAAAAGTATTCATCATCAGTTGTAGCTTTGGGGTTGTTACCGCCTGCACCGTTGATGAGGATATCGCAAGTGCCGAAATCTTTTACAATTTCGTCGTGTGCTTTCTGTATGCTTTCAGTTTCAAGCACGTTACACTTATAACCCTTTGCAATTCCGCCCTCGTCACAGATTTCCTTTGCGAAAGCATTTGCGGCATCAACATTAAGGTCTAAAAGTGCTACCTTTGCACCGGTAGATGCAAGTGCCTTTGCAAAAAGAGAACAAAGCACACCTCCTGCACCTGTTACTACTGCTACCTTGCCTGTTAAATCTATTTCAAAAGGTAATTTCATTTTATCATTCCTCGTTCTGCGCATTTTTTTACATTTTCTCAAGTGTTTCCCATATTCCTGCCATATACATTGCACCAAGTGCTCTGTCATAAAGACCATAGCCGGGCTTACCTGTTTCTCCCCAGATCATTCTGCCGTGGTCAGGACGAAGATATCCCTTGAAACCGCAGTCGTGATAAGCTTTGAGGATTTCAACAACATCAAGCGAGCCACACTCTGAAAGATGTCCGCTTTCCTCAAAGGAACCGTCGGGAAGAATTTTGAGATTTCTTACGTGAGCAAAGTGTATTCTGCCCATTGAGCCGTATTTTCTTACCATTGCGGTATAATCGTTGAATGCTGCACAACCAAGTGAGCCGCTGCAAAGAGTAAGACCGTGATGCACATCATCATAAAGCGACAGGAATCTGTCAATATTTGCTTCCGTTGTGATAATTCTCGGAATACCGAAGATAGGCCACGGCGGATCATCGGGGTGAATAGCCATATTAACGTCACACTCTACTGCAACGGGCATAATTTCCTTAATGAAGTACTCAAGGTTACTCCAAAGTCCTTCCTCACCTATTTTCTTATATTCTTCAATAAGTCCTGACATTTCATCAGGTGTATAAGATGCATCCCAGCCGGGAAGTGTCATCTTTGTGGGGTCCATCTTATCAACGTCTTCCTTGTAATAAACAAGTGCGTTTGAACCATCGGGAAGGGGCTGGTCAAGACGTGAACGTGTCCAGTCAAACACGGGCATAAAGTTGTAACAGATACACTTTACCCCTGCCTTTGACAGTCTGCGGATATTTTCTTTGTAGTTATCAATATAAAGCTGATAGTTACCGCGTCTAAGCTTTATATCTTCGTGCACGGGAACGGATTCGATAACTTCCATTTCAAGACCCTTTGCATTTACGGTAGCTTTCATAGCATCAATCTCTTCCTGGGGCCAAACTTCGCCGACGGGAACAGAATACACTGCCGTCACTACACCGGTCATACAAGGAATCTGTCTTATGTAATCAAGTGTTATTGAATCGTCATTTCCGTACCAACGGAAAGTCATTTTCATATAAATTTCCCCTTTCTCTACCGATAGGAATAAACCTCTAACTAAAACCTTATATCATATAATTAAATGGTATGTAACTTATACATTTAACAGATAGTCACACTGAATCAATTTTTCAGCAAGCATAGTCTTACTTACATAATAATGGTTTGCGGCTTCATATCCGATACAACAGTTTCTTACAGCAAGCTTATAAACATCCTTTGTAAGTTCCATTTCTTCCTTTATTATATCATAGGTGTTATAAGCACTTCCATCCTCATCTCTGTTCTTGTAGTAGCGAAGTTGATTAAGAGATGATGCAAACAACGAATAACCATAGTATGCCATATCACTAAACTCACAGCATGGCATATCTTTTATAATCTCAAGTCCTTTTTTCCACAGTTCGCACAGTTTTTCATATTGTTTAATCATAACATCTATGCTATATTTATTTCCCCAAGTTTTTGTATCATCATAGGGGAATGCTGTCATTGTAGCATTCATACCTGATGGTTTTTCAAAGAAAATATTTGCGCATCCCAAATTTGATGGACCAAAATAGACATGTGAAACGCTAAAGGGGTACTCTCTAAATCCTTTACTAAAATATGATGCTGCATTTTTTACTGTTTCATAGTAGTTTCCATACTTCATTTTTAGTGCATCTGTATAGTTGTCAACATCTAAATTCTCTTCATCCCTAAAAAAATATGACGAAGCGATATTGAGATTATCCGACATATATCCTCCAAGAGTCCATGAAAGATAAAGATGTTCCGTATTTTCTCCAACAAGATTTTCAAGATGCTCTAATACCAAATCATAAACAGGTAAGAATGGTGCCGTTGAGCATTCCCATGTAGTGTTTACCTGAATTTTAGCACATGTTTCATTGCCGGTTTCTCTAGCTATTTTCCATATATTCTTAGCCCACTCTCCCGGACCTATATGCGACATTGAATAGTCATCAACCTGCGAGGGTATTCCCTCGACATTAAACTTAATGCCTTTTTCACTTACTGCAACAATTATTACATCATTGGGAATTGATTTAAGGAATTTTTGTACTCCGTCTTTACCCAGCAAATTAAATGCCCATGTATGCACAAAAAATTTAACATTCTTGTCGACACTGTGAACAGCATTTGCCATAATAGTCGTAATTTCTGCAGCAACCTCGTACGCCTCTCTTTTCGCACAACGAGGACAAGTGGTTGTACATTCAGAGCGCGAATAACAATGGGTAAGATTTTCTGACATGCAAATATTCCAGTATCCACCAAGTCCCGGGGTCATCTGTGTAAGTTTTACAAAAGCATCATATACATAATCCTGTACCTCTTTTAATGAAGTACACATTGATGTTCCAAAATCATCACTTATGTGTCCCCTAAGATGGGGGAATTTTTCAAAGAAAGAATTATTCATTGCGCGCGGTTCATTTATATAAAGGTATATCTTAATTCCGTAACGCTGTGCACGTTTTATAAGGTTATTAAGATTTTTGATTCTTGCCTCCCATCCCTCTGAAAGACTTTCATCATACTTAAAGGGTACTAATTTATACAACACCGCCTGAATCCATACCCCGTTTATTCCCCTCTTTGCATATTCCTTTAAAAGCTCTTCAGGGAAAGAAACATTGTTATCAACATCAAGCACATCACTGTAAAGACCGCAGAAAGAATAAATTATACGTGTCTTAAATATGGTTTTCTTATCATAGCGCTTTTTTTCAAAGCTGAGTGTGCCGCAGCTTTCTGCCATATTCATAAGAGTATAGAATGCACGCATTACACCAAACGCCGATGCACCCACAATCTTTATACATTCGCTTTCAATAACGATTTCATGGTCTTCCTCGTTTTTCATGGCACGATTTATATCAACAGTGATTTTCTTATCAGACTTTTCTGAAAATTTAACACCGAATTTTTCAAATGCAAAGTCACGAAAATCATCTCCGTAAATTTTTGCATCATCATCACACAAAAACTGTATTGACCACTCATCAGTAAGTTCAACCTCGTTTTTCTTGTCAATAGAAAGAGATTTGTATGTAAGATTGAAAAAATCAAACTCTTGTGTTTTTTCTGATGTATCCTCATATTGTATGACGATTTCTTTCATGAGAGCGCCAATTTTTTCAGCCCTCACCTTTTCATCATCAGTAAATTCTCTATATAAAACCGGGGCACAAGCAGGCTTTTCATTACCTAGCTTGTATCCTAAAAAGTCATCTTCTTTAAGAACATAAGCAAGACGTTGCTCGTCCCAACCCAACATTTCAAGAATTTGTTCATAAGGGAGCAGATGCCACATTGCCTTAATTATTGTAATATATCCCTTTTCTTTCCAGTTCAAAAAATTATTTCCCTCATCCGAAAGTCCCATGCTTTTTGCAGTGGTTATTACATTCTCAGGGGTTGTTTTTAATACACGAGCAATTCTTTCGCTAGGGATCATTTTCCATAAACGAAAAATAATTGTATGTATTTTTGTAGGGAAATAATTAAATTCTATTGTTTTGTCTTTAGAAATCGGTAAAAGTTCGAGCATCTTTATCCTCCTATATTTTCTTTTTTATGTATGTAATCATAAAATCTTTGCTCCGCTGTCTTTATCACAATACATAATTGCGTTATCATGCTTACGCATAATTGTTGCAGGTAAATCCTCGTTAATTTCATTATTTACCGTCTTATATACTGCATCCGCCTTAGTAGGTGCAGGCACTGTACAGAAAAGGTAATCTGCATTAAAAAGTGTAGGCACCGTAAGGGTAAGAGCGTATTTTGGAACATCATCGAGTTTAGCAAAGCACCCATCATTTACCTGCTGCTGTCTGCAAACCTCATCAAGTTCTACTCTTTTAATTACTTCCTTATCATTAAAATCAGCTACCCAAGGGTCATTGAATGCAATGTGACCGTTTTCGCCAATTCCAAGGCAAACTATGTCAATAGGATTTTCTTTTATAAGCTTTGTATAGCGTGCGCAGGTTTCTTCTGCACTTTCGCCTTCGGCATAGATATAGTTAACACTCTTAAATGGAAGATTTGAAAAAATTGCATTTTTAAGGAAATTACCAAATCCTTGAGGGGCATCTGAAGCAAGACCTATGTATTCATCCATATGAAATGCGTTTACCCTATTCCACTCAATTCCTTCCGTTCTTACAAGTGCTGCGAGGGTTTCGTTCTGAGAAGGTGCTGCAGCAAAAATCATATTAACTTCTTCTTTCTTTAAAAGGAGATTCTTTATACATTTTGCTACATCTTCTCCTGCCTTATTTCCCATTTCTTCTCTTGTTTCAAATACAATTATATTCAATTTATCTTTTTTAATATTTTTCATAGTCTTCTCCTCCGTTACGGTTCATTTAGCATCATTTAGGCAAAATATGTGAAGCAAACGTAAAATTATTATATATATCTAGTATTTAATGCTTCTCTCCGTTAAATGCAAAAAATATTTTATACAAATTTTCTAAAATTGTCGGCTCTAAGGCTACATTACCCCAGAGCCGACAATTTTCAGGCTGTAAAACCTAATTTTAATTAATTATTCGTAGTTTCTGTAAACAACTACACTGTCTCTAGCCCAATCACCAAAAATTTGAGCTCTATCACCAGGTTGAATATCGCTGATTGAAATACTTTCGCCAATCTTATTTTTACAATCGAATACAGCTACGCATTCCGGGAAGAATGAATGCGTTTCTCCGTCAACACTAACAAGCGCCATTCCATCTTCCGGAGAAACCAGTTCAATTGTTCCCCAAACATCGTCATATTTATTAATTGTTGCAAGACCATTAAATGTATCTGGTCTCGTAGCAACCTCTGCAGCAGTCATAAGATAACTAATCGCATCGATTCTACCGTTTCCGTCTATATTACGTCTAAACGTATCACCAGATTTAATGTTTGGATATTGCTTCGCCATTTCATAGGTTGTTACATATGTTTTTTCAACAAACTTTTTATCAGCAGCATATATTTCACCATCAAGACCTTTTAATACAAATACATCTCTGCCCTTTTCATCTGTTGCATTTCTTACATTAGTGACCAGGAATATCTTTTTATCAGAGAATGTTCCGGTAGGTTTGCCACTGAATATCGCGATTTTTGAACAAAGGAATTTATCAGGATTATAAAGAACAAGCGTCGCTTTTGTACCATTTACAAGGTCCTTTTGTTCCATAACCGAATATCTATCCTCATCATCAACTTCGTCAGGAACATAGAAAATCTTTGCACCTTCTTTAAGTTTATACCTTGAATTGTTTAACGTTGTTCCCTGTGTCCACTCAATTGTTCCTTCCCAAGGCTCTCCTTCCACTTCAGTCATAGCATCAAAGTCATTAGACTCATAGGATGTCTGCTTTTTCGTGTCAAGGAAAGTTATATAACCATCACCGTTTAATTTATAACGAATAATGGTTCCATCTATGTCCTCACCGAAACTTGCAACATAATTTGCAGCAGATTCATAATCAGTATATTTCTTACCATCAATTACGACCTTTTGAGAAAGAGATGTTTCCACCCATTCAGCGTTTTCATCAAACATCCTTATAGCAATAGTTCCACCTAATGGGGACTTAATAGTGCCCATCTTTTTTACGACGGCATACTTATACTGTCCATTTTCTACAGTAACATAAGCAATATTTCCGATAACATTAAGGTTAAAGGTTCCTTCCATTCCAATTGAAACAGGTTGTAATTTTGCTCCGTTTTCAATTGCTTTTTCGTAAGAAGGACTTATTCCATAAATTTTATCATTGATACCAACTGTATCTTCATCATACATTTCACTGATTTTTCCTGAAACGTTAGCAGAAGAAGCTTCAATTTGAATAAAGTGATTTCCATCATCAAAAATGCTCACTATATGTTTATCGGTAATATCACTAATTTTTGCAGCTTTTCCATCAATTATAACATTTATAAATTCATATTGTTTGTCCTCTGCATTAATGTAATTGTAGCCATTATAGGTTCTGTTATCGGCAAAATAAAGTTTTTGGTCATACTCGCTATATCGGTTTACTTTATATGTTTCATATTTATTAATTATTGCAATATCGTAATAATTTCCCGAAGTTTTAGCGAAGCTGATTGTACCTTCTCCCGAATTCAATTCACTGAAAGCAGAGTTACCTGTATATGTTCGACCATTTACAACCACATAGCTAATATTTGAAGTTCGAACCCTTCCGTCACCATCTTCATTTTCCCATGCAATCGTACTACCAGAAGAATTTATATCGTTAAACGGAACTGTTACAAATTCTTCACTTTCATCAATTTCGATAAATACAATCTTATTATTGTTGTTTGTTTCAATAAGAGCATACACCTGATGTCCGAACAAAGTGTTTGTTGTAATTTCTTTATTATCATACCAAAAGCTCACTCTATCGAGTTCAATTGTATTCTCTGGCACTTTTCGATTTTCATAAATATCAATACCATTAGCGCCTGTTACAATACCTTCAACAATCTCATAACCATAAATCTGTTGAAGTAAAGTATTATCTTCTGTTGTTCCAAAAATAGAAAGCGAACTGCTCGCGCTCATAAGTTCAGCAACTTCAGTGCTAAGTACATTGTATAATAGTTGCGCCATTTCTCCTCTGGTAACATACTTTTCTGCATTATACTGAACACCATCGAGAATATCCAAACGATATGCCATCTCCATCATCTTTGCATCTGTAGGTAAAAAGTCATATCCAGCAGCTCTCATTACAAGGCGGAGTGCCGTATCATGAGTTACAAACTTAAGCTCTTCGTAATCATAACTGAACCCTATAAGTTTATCAGCAATCTCGAGAAAGTCTTCAATGCTTAAAACTTCGTCTTCTCTGAAAAAGCCGAGAGAGTTTTTCTTAATAAGACCAAGTGCATCCACAATTCCAACTGCTTTGCTATATTTAAGGACTTCTTTTTCTATTACTTTCTCTTCCTCTTCTTTCTCTTCCTGTTTGGCAAGAGAAAGATCATACTTATAAATATCTTCAATGTAGTTTATTTCCTGTTTAACTTCCAACTCTATTTGCGCCATATCCTCTTCAACAGTGGCAAAAGCAGTGATTGAAAGAAGAAGAATCAAAGCAGTTGCAAGAGCAATTACTTTATTAATTTTTTTCATTGTTTAAGCACTCCTTCTGCCTTGATATAATCAAAAATTCTGTTTGCAACAACTGCTGCTTCAGCACGTGTTACATTTCCTTTAGGATTAACGCTTCCATCGGCATTACCCTTTATGATTCCGGTAGCAACTGCCTGTGAAATAAAGTCAATTGCCCATTCCTGAATATTAGAATAATCAGTAAAATATGTTATATCCGTCTTTGAAATTTGTTTTTTTGTCATAACTTCAATAGATGTAACAATAATTTTGCACATTTCATCTCTTGTAAGCTCACGTGCGGGATAAAAATTATCTGCCGGACTAATAATGCCATTATCAAAGGCTGACTGTAAGTATCCACTAAATTTATCAAGCGATGTAACATCGGCAAAGCTTCCTCTGTAATCAGTTGGTTCAATTCCCGCTGCCTTAAGCATAGACATCATAAATTCGCCACGGTTAATCTTACTCTCTCCTGCAAAATCATTTTCTCCTGCAAGCTCCATTACTTTATTTGAAAGAACAAATTCAATTTCATTTTTAGCCCACGATGGAACATTCTTTATTTCAGGCTTTACAGGAGTTATTGGTTTAACACTACTTCCTCCTGAAAAACTACCACCTGATCCACCTGAACCACCAACGGTTGACGTGCTAAAGGATACCTTGTAGTCATCCGTTACAGTTTCACCTTGGTAAGGCTTCTTCTCTGCCATAGGAGTTACACGAACCTCTATTGTTTCGCCATTAAATGATGAAATGTTAAGGCTTGTTCCTGTTCCGACAAGATTTGAACCAACATACCATTCAATTTTTGATTCTTTTTCGCCTACTCCAAAAGGATGAGAATAGTTATATTTAACCATAACAATATTTGAAGTTTTCTTTTCAATCATTACACCTGTTACTTTAGGAGTGCTTGCCGTAAGACGAGGCTGGCTATAAGCAAACTCTTCTGATACTTCCGGAGCTATTTTTGAAACTGCTTTAACTCCGGCATAAACATATTTCCCGGCATCAGCTTCAGTAATTTTATATGTTCTTTCTGTTGCACCTTCAATTATTTCTCCATCTTCAACTTTTTCCGTGGGAGAAACAAACCACTGATAAAGCGGCTCATCTTTAGGGTCGTTGTTTTTATCGTAATAGTCGTAAGAAATAACTTCCCATTCTTCATCTATTGCCTGTAAGCCCGAAACATTAACGTTTGAAGCCACAGGTGCAGTTGCCTTACACAGAACTGATGTTTTTTCAATGTTACCACTAACTCCATCTTCGCTTACTGGCTTAACCTCAACCCTATAGAAATATTCATCATCGCCGTCTTCAAGCAAATATGTTAATTCACCTCGGTTAAAAGGGGTTCCCTCATCAGTAGAACTTTCACATCTGTACCAAGTGATTTCTGTTTCACCCTCTGGTACGTTAAATAGTTGCCAGTATTTATAACCGAGTGTAAGTGTTTCTCCATCTTTAACAAGACCTGTAAGAGTAGTTTCTCTAGCCTGAGGAGCATCACTTGCCTCAGGAGAAGCCACAAGACCTATAGAGACATTTATAGTTCTTCTTTCCTTCAATACATCTGATTGAGCATCGGCACCTTTGAATGTAGGAACACATGTCACCTTAAGATTAACAGTGCGAACATTGGCGCTATTTGTTACTATAAGCTTTCCGTTTTCAATACTAACGCCGTCTTTATTTTCATCGGCAATTTCCCACGTGTAGGTGCATTCTTCAAGGCCTTCTTCTGTACCAAGCTGGTTATATGCCTTTGCTGAAAGTTCAAGCTCAGTATTTTCATTTTCTATGGGAATCATCACTTCGCTTTGTTCCGTTGTGTTTTCAACACCGGCTACTATAAGCTCGCCAAAATAATAATCATCCAGGTAGAACGCAACAGTATTGTTTCCTTTATTATTCAGGAAAGGACCAAAGCCAATATTTTCTGGTGCAGTATTATTAATTGTTACAGCAGTTGTAATATCTTTCCATGCACTTTGAGGAAGCTTTGTCTGTCCTTCATCGTTTAATGCAGGAGCAACTGCAAAGTCATCTGCAGCAATGCTTAATGTTGGCGATGTGAATTTCAGATAATCATCTTTGCTCCACCTTAAATCTGTTTGGTCGTAAAACAATGTTGATAAGGGTTCGCCAACTGTGTAGCCCCTATTCGCTGTTGTACCCATTATTTTATAGCTTGAAAGATATGTGGTATTTACCCTCAGTTCGTTGTTGTAATTATAGACACGTGGAGAAAATATACTCATAGAGGTACCCTTCGGCATTTCTAAATAGATTGCCTTTTCTCCGCTATATGCCTGCTTCTCGGAAAGATAAACATTACCATCTCTCCTAAACCAATAACCAACACCAGACGGATTATTCTCTAAGTATCCGTTAGTTTCAATAGTGGTAAGATTTTCAAAATCACCGTTTATAACAAGGTTTGTGTCGTACCAAAGCTGTTCCATAGGTGTAAGAGCTGGCTCTTCGCCCTCCTCCGCCATTGCCGGAGCTATTGAAATAATGGAAATTGCCATTGTAAGTGCCGTTAACATTGCCAGTGATTTTTTAAATTTTTTCATCTTAATCATAAATTCACTCCATTCTATGTGAACACTTCGTTTTACAAAACGAAGTGTGAAATGTAGAATTCGGAATGCAAAATGTTTGAGGAAAACCAAAAGGCTTTCTTCTTTATTTCATTTATCCGTCTTTTATCGTAAGACGCGTCGTGATCGGCACGCCTTAAATGTTCTTTTTGGAGAGGGTGCAAAGACCCTCTCCTACGGTTTTATTAATCAGTTATTGAAATCAGTTCTGTGGGAACACTGCTGCAGGAACAACAGGCTTCAATATATCCTTGTACAACATGAAGCACTTAACTTCATATGTATAGCTTGGTGTTGAGATTGCTGTAAATGTTACATCTTCGCTTCCTACTACAACATCTTTAGACTCTAAGCTCATTAACTTTTTAACACCATCAGCAACCTGATAAACTGCGCAGTAAGCCTCTGCATCTGCATCAAGTTTTCCAACGATTGCTGTTGCTATTATATTGTTTTCAATTGTTTTGAATTTAAATCCCGTATTTTCAGCAAGTTTAATACTAATTATTGATTTTCTCAATGCTTTAACATTTTCAGACTGATTATCTGCACCTTTGAATACAGGATTAGCTGTAACTTCAATCTGAACTGTCTGCGCCTCTGCCTCATTTGAAACTGTAAGAACATTGTCGCTTATGCTTACCCCTGCTACAGGATTAACAAGGCTATATGTA